>NZ_CAXBHN010000001.1:0-526382 GCF_963975605.1 uncultured Zhongshania sp. | reverse complement strand
GCAGGATTAACCGCATACTCCCTTAGCAGGGGAGCGCCTTCAGCCACTCGGCCACCTCTCCGGGATATCTCTCTGCTTGGTAATTCCGATTGTGCAATTATCCAAAAAGTAGAGTGTTAATCAGCACATAGCGCTGTTTAACGAATCGGGCGGCATGATACCACACTGAGAAAATAAGCAAAGACCTAGAGCCTATTTTTCGGCGTTTTACTTGTTGCCGTCTTTCTCTGTTTGAATGCGATCGTAGATTTCTTCGCGATGAACAGCGATATCTTTCGGTGCATTAACACCCAAACGAACTTGGTTGCCTTTTACACCGAGTACAGTGACAGTGACTTCATCACCAACCATTAAAGTCTCACCAATACGACGAGTTAAAATTAACATTTTGGCATCTCCTTGTAAGAGCCCACTGCTTCACTCTACTGCCAATCCTTCGACAACCTAGAGCTCAAGCGATTTAGATTAAATAGTGGGCTCCGAATCCAAATCAAACGCTGTGTGCAGCGACCGAACGGCTAGCTCCAAATATTTTTCATCAACCACCACCGAAATTTTTATTTCAGATGTTGTGATCAACTGAATGTTGATTGACTCCTCTGCCAGAGTTTTAAACATTTTGCTGGCAATACCAGCATGGGAGCGCATTCCTACGCCAACCAAAGACACTTTGGCAATCTTGTCATCGGTTTTGACTTCTCGCGCACCTGTTTGTTTCACCAGATTGCGCACAATGGCTTCAGCCTTTGCCATATCGCCACGACTTACCGTAAAAGTAAGGTCTGTGGTGTTGTCTTCTGCTACGTTCTGAACAATTACATCGACTTCAATATTTGCATCGCTGACTGGGCCGAGTATCTGATAGGCCAAGCCCGGGGTGTCTGGTACACCTAACACGGTAATCTTTGCTTCATCGCGGGTGAAAGCAATACCCGAAATTGCCGGGTTTTCCATATCTGATTGTTCCTCTAAGCTAATCAATGTACCGGGACCGTCCTGGAAAGCGTGAAGTACCCGTAACGGTACATTGTATTTACCCGCAAACTCCACAGAGCGAATTTGCAATACCTTCGATCCCAAGCTGGCCATTTCCAGCATTTCTTCAAAGGTAATACGATCTAGTCGACGCGCTTTACTCACCACCCGAGGGTCAGTGGTATACACCCCATCAACATCCGTATAAATCTGGCACTCGTCTGCTTTCAATGCCGCAGCCAAGGCAACACCGGTTGTATCTGAGCCACCGCGACCTAAGGTCGTGATATTCCCGTTCTCATCTACACCCTGAAAACCCGCAACAACAACGACATTACCCGCCGCTAGGTCTTCTCTGATTTTGACATCATCGATATCCCGAATCCGCGCTTTGGTATGCGCTTCGTCAGTCAGGATTCGCACCTGCGTACCGGTATACGACTTTGCACCCTGCCCCAGATCATGCAAGGCCATACACAACAGGGAAATGGTCACCTGTTCGCCAGTCGACACCAGCACATCTAATTCACGGGGAGTCGGCGTTGTCTGCATGGCCTTAGCCAATTCGATCAGTCGATTGGTCTCGCCACTCATTGCCGACACCACAACAATGATATCGTGTCCCTGTTCGCGAAAGCCCGCCACCTTCTGAGCTACCGCTTTTATACGCTCGACTGTCCCGACCGAGGTACCACCAAATTTTTGAACTATCAGACTCATGATTCGCTTCTACTTAATGAACACCCGCCGCAGAGGGCGCTCATTAAACACCAGATCAAATTTAAAGGAAATGGCTCAGTGCCGGCTATACGTGATTTACGTAGCCAGCCGCTATTTTGCAAGACAATATTCCCGCACCGCCAGCAGCGCCGCGGGTATCGACGCACTGTCTGTTCCACCCCCCTGGGCCATATCGGGGCGACCACCGCCCTTGCCACCCACCGCTTCAGCGGCAAGCTTCATAATATCTCCGGCTTTAAAACGACCGGTAAGGTCTTTTGTCACGCCGGCAACCAAAGACACCTTGTCGCCCTCGTCCGCCGCCAACAATAAAACACCTGAACCCATCTTGTTCTTCAGCTGATCTGCTGTGTCGCGCAGAGATTTGGCATCGGCGCCGTCGAGCTTGGTCGCCAATACTTTAATGCCATTAATTTCCTCAACCAGACTCATTAGGTCATTTCCGGCGGAGCTGGCCAACTTGCCTTTTAGCGCACTTAACTCTTTTTCCAACTGCTTTTGCTGAGAAAGCAGCTGCTGGACTTTGTCGCCAAGCTTGTCGCGACCCGTTTTTAACAGGCCGGCCAATTGGCTCAATTCGTTTTCTGCGCTGTCAAATGCCGCCAGCGCCGCAGCGCCAGTCACTGCCTCTATACGGCGAACGCCAGCCGCAATGCCTGATTCAGCGGTAATACGCATCACGCCAATATCGCCGCTGCGCTGAACATGGGTACCACCGCAAAGCTCGATAGAGAAATCGCCACCCATGCTAAGAACCCGCACGCTATCGCCATATTTTTCACCGAAAAGCATCATAGCGCCTCGCTTACCGGCACTTTCCATGTCCATCACTTCGGTTTTAACTTCGGTATTTAAGCGAATCTGCTGATTTACCAAGCCCTCGATTTCAGCGAGTTGCTGTTTGGTGACCGCCTCAAAATGGGAGAAGTCAAAGCGCAGTCGCTGCGAGTCAACTAAAGACCCTTTCTGGCTAACATGCTCGCCCAGGACTTGGCGCAAGGCCGCGTGCAATAAATGGGTGGCCGAATGATTTAGGGCCGTCGCTTGACGAACGTCACTATCAACCGTCGCCTGCAAGGTTTCGCCTTCAGCGATAACACCGCTCAAGACCACGCCGTGATGCAAATGGTGACCACCTGACTTGTGTGTGTCACGCACTTCAAAGCGCACGCCATCCGCCGTCAAATAGCCTGTATCACCAGCTTGACCGCCGGATTCACCATAGAACGGGGTGCGCTCTAAAATGATAATCCCCTCATCACCTTCTTTCAGCGAACTCACACGTTGACCGTCGCGCAAAATCGCCAGTACTGGGGCGTCGCCGGCCAAGTCTTGATAACCAGAGAAGGTGGTTTCACCGTCTAGTGCCAATTCGTCGCTCAAATCGACTTTGAAATTGGAGGCCGAACGAGCGCGGCTACGCTGCGCTTCCATGGCCGACTCAAAGCCATCAAGGTCCACACTCAGGCCCTTTTCACGGGCAATATCAGCGGTGAGATCAACCGGGAAGCCATAGGTATCATAAAGACGGAAAACGGTATCACCGGGAATTTGGCTGCTACTTAAATCCTGTAAATCTTGCTCGAGAATTTTCATACCCTGCTCGAGGGTCTTAGCGAATTGCTCTTCTTCTTGCAGCAATACTTTCTCTATTTGTGCCTGCCGAGTAATTAACTCCGGGTAGGCCTCACCCATTTCGGCGGCCAGTGGCGCGACTAATTTGTGGAAAAACGCCGCGTTAGCGCCGAGCTTGTTACCGTGACGGGCCGCGCGGCGAATAATCCGGCGCAGTACGTAACCGCGACCTTCATTAGACGGCATAACACCATCCGACACCAAAAAGGCACAGGAGCGAATATGGTCAGCGATCACGCGTAGTGAGGTATGTTCAAGATCGGCCACATTTAACACAGCAGCGGTTGCCGCGATCAGGTTTTGAAACAAGTCAATTTCGTAATTGCTGTGCACGTGTTGCATTACGGCAGAGATACGCTCTAAGCCCATGCCGGTGTCCACCGAGGGCGCAGGCAGCGGCGCCATCGTGCCATCAGCGTCGCGGTTAAACTGCATAAACACATTATTCCAGATTTCTATATAGCGATCGCCATCTTCATCGGGGCTGCCCGGCGGGCCGCCGAACACGTCTTCACCGTGGTCGTAAAAAATTTCAGTACAGGGGCCACAGGGGCCGGTATCACCCATCGACCAAAAATTGTCTGAGGCGTACTTTTCGCCCTTATTGTCGCCGATACGTACCATCCGCTCGGCGGGAACACCGATTTGCTCATTCCAAATCTGATACGCCTCGTCATCGTCGGCGTACACAGTAACCCACAGTTTTTCAGCGGGAATACCCATCCATGCTGGCGAGGTCAAAAACTCCCACGCAAAAGTAATCGCGTCGTGTTTAAAGTAATCGCCAAAGCTGAAATTACCCAGCATCTCAAAGAAGGTATGGTGACGGGCGGTGTAACCGACATTCTCTAAATCATTGTGTTTACCACCCGCGCGCACACAGCGCTGGGAACTTACTGCCCGAACATAATTGCGTTTTTCGCGCCCAAGAAAGGCATCTTTGAATTGCACCATCCCCGCATTGGTAAACAGCAAGGTCGGATCATTACCCGGCACAAGTGAACTACTGGCAACGTGGGTATGTCCTTTGCCTTCAAAATATTGAATAAAGGCTTCGCGAATGGCGGCGCTTTTCATTGAAACTTTCTCACTCCGTGGGCATTTTAGGTGGCTGGCAAAAATTGCATAACAGCCACGCGCCACAGATGGATCTGCGGCGAAAAAACGCCAAGTATATCGAAATAACGGGTATTTGTATCTTGTTCACAGCGTGCGCACAGCTTGGCCGTGCGACGCATCTACACTGGCAGAGAATTTAGACTAGCCGAGTTTTTCATCCGTGCTTAAAACTCGCGCCTCAGACTCCAACATCACCGGAATACCATCGCGAATGGGGTATGCTAAACCGCTTGCACGGCACACTAATTCATTGCGCTGCTCGTCGTAATCCAGCGGCGCCTTGCTAACGGGACAGACCAGTATTTCTAATAGTTTCTTATCAATCATTGGTTTTTATACACTCAAAATTCATTGATTTCAGGTTTAGTGCAGCTCGTCGCAAAGCCCAAGCTGGCAACACAGCTATTCTGCCCCTTGCTGCTGCGGCATCGGCCCTATAATTAAGGCGGGATCAAGGCGTCGATCTGCCCAATTTATTCGCCAGTCTAAATGCGGCCCAGTCGCTCGCCCGGTCGCACCGACCTCCGCAATAGCATCACCCTGCTGCACCACTTGGCCTTCTTCCACGAGAATTTTACTCAGGTGAATAAAGGTCGACGATACACCCAAACCGTGATCGATAATCAAGGTGCCGCCAGAATAAAACATATCTGGGTAGGCCAAGGTCACGACGCCATCGATGGGTGCCGACACTCTGGTGCCAGTCGGCGCGGCAATATCTAAGCCGTAGTGAGGACGACCAGGGCTGCCATTATAGACACGCTGACTGCCGAATACACCCGTGATCGGCCCCAATAGCGGCCACGTAAACTCTTTAACAAAATCTTGTCGCGTAGAGAATTGACTGCGCGCCGCACTCACCAACGCCCCTTCACGCCTAATTCGCTCCAGCACACTGGCCGGCGGCGTAACGGTTTGCTGGGGCACGCCATTAACGCGTTGAATATCATAGCTGCGCTGCGCAATGCTAAGTACCTGGTTTTCGCAGGCGCCCGCTGGGTTGCATACCTTTAGGGCAGCACTTGGTTTAGCGTCACGATCAAAGCCCGCCACGAACAACCCGTTATCGGCCACCGGTACAGACTTACCGTCCAGGCTAACCGTGCTCCCAAGCTCAACCGTCGCCCAAATCAAGCCGCCCTGTTCCAGGCTACCGTTCAGCTCAAGCTCTCCACCGTAGGACATCGGCGCCAAAGCTAATGAGAGAACACTTGCCGCAAACCACTTTTTCATCATTCCGCTATCCTTTAATCACGATCGCTGCGCTACCATACCGCGCTATGATTCCTTAAATACACCGCCGACGCCACTAACAATGACTCGCTACCGCCCCCCAAGCCCCAAAGGCGCCTGCTATATCACCCCCGAGGGTGAAAAAGCCTTGCGCGATGAAGTTCGTCAACTCTGGAAAGTAGAGCGCCCAACGGTCACCGCCACCGTACACGAAGCGGCAAAGAACGGCGATCGTTCAGAGAACGGTGATTATATTTACGGCAAACGCCGTCTCCGTGAAATTGACAGTCGCGTGCGCTTTCTCACTAAGCGCCTAGAAGAGCTGAACGTGGTCAGCCACATACCCAGCGACCAAAACAAAGTCTATTTTGGCGCGTGGGTCACCATTGAAAACGACAGCGGCGAAGAGAGTGAATATCGTATCGTCGGTCCCGATGAATTTGACTTAAGTCTGCGCAAATTATCGATGGACTCACCACTTGCGAAGGCGATGTTAGGTAAACGACTAGATGACGAGGTCATTGTCACCACCCCAAAAGGTCAACAGAGCTATTACATCACGGCTATTCGATACAATGAGACCGCAGCTTTATAAAGCTAAGACGCGTCTTGGTATAAGGACTGCCACTCAGTCGGCAGTAGAGATCGCCATACGCATGACCTATTATGGTCGCACTAAATCTCCATCCAATAGAGAACACACTATGTTGCTGCTATCACTTATCTGGGCTTGGACGGCGTGGAATGTCTACCACCCCCACAAATCTAAACCCGAATTTTTGGGCATATTAAGCTTTATCCTTGGCTACATAACGGGCGAACTCGCCCTGCACGTAATCGCCATTGAAGTCGGCTTAACACTCATCATTATCATGCTCGGCGAGCTCAGCGGCCTAAGCGATGCACTGGGCCTTGCCATTGCGCTCTGCAGCTGGACCGCCATCGCCGTCTTTTACTTTAGAGCCCAGCGCGCCGACCCCATCATGGCTCAAGCCGTTCGCTATGCACTGCAATTAGGGCCGGAGCAAACACTGGACACATCTAGCTCGCTGCTGATAGAACCCGACGCGAAGCGCCTCGCCAAGCCCTTTTCATACAAGTTGGCAAACGTAAAACGTCACAAAAATATTGAATACTCCCGGGTAAACGGTCGCTCACTGCGAGTCGATATTTATCAAAGAGACGACGCTCCCCAAAACGCGCCCGTGCTATTCCAGATGCACGGTGGTGCGTGGCTGGAAAACATGGGGAGCAAGAACGAACAGGCCTTGCCGCTTATGACGCAAATGGCTGCCAATGGCTGGGTCTGTGTCGCGGTTGAATACCGCCTTAGCCCAGGATCAACATTCCCCGAACACATTATCGACTGCAAGCGCGCCCTGCACTGGATCAAAGAAAACATCGGCGAATACGGCGGCAACCCCGACTTTGTAATTGCGACCGGCGGCTCCGCAGGCGGCCATTTATCCAGCCTACTTGCACTGAGTGCCAACGCGCCGGAATTCCAACCCGGATTTGAAAGCGCCGATACCACGGTGCAAGGCTGTATACCGTTCTACGGAGTTTACGACTTTTTAAATAGCCAAGGTCAACGCAGCAGTGAATCTTTAAGTCAGTGGGTTTCTGCCAAGGTGCTGAAAAAGACGCGCGCGGAATCGCCGGAGTTGTGGCGCCAAGCCTCCCCTCTGTACTGGGTGCACAAAGATGCTCCGCCATTCTTAATTATTCACGGCGAGGCCGACACGCTGGTGCCGGTAGAAGAATCGCGCGTCCTATATAGCGCGCTGAAAGAAGTGTCGAATCAAGCTGTGAGCTTTGCCGAATTACCCGACGCACAGCACGCATTTGAATTAGCGATATCACTGCGCACACAGATTGTTGTGAACCATTTAACGGGATATTTAAACGAGCTCTATCGCCGCCACTTAGAAAATAAAACCACCTCACCCGCTGTTGACGAAGAGCCGGTAGAAACAGAGCAACTCGAAGATCAGACTTAAAAACCGCACAATAAAAAGGGGAGCACTGCTCCCCTTTTTATTGCCACTTAATTAGATCAAAACGGTATCCACGACTTTTTATCGCTGTAGTGAACATAGCCGACGCTGGCACCCGCTCGCAAACCGACACCAGTTCTAATTGGCGCCAGAACGAGATCACCATTTTTTTGATAGTTCACACCAACACCCGCGACCACATAAAAACTGCCATCAACGCCGGGGATACGCTGCATTAATTGCGTCATATCGGTCAAATTGTAAACCAGCGTAAAGACCTTAGATGCGTTAGCACCCATATCAAAACCAAGCGACGGCCCTTGCCAAAAAATCGGCAGCACGTCGCCACTGTATAGCTGCACCTCGCCCTGTCCATAACGCACACCAACACCTAAGGCTGCAGACACCTCTTCGCCCGCAATAATGGCATTAGGACTGCCCTGCTCAGCAAACACCTTCTCAATTGCCTTAGCCAAGCCAGCAGTGGTTTCACCAAAGAAGCCATCTGCCTTTTCTAATACCTGCTCCTTGGTAAAACCTTCTGTGGACTTGGTTTTGCTCGCATGATCGTCAGCTAGAACAGACACTGAGCTCATCGCCACAATGAACATAAAGCTACGTATCAGGTACTGAAATTTCGCATTTAAAAATCGCATTTCATTCTCCACCGTTAATTCCCACTTATCCGTGTATTGTATATTTATAGCACAATTTACAAAAACTCCTCGCTGAGCGACGTAAAGACTTGCCGCGAATCACCTGCCTCGCTGTGCAACAATATCTGTAATTTCAATAGGGCCGATACGCTAATGGCGTCGGTAATTCGGCCATCCAACGCCATCGCAATAGCTTCCCCCAGCGGTAACCGACAGACCTCAATGTCGTGTTCGCTCGCCTCTAAATCGGCATCACCCTGCACTAGTTCCATCGCCAAGAACACCTCTGCTCGCTCATCGGTGACCGAATTCGAGGTGTGCAAATCCATTAATTTTGCCCAGCGCTTTGCGCTTAAGCCGGTTTCTTCAGCCAATTCTCTAGATGCCGTGAGCAGCGGCGAGCTACCTAATGGACAACCCCCTTCTGGAATTTCCCAGCTATCTTCTTCCAATGTATAGCGGTACTGCTTTACTAAAAACGTATTCCCCTCGTCATCAATAGGAATCACGCCTACCGCTACACTCTGAAAACAAATTTTGCCGTAAATTCCATCGGTGCCGGCAGGGGTCTTAACCTCGTGGTGCTCTAGTCTAAGCCAGGGGTTTTCATAAACGACTTGGCGACTAACTTGCTGCCAAGGGCCCAGTTTTTTGGTCATATTGTCTCCAGTAGTGGCGCTATTCGCTCGCGAAGTCGAGGCAGTACATCGCACTCAAACCATGGGTTGCGTCGCAACCACATTTGGTTGCGCGGCGAAGGATGAGGAAGAGGGAAAAACTTACTGTTAGGAGGATAATTTTGCACCCGATCAGTTAGATTTTTAAAATTATCTTGCAGATAATAATTTTGTGCATACTGACCAATGAGCAAGACCAAGTCGACCGCCGGCATCTGCGCAAGCAAACGCGCATGCCATTGCGGAGCGCACTCTTTACGGGGTGGTAAATCACCGGACCGTCCTTTGCCAGGGTAGCAAAACCCCATCGGCATAATCGCCAAGCGCGTATCGCTGTAGAACTGATCGCGGTCAATCGCGAGCCACTGTCGCAATCTATCGCCTGAGGGGTCATTCCATGGAATACCACTCTCATGAACACGCATCCCCGGTGCCTGACCGATAATAAGTAATCGCGCAGACGCATTCGCAATGACAATGGGGCGCGGCCCAAGCGGCAAATATTCCGCACAAAGTTGGCAACCGCGGACAGCGGACAATAGGGCAGGTAAGGTTTCCATGCCGGTATTGTGCGCTGCCTAATTTGATGGCGGCAAGCCCAGTGTTATTTTAATTCAGCTAAAAAGACGGGTTTACTCGTCAGTTATACCTAAAGCAGACAGAGTTTCTGAGGATAAACGCCCCGTCGCCAAGCCCTTTTTCTTTTGAAAATCATGGATAGCCGCCAGTGTGTGCTTGCCAAATACGCCATCTAAACCACCGGTGTCGTAATCCAATTTACGCAAAGCCCGCTGCACTTTATAGCCGAGCTCTTTGCTCATCTCACGCTCGCACGGCACCATACGCCACGCCAATCGCGCATCACTGACCTTCTCACGATAGGCGTAATCTTTATACACCGGCGCTACCTGATGGGTAACCTCCCTCTCAGCTTGGCGTACCCGCTGCGTTTTTACGGTTTTATATTTGGCTGGCACCCGTTCCTCTATGGTGTGCTCGGGAACATCAACTACCTTTTTACGCAGCGTTTCATAAACACCAGGTTCAGTCGTCTTGCGGTATTTAGCTGGCTCAACAAGCACCTGTTTCTTGATTTGCCGATACCGCGCGGGGATGCGCACTTGATGAACAATCTCGCCACTTTCCTCATCAATTTTTTCGATATCGCCTCGGCCTACCTGCCATACCCATTCTTCTGGCGTTTCAATCACCTCTTCAATGACAACATCATAGCGCGCCGGACTCACCAACACCTGCGTACTCCTGGGAGGTAACACCAGCGTCCGCTCTTCCTGCCATTTATACGTTGCGGGCACAACGGTAAGACGGACATGGGCCTCGCTGACTAATACCTTTTCATCTACCCATTCCAACTCAGCGGGAATAAGCTCCTTGCGCTCGCTGGCCTCTTTTACCAAACGGCGCTCAATGCGGTCTACATATACCGGCGGCGCCATTAACTTTGCATAGCAACGTCCAGTTTCTGCGTCAGGGGGAATCGCGGGGAGGATATCGCTGCCATCAACACTGGGCGCTCGCGCCTTCATCTTCTCAATTTCGATCAAGGCGTCCGCCAGCGAGGCCTCCAAAGAGGAAATACGCTCCTCCTTCGGGCTGGGCTCAGTGGCTAATTGGCCGACTATTGGTGACGAAAGTGATGAGCAAGCACCAGATCCCAATATGCCCAGCACTGCAACAACTCGCATCACTAGCCTGCACCATTTTATTGGTGTACTGCCCTGTCTAGCCAAAACCACCGCAAGCCTCTTAATAATGATGTTAGATCGCATCATCTTATAACGCGAAAGCTAAATATATCGAGAGCCTAAACCCACTAAATCCTATTATTTTCAACGACTAAGGCACACTAAATCATTCCGTGTTTTACTGGTTTTTGAATCTCGGCGGCCAAAGTGGAATTGCGCCAAATTTGCTCAGCATATAGCAGATGTGAATATGCCAATTTGTATCGTGAATGTGTCGCTATCAGCAGCGAAGAACTGAGCTGATCGCGGAAAATTGCCAAGGAAAAGAAAGCCTCAATATGGTTTAATGGCGGCCGCACTTCAGACCACGCAGGCAACTCAAAGAATGACCCAAAATCTCAGCGCTCTCTCGCAAAATGATGACTTTCTGACCCGCCACATTGGCCCAGACGACAGCCAAACTGCCGCGATGCTACACGCAGTTGGCGCCAAATCACTCGATGAGCTGATCCAACAAACCGTGCCGGCGTCGATTTTACGGGGCGATATGCCGCTGCCCGCCCCGCAAAGCGAAACTGTAACACTCAGTAAATTGCGCGCAATCGCCGCAAAAAACCAAATCGCGCGCTCTTTTATTGGCGCGGGATACCACGGCACCATTACGCCGCCCGTTATTTTACGCAATGTGCTAGAAAACCCAGGCTGGTACACAGCCTACACGCCCTATCAGCCAGAAATCGCCCAAGGTCGCTTAGAAGCTCTGCTTAACTTTCAGCAAATGGTCATCGACCTCACTGGTTTGGAACTCGCCAACGCCTCATTGCTAGACGAAGCGACCGCTGCAGCTGAAGCGATGGCCATGTGCAAACGATCTGCACGCAAAAACAAAAGCAACGTATTTTTTATCGATAAGAGCTGCCACTCGCAAACTATCGCCGTATTAAAAACCCGCGCACTTCCTTTGGGGCTTGATATTGTTGTGGGCGACGCCGCAAGCGAGCTCGCCAACACCCCCTGCTTTGGCGTATTGTTGCAATACCCCGCAAGCGATGGAACCGTCTCTGACTTAACAGACATTGCCAATCAAGCTAAGACCCAAGACGCGATGACCGTTGTCGCCGCCGATATTATGAGCTTGATTCTGCTCACACCACCCGGCGAGCAAGGTGCTGATATTGTGGTCGGAAGTGCACAACGCTTCGGTGTGCCGATGGGATTCGGCGGCCCTCACGCCGCATTCTTCGCAACCCGTGACAGTTTCAAGCGCTCCATTCCTGGACGCATTATCGGCGTATCTGTCGACAGCCGCGGAAACAAGGCGCTGCGAATGGCAATGCAAACTCGCGAACAACATATTCGCCGCGAAAAAGCCACGTCCAATATTTGTACCTCGCAAGCCCTGCTCGCCATTATGGCGGTGTTCTACGCCATCTATCACGGCCCCGAGGGACTGAAAACCATCGCCCTGCGCATCAACCGTATGACGGGGATCTTTGCCGCTGGCATGGCGCAACTCGGTTACACGAGCAATACCGCGTTTTTCGATACCGTCTCAACTCATACCGGCGACAAAACCAATACCATTGCCGACCAAGCCGAGGCCGCATTACTTAATTTGCGACGCGGTGCAGACCACCTAGGCGTTAGTTTCGACGAAACCACCACGACTAACGACATAGAACGTTTATGGCAGATTTTTGGCGGCGACAAAGCGATACCATCGGTAGACACGATTGACCAAAGCCTGGAAGACACCCCCGGCATTCCAGCAAGCTTGCAGCGAAAAAGTAAGTTTCTTCAACACCCCGTGTTTCATCAGCACCGCTCTGAGACGGAAATGCTGCGCTATATGAACCGCCTGGAACGCAAAGACATCGCGCTGAATCACTCGATGATTGCACTGGGCTCTTGCACCATGAAGCTCAACGCCACCACAGAAATGATTCCGATCACGTGGCCAGAGTTTGGCAATATGCACCCCTTTGCGCCGCGCAGCCAAGTCGGCGGTTATCTGCAATTGATAGACGAGCTCGAACAGCAGCTCATGGCCTGCACCGGCTACGACAAATTTTCAATGCAGCCCAACGCCGGCTCACAAGGCGAGTACGCCGGCCTACTCGCGATCAAGCGTTACCATGAAAGCCGCGGCGACAGCGCCCGCGACATCTGCCTGATTCCCAGCTCAGCACACGGCACCAACCCCGCCTCTGCGGCGATGGCCGGTATGCGCGTTGTTATTGTCGGCTGTGACGAACTTGGCAATGTCGATATTGAAGATCTGCGCCAGAAAGCCGAACGCCACGCAGATCAACTGTCGGCCCTGATGGTGACCTACCCATCAACCCACGGCGTTTTTGAAGAAGGCATCCGCGAGATTTGCGACATCACCCACCAATACGGTGGCCAAGTTTATGTCGACGGCGCCAATATGAACGCTTTGGTTGGGCTTGCCGCGCCAGGCGAATTCGGCGCCGACGTATCGCACCTTAATTTGCACAAAACCTTCTGTATCCCCCACGGCGGCGGTGGCCCCGGCATGGGGCCCATCGGCGTTAAAGCGCACCTGGCACCGTTTTTACCAAACCACCCGGTCTTCCCGGTCGAGGGTTTAGAGCAGGAAAACGACACGGTATCAGCCGCGACCTATGGCAGCGCCGGTATTCTGCCAATCTCATGGACATACATTTCCCTAATGGGTGCAGCGGGTTTAAAGAAAGCCACCCAAATTGCCATTCTCAACGCCAACTACATTGCCACCCGCCTGAACGAGCACTACCCCGTGCTTTACACCGGACGCAATGGTCGTGTTGCCCACGAATGTATTATCGATTTACGTCCTCTCAAAGAAAGCACTGGCATCAGTGAAGAGGATATCGCCAAGCGCTTAATGGACTACGGCTTCCACGCCCCCACCATGTCCTTTCCTGTGCCCGGCACCTTGATGATTGAGCCAACCGAAAGTGAATCTAAAATGGAATTGGATCGCTTCTGCGAAGCGATGATTCACATCCGCCGCGAAGCTGGCCGCGTTGAGAGCGGACAATTACCGGCAGATAACAATCCCTTAGTGAATGCACCGCACACCCTGGTCGATATCATTGCTGACTGGGATCGCCCCTACTCACGTGAAGAAGCAGGCTTCCCTGTTGCCAGCTTGCGGGACAGCAAATATTGGCCTAGCGTCAACCGAATCGACAACGTATTCGGTGACCGCAATTTAATTTGCTCTTGCCCACCTATAGAAAGCTATCTCCAAGACTAAAATCATGCCCTCCTTGAGGGCATAACTGTTTCTAAGCATCGATTTTTGCTGCCTTTTTTAGGGCAAAAGCTTTTTTTCATGACTAGATCACAGAAATTTTCACACTTTTAGCTCTAACATGGCGGCTTAACCGCACATTGTGTTGTTTTTAGTAATAACATCCGTGAAACTACGTACAGAATAAGTTTCACTATTTTTCGCGATTGTGTTTCAGCTTGACTCTCCCGGAGGGGAATAAATGAAAACGAAAATTTTAGCCTTATCGTTGACACTTGCAGCGAGCTTACTCGTTGCCTGCGGTGGCGGTGGCGATGCCCGCAGTCCAGACCGTCCAGGACTCACCATTGACCCAACTACCTTACGCATGGAGTTTGTAGATAATATTTCCACGCTACCGGGCACAGGCAACGGTAGTAGGATTTCAGTACGAATGCTCGCCCTTCGCACCGACGGCATCGAAAAAAATGTGGGTCCTGAGCTAGTAATAACCGATCAAGTTAATTGGCAGCTAAGCTCGAATCTTGGCTCTCCTAAAAAAGCAGAGCTTGATGTCAATACTGACGGCTCCCCAAAATTCAGAAACGCCGGAAGAGATGGCAAAGTTCAGGATATTCTGAATCGCGTGCAGATGAGCACTAATGACGCAACAATAAATGCTACCGTCACAGCCACCTTTACTCAATCAGGCAAGACCTACACCGCTAGTAATGCCCCTTTGTCGTTCACAATTGTACCCCCAATCGCCGATGGCTCTCCAAAAATCGTTGGTAAACCAGAAATCCTTCTCGATCCACTTACCGGCGATAGCAAAGTCGAAAACTACAAATTAGTTCAGTACTTTACTAATGCACCAACACCAGAGAACATAACGGATACGGTTTACATTTGTAGCCTCAATACTAACTTAGCTACTGTTTCGCAGCAGCAGCCAGTGGCCAAAAACGCTTCCGTACCGGTCACCTTCATTAACCCATTTAGCTCCAACGGCAATAACACCGAGCGTACAGTGAAACTATTTGCCGTTGATAAAGCAGTCGGCGGTTGCGATGGTGCAACGCCCGACGGCAATGGCGTTCGTGAGCTAGAGGTCAAGCTAAAACCAGCTACCTTCACTAAAGTAGACATCTGCGCTGTAATAAACCCTGGCCCTGAAGCCTGTGGCGACGATGGTGTCCTTAATGAAGGTTTAATCAGCAGCTGTAAAGGCCTAAACTCGGCCGCCATATCCGTGCCGGCAGAACAACGCTTACAGTTGGTAGGGCGTAAAACTTTCAATGACCAAAATAACCCTGAAAAAACTATCCTACGATTCCAATGCAGCGACGATAGTCGTGATGTCTGGAGCATCGAGAGCGGCGATCTAATTTACAGCAGCCAAGACGGCGCGCCCAAGCTAGACTCGGTTGGAGGCTTTGCCACCACCGTAGACCGCCAAACTTATGAGCAACTGAAAGCACTTGGAGGCGACGCGCTAAAAAGTGTTGTGAAAGGCAACTTCGGTAACAATGTACCAGAGCTCACCGACACCCTTGAGCTAAACTTAGTTAGCGCCCGTGTTGAAGGTTTAAAAATTGAGCGTATTGATGGCCAAAACAACGACACTAACGGCCCAGATACACTGTATATAAATAGTTTCTTGGACGGCATTGAATACCGCGCACTCTGTAAATTCAAAGACGTCGGTGCATTTGAAGCCTGCCCCAACGGGCTAGTTAAATGGACCTTTAGCAATCCCGTCACCGCACTACCCGTACCAGACAACACCGTAAACACCACCCTCACCGCGCAAGAAAACGCAATTGCAGGCGATTTCGACCTAACGCTAACTTACACAGGCGGTGATGAGCCATTTAGTGTACAGCGCATTATTAATGCCGTTGATCCAGGCGAGTTCAAAGAATTGCGCATGTTCATGGTCCCCAATGACAATGAGCCTGAAACGCTTAAAGTCGACGAATTTGCTTGCGTCGGCCGCGATGACTTAATTACAACTCTTGAAGACGGTGAGCAATTTGTACGTGGCGGACAGCAGTTCGAAGCCTACGCACTGTTTGAGGATATCGGCGGCGGCAACGAAACCACGCCCCAAGCGTGGCTAGACGATCCCAATAGCGCTGAATCTAAACTTGTTCGGGTTACCAATGAGAGCAAAGTCCGATTTTCAGCTATACCGGGCTTCTGGAGTGGTGACTATCAAGACCCCGCAGGTTGCCAAACAGCCGTTATTGACGCGGTGCCTCTTCAGGACATTACCGACGCAACAGGTGGCGCCGTGCTCACGCCGGCCACCGCCGCTGCCAGTTTCGACGAAAACAAGAAAGGTCGCTTAAAAGCAAATGGCCTGCTTCGCCTTAGCACCGTGTGCGTTCAAGCGGAAGTCGATACCACTAATGATGTCCCACCAACTAAGTCGGTGGACGGCTCAACAATACTTGTACTGCCGGTCACTGACGACGACCTGTTTAACTTCTCAAACGACCTATGTGAAATACTTGAGCCCGTCCTTACTTTGGGCTCAATTCCAGGCGCAGGCTTCGAGACTCCAGGGATTTTACTGCCAGTTATCTATGGGGTAAGCCTTGTAGCTGATCCATTGCTAGCCACCCTAATCAGTAATGATGACGGAGGGGTCATCCCCGCCGAGGCAATTATAGAAGCGCTAATAACCGGTAATTTCACTGGGCTCAGCCCAGACGCACCCGACTTAGGCGTGGGCCTTGGTACACTCACCAGTTTGCTATTGGGTGGCTCAGACCCCGTACCTGGTCTTGGTGCACTGGTTGATGTTGTTGACGCCTGCTTGCTAGACCCTGTTACCTCTGTGGTCGGCACCCTACTCGGCGGCATCCTCGGCCTTGATCAGGAGGCGTTCTCGGAGTTTGGCAATATCACCTTTGATGAATGCACTAATCTTTTCGACGGTTTAGCACCGTAATATAAAAGGAAGAAGCGCGGCCTACGGGTCGCGCTTTGCCATTGAGTAGTTATTCTAGGAGAATACTAAATGAACTTGCGTACTCTTGCGCTGATAGTAGCCGCAACCGCACTCTCTACACCGGTGCTAGCCGATATAAACGACGAAGACTCCGTGTTTGATAACCGCTGGCGCATGCACGGCATGCTAGGTTCTACAATCGCCGATCAAAGTGACTTCGATTCAGGGAATGAAGGCAAAATTGGTATTGGTAAGCCAATTAGCTCCTACGTTATGTTCGATACTCACATTAACTACGGTGAGTTTAAAAACTCCAAAAACGACACCTATAGTCGTACCGCTGGTGGCGTAGACTTACTATACTTCCCGCGCGGCGCGTTCATGTTAGATGCCGATCCAGTTCAGCCCTATTTAGGTATTGGCCTGACATACCATGAAGTTGAGTACGAAGCACCGGGCATTACGGCCAGTCAATCAGACTACGGTAGTGACGCGATCGCCGGTTTTACTTATGAACTGGATACTGTCGCCATACGCGGCGAGGTGCGCTACCAGCTAGACTCTATTAAACGTCAAGCACCGTTATTTCCAGATGACGACAACTTCTATACCTACGCATTATTAATTGGTATATCAGTGCCGTTTGGCGACAAACCACTGCCCTATAACTATGACTCTGACGGCGATGGCGTGCCAGACCGTTTAGACAAATGCCCAAATACACCGCGTGGCACACCGGTTGATTCTACCGGCTGCCCACTCGATAGCGACAATGACGGCATACCAAACTTCCGTGACCAGTGCCCCAATACACCACCAGGTGCACGAGTTAACGTAAATGGTTGCTCTATTGACGACGATGGTGACGGCGTACCAAACGATATTGACCAGTGCCCGAACACCCCACGCGGCGTGCCTGTAAATGCGCAAGGCTGCCCATTGGATAGCGACGGCGACGGCGTACCAGATAAGATCGATCAATGTCCTGGCACACTGCCTGGTTTGAAAGTGAACTCACGCGGCTGTGTTATTTCACAAACCGTTGAGCTGACTGGCGTGCATTTTGAGTTCAATAAATCGCGCTTGATGCTGGATTCACAAACCATTCTACGCAAGGTCGCGGAATCACTCGCAAACGAACCTGACGTCAGTATTATAATTATGGGCCACACCGACTCTGTCGGCAGTGATGCTTATAATCAGAAACTGTCGCAAGAGCGCGCGCAGTCAGTGGTGAATTACTTGGCTACCCAAGGCATTTCACCTTCGCGTCAAACAGCGAAAGGCTACGGTGAAAGTAAGCCAGTAGCTGACAACAACACTGACGAAGGCCGTGAGCGCAATCGTCGCGTTGAGCTACAGGTTATCAGCCCGAACAAATAAGGCTAATAGACTGTAAAAAGGGCGGTTTTTACCGCCCTTTTTTACGCCCCTAATTTCTTAGCTCGACACGCCTTAATTCAACCTAGCTACTCAATATCAGTAAATAAATCCAGCTGTTGCTCTGCAACGCCCTCAATTGAATTAGCACTCTCTTCATTACTCGCAAAGCGCACTCCGATGCCAATCAGGCGCAAAGGCGACGCCATCCTAACCCAGGCTTCCTCGAGTAATTGTTCAAATAGCACACTCGTTAAGTCGCCCTCATATCGCCTATCAATTGTCGTTTGGCGAAAGTCATCAGATTTTAACTTTACAAAAGCACCACTAAATTTCTTGTCGCCAAGCCGGAGCAGTCTTGTTTCAAGCTCAAGTAATAGCGGAGCGACTCGGCTCTTCGCCGCGTCGACTCCGACAACATCCTGCGCAAAGGTTGTTTCGACACTGAGCGATTTTCGCTCTCGATGCGGCTTTACTGCGCGCTCATCAATACCTCGGGCATAATCGAACAACTGATGGCCAAATTTACCGAACAAGCCAAGCAACTCATCCAAGGATTTTTGTCGTAGATCGGCACAAGAAAAAATGGCCTCTGCCGCCATCCGAGCTGACATGACCTTTCCCACACCGTGAATTTTTTTTACGGGCAAGCTCAGTACAAACTCATCAACCTGCGAGGGCGTTATCACCGTTAGTCCATCCGGCTTATCCCAATCACTGGCCACTTTGGCTAAAAACTTGTTCGGAGCCACCCCCGCCGAAATCGTGATCCCAACCTCGTCACGAACCTGTTGACGTATCGCCTCCGCAATGCGCGTTGCACTGCCCTGAAACGCATCACAATCGCTCACATCCAAGTAAGCTTCGTCTAAGGATAGGGGTTCAATTTGCTCGGTATATCGGCTAAAAATGGCACGTATTTGTAAAGCAACTTCGCGGTACTTGTCCATGCGGGGTGTGAGAACGATCAAATCTGGGCAGCGTCGCAAGGCGCTGGCAGTTGGCATCGCAGAATGAATACCGAATGCTCGCGCTTCATAGTTACAAGTGGCGACTACGCCTCGGCGCTCTGCCGCTCCGCCAACGGCAACTGGACGACCTTTTAAGCTGGGGTCATCTCGCAACTCCACCGAAGCATAAAAGCAATCGCAGTCGCAGTGAATAATTTTACGCAAAAACCACCACCCATTACACACGCACTTATAGCTGTATAAAAGCACAGTAAAATAGCAAATACCATCACGGAAGTCACCCGTGATTATGCGCTATACTAGCGGCATTGTTGGCAATCTGGATCGTTGAAAATGGCAATTGGCAGTTGGACACCCGAGAATGAAAAAAGCGCACTCTCAATAGATTTACAATGGCTGCAACGCTGCATTGCGATTAGCCGCGAAGACCGCCTAGAAGAATTGCCTGCGCCGTTTACCGATGAAGAACAGCAACGCTATGGCGTGTTTATGCGAGTGAGCCAAGATCAGTGGCAACAGGCAGCGGTAGAACTTAGCAATGACGATATTCTAGCGCTGATACGCTTTTTTACCCGCGCAGAAAAACTCATTAGCGGCTGGGATGCCGGCAAAGAGTCCCCGGCGATATGGCTAACTAAAGTACTGCGTAAGCGGGGTGAAAAACTGGACCGTGATATGCTCCTATGGATTCGCAACAATACCGACAATCGCTTTATTCCCAACGGTGGTCTTTAATAGCCTCCCCCGATAATAAACTTATTTATCGGGGCTCTTATTAACAAAACCAGCCAATTGTTCCGCACTAGCTTCTTGCTGAAATTCAGTCTTCCACTGAGAATAAGGCATACCATACACACGCTCTCGCGCCGCTTCGTAATCGATACTCATAGATTCTTGCTCTGCAGCAGCGACATACCATTTCGATAGGCAGTTGCGGCAAAAACCGGCTAGATTCATCAGATCAATATTTTGAACGTCCTTGCGCTCGTCCAAATGTGCCAACAGACGCCGAAATACCGCCGCTTCTATCGCATCAGTTTGTACTTTATCCATCGTTCATCTCCATATATCAAAGTTTCACTGTGTATTATCGCAAAGTTTGCTATGTTATGACTGTTACAAGTAGTGAAGTTCGTCGATTAATCATCATAAATACGTTTACCGAGGCTCGCTGATATGACAAATAAGAAAATGGATCCCGTTGCATTGATCCGCAAGGAAATTGAATCTCTAGAATCCAAGGTTGAACAGCTGCGAGATCGCTTAATGGCCGATGCCAATAAAGCAATCGACAAGGCAAAAGCTCAAGCCGAACGCGCCCGTGAAAAATTAAAATCCGAACAAGAAAAGCTTGGTGATTTACAGAAAAAAGCCAAAGCCAAAATGGACAGTCGAATTCAGAAACAAGTAGATCGGGCCCACTCAGCAGTAAATGGCGCGAAAGAGCTCGAGCTAGATGCCAAAGCCGTCATGATTATGGCGAAAAACCAACTGGCTGAACTAAAGAGCGACTATCAACGTGCCAAAGCGTTAGCAAAGGCAGCACAAGATGCCGCGAAAAGTTTCGATAGCAAAACAAAGGCGGCCCCCAAAAAAGCCGCAGCTAAAAAGGCACCGGTGAAGAAGGCCGCTGCCAAAAAAGCTCCAGTGAAAAAAGCTCCGGCCAAGAAAGCACCAGCGAAAAAGGTTGCTGTTAAAAAAGCGCCCGCTAAGAAAGCCGCAGCTAAAAAGGCCCCCGCAGCAAAAGCCGCCACCAAAAGTAGCTAAATTTCGCGATTAACGTGAAACACGTGTGAGTTGCAAAGCCAATCTGCAACTCACACTTACTCTCCAGCCAACGTCACCACACTATTCAGTATTAATTGAATAAGCTGGGGCTGCCTAGTTACCCCTGTTTTCGAAAATACTGCCCGAAGATGCGACTTAGCAGTGTTGCGCGACACCCCTAAACTAATTGCAGCCTCATCTAAACTTAAGCCATTCACCAGCCTGATCGCTAAACGCGCTTCAGCGGGGGTCAAGCCAAATAGCGCAATGAGGACATCACTTGTGGCCTGCCGCGGCGCCATCGGGTCGCTCAAAAATACCGCTACGGCGGGCGCGGACTCACCACTGCGATCACTGAGCGGCAGTGGCCGTAACAGTAAATTTAGTCCCTGCAATTGCCCTACTTCGGCGATTCGAAAAGCCTTAACGCAACCGGCTAGCTGCTGATGATGTGCAGAAACAACCTCGCTCAGCAAACTCTTGAACGCCTTTTGCTCGTGAACACTCTCCAGCTTCAAACACCCCTGACGCAAAATTAAACCCCGAGCACTATCAATTAACCGCCTAGCGACTGGATTCGTGCTCACTACATTACCTAGTGCATCTAGTGTCACAATTCCGACTGCCAGCTGATCGAAGGTATCAGCATACAAACTTCGCTCAGTCTCAGAATCCCGAAGCCGAGCATGTATTTGTATAGCTTGCCGCAAATGCGGCAGTAGCTGCCTACACAGGGCCTTCTCTCTGTCGCCAAAATTATCAGTGCCTGCTGGCCTTGTAACACGTAAACGTGCCAGCAAACCTTCCTCACACCAAAGATCCGCACCCAAAATATGCATCACATTGCTTGGCTGTAGGTAGCTACGAAAATATTCAGACTGCTGAAAATCCTCAGTGGCAAGGAATTCCGCAATGGTCACGACTTCACCATCGGGTAAATTGACAAAGGGATCGAGGGCAAAATAAGTCTGGTTGTATGCCTGGTAAACTCCGGGGGAAAATACAACTGAATTTAAAACTACGCCTTGTTCACGCACACTGGGAGGACGCAAAAGCAAGGTCGCAAAATTGCCGTCTAGGAGAGCTCTTAGTTCACCCAGAAATTGCTGCCATGGTGGCGATTCCAACAAGCCGTGGTAAATCGAATGAATTACCGCATCGGTCTGCGAAGAAAGCTCTAGATCAGCCATAAGGTGCGCGGGCCACGTTGTAAAATGTGACCCGATTCTAAAGCCTCTCCGTTCCGAATTCACTACCCCTTGCTAAACGAAACATCTAGTACTCCTTCAACATGATATTGAAGGAGCACTAGTGGGGTAAATATTCTCCACCATTTACATCAAGAGCGGCGCCAGTCACTGCGCAGGCATAGTCGGAACCGAGAAATATCGCTGCTTTGGCGCAGTCGGCGTCGTCTGGAATATGGCCTAGAGGAATATTTTTTGAGACTGCCGCTACCTGTTGCTCAACACTTGGGCCACCTGCATCGGCGTTCATTTGTAAATACCCCTCAACTGCTGGCCCCCACATCCACCCCATATACGCAGAATTCACGCGAATATTATAGCCACCAAGCTCTAGTGCTAGATGTGAGGTTGCGCTCGCCAATGCAGCTTTCGATGCGCCGTAGCCACCTTGGGTATGTAAAGGTTTGCGGGTAACCATAGTGTTAATCATGACAATCGCACCGCCGCCCTGCTTTTTCATTTGCGGGATGGTTTCGAGCGTTAAGGCCATTGTGCCAAATAAGTTAACGTCCATTGCGGCACGCCAACTGTCCAAATTCGCAGATTCAATCGGGCCAAATTCCCCTGGATTGTAGGCACTGTTAAAAAGCACATCGATACGACCAAAGCGGGAGATGGTTTTTTCAACTAAAGCTGCGCACTGCTGTCGATCACTGATATCAGTAGCAACTTTTAATACTTCGGTATTTAAACCTAAGGCCATGATCTCTGCCTCAGCCTCGTCTAGCTTACTTGCGGTACGCGCGCACATGGCCACGACAGCCCCTTGCTTCGCTGCTTCTACCGCTAACTCCTGACCCAGCCCAGGCCCAATACCCGATACAATGACTACCTTGCCTTGTAAAAGCATAATTTAACCCTGCTATTTAAAATTATTAGGAAAACAGAGTATATCTTAGCGGAGTGACCGAGAACGGGCACCACCCATTCGGACGGTGTTTTTAAGTGGCATTGCGGGCTGGAAATAGCAATTTTTTCTTGGCTAGCGCACATCGTGATGCTCTGCAAAGTGAGCAATGCTTTAGCGGCAGTAATCAATTGCCAAGATGGCTATGTAAGATCAATAACTTTACGCATATTTTGTGAGATTGTCGTAGCAATTTGCTTCGCACGCTCTGTTTTTGGACCGCTGAAATCACGATCGGCAACGTAGATAAAATAACCTAACCATTGCGTAAAGTCGTCAGCTAACAAAGCCTGTTTGGCGTTCAACTCTCGGTGAATATTCATTGTGTGACGATGGTAGTCATTTTTACCTAATAACAGTTTTTCCCAGTACGCCCTTATGCGTGGAAAATGCTCGCGAATATCGATATTAGCAACGTCAGTAAATATCGGTGCCAAGCGATCATCGTTCAACAAACATTCATAGAAGGCCTCGACGAACGCGGCGATATGCTCGGGTGTATCGAGATCTGGCTTTCTATTTTGCGGACTATGTGAAGACATGATACTAGCTAGATTCTGTCATTGAGCTGAGCGAGCAAGATTGACGTGTCAATATTGCTCGCAGGTGACGACTATCGTTTCTTTCTTTCCGACTTGGCTTTAGCAAAACGCATAACGCGCTGCTTTCGTTCTACTTGCCTTTTGGTAAGCTCATTCTTCTTACCTTCAAAGGGATTTTCAGAGGTTTTGAATTCAATTTTAATCGGCGTACCCATCATCTTTAATTCGCGCCGGAAGGTCTTTTCCAAATAGCGGGTGTAGCTGCTCGGTACTTTCTCGGTCTGGTTACCGTGAATCACAATAATGGGTGGATTCTGTCCACCGGGATGCGCGTAACGAAGCTTGATACGCCTGCCGTTAATCATTGGCGGCGAATGATCATGCACCGCGCCCTCTAATATCGTTGTTAACATCCGAGTCTGCAACTGACGAGTCGCTGACTCATAGGCCTTTTCGACCGACTCGTAAAGGTGACCAACACCTGTGCCGTGAAGTGCAGAAATAAAGTGAATTTCGGCAAAATCGATAAACTGTAAACGCCGGTCCAATTCTTTTTTAATCTTGTCCTTTTGATCAGCGGTAAGGCCATCCCATTTATTAATGCCCACGACCACAGCGCGCCCAGAGTCGACTACTTGGCCCAAGAGATGTAGGTCTTGATCAACAATGCTCTCACGGCCATCCATAACCAAAATGACCACGTTGGCGTCTTCAATCGCTTTCAGGGTTTTTACAATTGAGAATTTTTCTACGGCTTCAGAGATATGCTTACGCTTACGAATCCCAGCGGTGTCGATAAGGGTATACGCTTCACCCTCTCGCTCGTAATTTATATATACGCTGTCGCGAGTTGTGCCTGGCTGGTCGTAAACAACAACGCGATCTTCTCCCAGCATTCGATTCACCAGGGTCGATTTACCTACATTAGGACGCCCCACCACGGCAATTTTCTTTCCGGTTGCCAGCGCGGCCTGCTTGTCCTCCGCCTCCTGAGGGAATTGCGCGAGCACATCATCCATCAAGGAGCGCACGCCCTTACCTTGGGTCGCCGTTAATGGATAAATTTTTGCGGCGCCGGTTTTGTAGAACTCGGCCTTTGCCACTTCCGCGTCGGTGCCATCAACCTTGTTTGCGACGAAAAACACCGGTTTTGAGCAACTGCGAATATGCTTGATTAAGCCCTCATCCGCCGGCATGAGACCGGCTCGCGCATCTAACATAAGCAAGACAGCATCGGCTTCATCGATAGCTTGTTTAGATTGCTGCGCCATTGGACCGTCAATGCCAACTTCATCGCCATTAATACCGCCGGTATCAATAACAATATAGCGGCGATTACCATGACTGGCTTCGCCGTATTTGCGGTCGCGCGTTAATCCAGGGAAATTCGCCACCAAAGCGTCGCGGCTTTTGGTAAGCCGGTTGAACAGAGTTGATTTACCGACATTGGGTCGGCCTACCAAGGCAATAACAGGAACCATAATTCTATTTAACTCTGATCAGCACTCGGCCGAATAACAATATGTTTACTTAACGGTCTTGCAGTTTGTACGCGATTAGCTCGCCACTATTGCCGTAGACGTAGAGCAGTTTTCCATCAGCCGTCATCGGCGCGCGAAGACCATCACCGTCGACTTTAGTGCGCGCAAGCAAATGGCCATCGTCCCGCGCCAACATGTGCAAATATCCTTCAAAATCGCCAACCCCAATGGCGCCCTCGAAGGCGACAGGCTCGGTCAGTTCACGGCGCGCTAAAACGGTTTGCGTCCACAGTGCGCCTTGCCCGTTGTCGTCGATAGCGTTTACGCTACCATCTGAGGTCACTACAAATACCTTACCCAAATTATCTGTCGCGCCGACGTAGCTAGAGGTATCCTTCACCCACAATGGGCGTCCGCTACGAATATCGATCGCCATGACTTGTCCCTGGTAGCCGGTAGCGACGACGGTCTGACCGTCTTCCATTACCAACAAACGACCATCAACATCAACTAAACGCTCAATTTCAGTACTGCCCTGCGGCACGGAAATACGCTGTTCCCATAGTTCACTTCCGTTATCGATATCAAACGCAATAACGCGACCGTTCGCAAATCCGATCATCGCGATATCGCCAACTACTTTAGGAGTGCTCGTGCCGCGCAAGGTCAAGCGTGGAACTTGAGATGCGTAGCTCCACAGCAATTTACCATCGTCAAAATTAAGCCCCTGCACTTCACCGGCATAGGTTTGCACGACAACGACGCTGCCGTTACTTTGCGGCGCAGCCAAAACTTCGCTGTTTACCGGTACGCGCCAGACGATATCACCGGAGATACGATCAATCGCGACAACCTCGCCATCAGACGTACCAATGAACAGCAGCGTTCCAGAGACGCCCACACCACCGGCAATTCTAAGATCGTAGGATTTTTTCCAAACCTTCTTACCGCTGGACTTTTTCAGAGCGGCCATTTTACCGTTGGACGAAGCGATAAAAATCTCATCTCCATCAATCACCGGGGTTATACGATGGTATGCCTCAGCTTGACCGTCACCCAATGAATAGGACCACACTTCTTTGAGCTTTTTTTCTGCTTTGAAGTCAGTCAATTTAGCCGGCTCACGACTAGTAGGGTCGGAGGCGCAGGCCACCATCATCGCACTTGCCAGCAATATACTGACCGCAGAAATAAACCGCATTACTTCGCCCCCTCTACAGCAGTCTTGGCTGCAGATAAGTCATTAATTTTCATTTCTAACATTGCATTATTAACCGGTGCTTCCTGCGTGCGAGCCAAGGATCTAGCACGCTGGTATGCTGCCAAGGCAGCTGCCTTATCGCCCTGTGCAAACGCAACATCACCTTCAAGTTCCGCCGCCTCTGCCGCATAACCCGTGCTGGCTAGTCCGCTCAAATAAGCAGTCGCTTTGCCGTATTCTTTTTGCGAATACAGTACCTGCGCTAAACGAATTTCAGTTTGCGCCTTTATCTGCGCACTCGGGCCCTGTTTTAAAACCCATTCGAGCTCAGCCGTTGCCGCCGCATAATCGCCGCTTTTTACCGCGTATTTCGCTTTAAACAAGGCAGCGAATTGGCCGTAACTCAGGCTCGCAAAGCGGTCTTTCAATGTGTCAGCCAAATGCTGAGCCGTACTTAAACTACTGCCATCGCGCTGCACGGCGGCGTCAGCTATCAACAAATTATCAAATAATGCTGAGGCTTCGCCTGCTTGCGTTTCCTGATGCCCCTGCCAGCCCCTCCAACCAAATACAATGGCCAACGCGAGCGCGATACCAAAGACGGTGGACTTTCCATTTTCTTGCCACCATCTTTTAATGGCTTCGATTTGTTCTTCTTCTGTGCGATACGTTTCCACTAAACTTCCTCTCCGACTTGTCCGGTCGCGTTTAAAAATGATTCTTAGAAATATGGTTAACCAGTTCCGCCAATGCGACTAACTGCTGCTCACCCTGCCCAGCGCGAAGTGGTTTAACCGCCGCTTCGCCGCCTTGCAATTCATCTTCTCCCAATACCACCGCCAGTGAAGCGCCTGATTTATCCGCTTTCTTAAACTGACTTTTAAAGCTGCCGCCACCGCAATTAATCAGCACTTTTACCGACGGCATGGCATCGCGTAATTGTTCTGCAATTTGCAAAGCCGCAATGTCCGCTTTTTCACCCACTGACACAATAAAAATATCAGCTTGAGGCTGAATTTCAGGTGCGACATTTAAGGTTTCAAGCATCAGTACCAAGCGCTCAATACCCATTGCAAAACCAACGGCTGGGGTAGCCTTGCCTCCCAGCTGCTCAACTAAACCATCGTAGCGACCACCGGCGCACACCGTGCCCTGTGCACCTAAGCTATCGGTAGTCCATTCAAACACTGTTAAACCGTAATAATCTAGGCCTCTCACTAACTGAGGGTTCAATGTATAAGGAATACCCACAGCGTCTAAGCGTGCGCACAATCCCTCAAAGTGGCTGCGCGAAATGTCATCTAGATAGTCACTTAGTACCGGTGCAGCGACTAGCAGTTCCCGAGTTTTAGGATCTTTGCTATCGAGTACCCGAAGTGGATTAGTTTCTAAGCGCCGCTTGCTGTCTTCATCTAGCTCATCTTGAAAGCCGCGCAAGTAGTCAACCAGCGCCTGGCGGTAATTGGCGCGCGACTCGGCATTACCGATGCTGTTTAACTCAAGAGTCAGCGCATCACTAATACCAAGTTCTCGCCACAAACGAGCTGTCAGCAAGATAAGCTCTGCGTCTATGTCTGGACCAACCATCCCAAAGGTTTCAACACCAATTTGATGAAATTGGCGCAGCCGGCCTTTTTGTGGACGTTCGTGGCGGAACATCGGGCCGGTATACCATAAACGCTGAATCTGATTATGCAGCAAACCGTTTTGATCACATGCGCGAACACAGCTCGCCGTACCCTCTGGACGCAAGGTCAAACTGTCGCCGTTGCGATCGTCAAAGGTATACATTTCTTTTTCTACAATATCAGTGACTTCACCGATAGATCGCTTGAAAAGCTCGGTGTGCTCAACAATCGGAAAACGAATTTCACTATAACCATAACGAGCAAGTACATCGCGCACGCGCGCTTCCACATACTGCCAAACCGGCGTTTCGGTGGGCAGAATATCATTCATACCGCGAATTGATTGAATACGTGCCAAAACTATTCCCTATCGACCAAATTTATGAATAAAAGCGCCAAAACATGGCTTAGCTGCGCGCTATAAGGTCTTTGTCTTGTTCTTGTTTAAGAGCGACCTTTTCGCGAATTAACTTTTCAAGATGGTCGATCAATACATCGTTCTTTACTTTGTGATCTGGCTTGCCGCCCACATACACTAAATTATTCGGCGTACCGCCAGTGAGGCCAATCTCCGCCTCTTTTGCTTCACCTGGGCCGTTTACAATGCAGCCGATTACCGCAACGTCCAGTGGCGTGGTCACGTCGTCAAGTCGTGACTCCAATTCATTCATGGTGCTAATCACATCGAAATTCTGCCGAGAGCAACTCGGGCAAGCAATGAAATTAATGCCCTTGGTACGCAGCTTGAGACTCTTTAATATCTCATAGCCAACTTTCACTTCCTCTACTGGGTCTGCCGCCAATGAAACGCGGATCGTGTCACCGATACCGTCCATTAGCAGTAATCCTAAGCCCACCGCCGACTTAACCGTGCCGCCTCGCAGACCACCCGCCTCGGTGATACCAAGGTGCAAAGGCTGCTCTATCTGAGATGCAATCTGCCGATAAGCCGCCACCGCCATAAACACATCGGAGGCCTTCACACTTAATTTAAAATCTTGAAAATTCAGCTTATCGAGAATATCGATATGGCGCATAGCAGACTCGACCAAGGCCTCAGGCGTCGGCTCACCGTATTTACGTTGCAGTTCCTTTTCTAAGGAGCCCGCGTTAACACCGATTCGAATCGGAACATTGTGAAATTTCGCGGCATCGATAACCTCACGGACTTTTACTTCACGGCCGATATTACCCGGATTTATCCGCAAGCAATCGACACCGTACTCCAATACTTTCAGCGCAATTTTATGGTCAAAATGAATATCAGCAACTAGTGGCACAGACACTTGTTTACGGATCTCACGAAATGCTTCCGCGGCCTCCATACTGGGAACCGAGACACGCACAATATCAGCACACGCCGCCTCTAAACGCCGGATCTGCGCGACAGTTGCAGCGACGTCACAGGTTTCTGTGTTTGTCATACTTTGTACAGATATTGGCGCATCACCGCCAACAGCTACATTACCGATATGAATCTGCCGAGATACTCGGCGTTTTATCGGAGATGCCATTTTCATAATTCACCTACTTGTACACGCACCACGTTACTCTTTGCCAATTCTTTTAGCTCAACCAAACGCTCATTGTAATACATCGACACCGCAGGCCAGTATGCTGTACTAAACGTGACCGGGCCCTGCAACTTGAATTGCAAAACCTCGCCCTTTTTCTGCACACCACTTACCACCACACTGTTGTAAGCGTCACGTAACTCTAACCACACATCCTCAGTGAGCTTGAAGGAAAGCTCGGCAATTTCACCTACAACTACCGGCACATCAACTTCTTCGGGTTTAACTGGCTCGCCTCCCAATAGCGATTCACCGAGCGACGGCGACTTCCGCAACACCGGTAGTACCGGTAGCTGTTGCTCTAAAACAACAACGGATAGCGCTTTTTTTTCCGGACCGGAAAATATCCAATAGGACAACGACCAAATTAACAGCGCCACAATTAGCGCCAAAATAAAACCCGCGTGGCCAGGCGCCTGAACCTTACCGGGGACTTGAACATGGCTTCGCTGGTTGCTCTGCTCTTCACGACGGCAAATCCGATCGCAGTCGCTCAATAAAGGTGCTTCATCCAAGCCCATGTACCGCGCGTAACTTTTTATGTAACCGCGCGCAAATAGCGGTGAATTGAAACGGGAGTAATCGTTTTCTTCTATCGCCTCGACATAGCTATTTAATAAATTCAGTGCTTCGGCAGTTTCGAGCACCGACTTACCCGCGCTTATGCGCGCTTCGTGTAATACTGATCCCGGCGGCCCGGGGTAACTATTCTTTGGTCCCGGCATATTAAATCCTTAGCGGCTACCCTGCTGTTTTTGTTTCATATACGCTTTATACAGCAGGTATTCCTCAGATTTTGGATACAAATTTTTCAAGGCCAAGGCAAAACTAGCATGCGAATTTTTGTCATCAAACTTGTCTGCCAAGCGAATACCCAACCACAGCGCCGCGGCATTTTGGCTTGGATTTTTGCTTAGGTAGGCATCGTAAAAACGCTGCGCATCCGCAAATCGTTCCATACGGAAATACACTTCTGCCAATGACATGAGTACCGCCGCATCGTCACCCTGCATCAGGAAAGCACGCTTGAACGCGTCTTCGGCTTTAGTTAACTCATTTAATTGCAAATAACAGCGACCCAGATTGACAAAAGCTTCAACACGACGCTCATACAGTAGCTCTTGCACTACAACTTCAAGCTGCGTCGCCGCTTCCGCATAGCGTCCGCGAGCATACAAAAAGGCTGCATAATTATTGCGTACCCTAGAGGCTGTTGGTGCCGCGCTAATTGATCGCAAATAATATTGTTCAGCTAACTCAAGCTCGCCGGTATTCTGAAAAACTAAGGCTAATGCCTCTAAAGTTTCGGGGTTATTTTTGTCTTCCGCCTCAACATACTGTAAGTGGCGTTTAGCCTGATCCCAATTACCTTGCGCGATATAGCTTCGCGCAAGTTGCAAAGAAGTTTCAAAGGCTTTTTTATCATCTAATTTCGATGCGAAGCCGCCGCTTTTGGTTGTCACGCAAGCAGACAATAACAACGAAGAGATGAGCATTACCGATATCAGGGGTAATACCTTGATGCCTTTTATTCTTAACAACGACATGCAGTATGCTCCCAAAAATTTAGACCAAGCGAATAGGCTGTTCTAACTCCGCCCTTTGGCGATGCCGCTCACTACGCTTGGTACGATCTTGCACTTGCCCTGCTAACTGTCCGCAGGCAGCGTCAATGTCATCACCGCGCGGCGTTCTCACAGTAGTTACATAGCCCGCTTCCGTCAGAGTCAGCCAAAAGCGGTTAATCGCATTTTTGCTGGGGCGCGCGTAATTCGACAAAGAAAAAGGGTTAAACGGGATTAAATTAATTTTACAAGGCAGCTCCCGAAGCACTTCTGCCAATTGTTTAGCGTGCTCGATACCGTCGTTAACGCCTGCGATCAATGTGTACTCAATAGTCACTACACGATGAGTGTCTTCTTGCTTAGCAAGATACCGCTTACACGCCTCAAGTAATTCCGCGATAGGGTATTTCTTGTTAATAGGCACAAGCTGACTACGCAATTCATCATTCGGGGCGTGCAGTGAGATGGCAAGCGACACTGTTGACACGTCACCCAGCTTGTCCAACATTGGCACAACACCTGATGTACTTAAGGTGACACGTCTCTTGGACAGACCGTAGCCGAAATCATCCAGCATCAAGCTCATGGCTTCAACGACGTTGTCAAAATTTAGCAGTGGCTCGCCCATACCCATCATCACGACATTGGTGACAATACGCTTACTACCGGAATTAAATCCGTCAAAGGACTTTATCGCCAACCAGACCTGGCCAATGATTTCAGAGGCGGTCAGGTCCCGCATAAAACCTTGCTTACCGGTTGCGCAAAAGCTGCAATCTAAACTGCAACCAACCTGCGATGACACACACAAGGTTCCGCGCTGGCCATCTGGTATAAGCACCGTTTCAACCAGATTGTTCCCGCCAACTTCAACAGCCCATTTACGAGTGCCGTCGATGGAATCTAATTGTTTAACAATATTGGGCGGACGAATCTCGGCAAGCTCCTGAAGCTTGGCGCGCAAGGGCTTGCCGAGATTGGTCATCTCATCAAAATTGTCGATCCCCGAGTGATGAATCCACTTGAGAATCTGCTGGGCACGAAACGGCTTTTCACCAATAGAAGTGAGGTAAGCTTCCATATTTTTGCGCGACATGCCGAGCAAATTGACTTTGCTCTGCTGAACGACCGCTGTTGGTGCTTCCATTATCGTGCCCTGCAATGAGCGAAAACGTGATTAAACGCGTTCACACAACTCACTGGTAGAAAAGAAGAATGCGATTTCGCGTGCAGCTGACTCTTCTGAATCTGAACCGTGTACCGCGTTAGCGTCGATTGACTCAGCAAAATCTGCGCGAATAGTGCCAGGCGCCGCTTCTTTAGGGTTAGTTGCGCCCATAAGTTCGCGATTCTGTAAAACCGCGCCTTCGCCTTCAAGAACTTGCACAGTAACTGGGCCAGAAGTCATAAAATCAATCAGCGCCGGAAAAAACGGACGACCTTTATGTTCGGCATAGAAACCTTCAGCCTGTTCGCGGCTCAAGCGCAACATTTTTGCAGCGACAATGCGCAGGCCGGCTTTTTCAAAGCGGCTGTAAATTTCGCCAATAACATTTTTGCTAACAGCATCAGGCTTAGCAATGGAAAGGGTGCGTTGAACGCCCATCGGTCTTTCTCCAAAAAGTAAAACAAGAACAATTCGAGCAACAAGATTGCCCGTTACGAAAAATCGTAGAATTATACGCGTATTAATAGCAAATAGGTACGCGAGAGAGAGTATGACAGCGAGTTCTGGGCTGCGTTTCGGAAAACTTCTCCCAGATCTCGCTTTTAGTGTGATCGGACGGCTTGAACAGCGCTCGAAAAGCAAAAACCGCCGAACTAGTCCTGCTCTTCAATCCATGCTGCCTGAATGGCTTCAAGCACCTTTTCACCGCAGCGCTTTGGGTCATCATCAAAATCGTCCAAGCCCATCACCTTGTCTCTTAAGTCTACAAAGTTGATATGAATTGGATCTACTTCTGGGAATTTATCGGCAAGTTCAATACCAATATCTAATACATCAGTCCATTTCAGACTCATTTCGACACACCTTTTTTACAAAGCCCACGGCTTAATGACGTTCAGAAACCATGTTTATCGTGTAGCGCGGCACTTCCACAACTAAATCGGTATCGCCAACCACAGCCTGACAACTCAAACGTGAGTCAGGCTCCAAGCCCCACGCTTTATCGAGCATATCCTCTTCAAGCTCATCCGCTTCATTTAGTGACTGAAAGCCTTCTCGAACAATGATATGACAAGTGGTACATGCGCAGGACTTTTCGCAGGCGTGCTCAATATCGATACCGTTCGCCAACATAACATCACACACCGTTTCACCTGAGGTGGCGTCCAACACGTCGCCGTCCGGGCACAGTGCTTCATGGGGTAGTACTACAATGCGTGGCATGCCCGCTTCCTTAAATTTCATCGACTCGCCGACCGGCGAGTGCTTGGTTAATACTGGCGTCCATACGGCGCTCGGCGAAGACTTCGCTCGCCTTACCGACAATTTCAATATGCTTAGCTATGCTGGCGACCGAACCTTGCTCACGCTCGCGATGCAGAACCTCCATCTTAGCCAACAACTCACGCTGCTCATCTTCGCTCAACATGGCTTCGCCATCCTTAAGCAGTGCCGCAGATAATGCCTGCAGCAGACCCTCGGCCTCGATTTGCTGCTCGCGCAAGGCTCGCGCCTCTTTGTCATCTGCCGCAGAGGCCCATGACTGCTGCAACATATCGGCGATATCGGTATCACTCAAGCCGTAGGCCGGTTTCACTTCGATACGACTTTCAGAGCCCGTGCTTTCCTCTCTAGCGCTCACGCGCAACAGACCGTCGGCATCAACTTGGAACATCACCTTAATCCGCGCCGCACCGGCAACCATCGGCGGAATACCCTGCAACTCAAAGCGCGCCAATGAGCGGCAGTCATCTATCAACTCTCGCTCACCCTGCACAACATGGATAGCCATCGCCGTTTGGCCGTCTTTAAACGTTGTAAACTCCTGCGCCATGGCAACCGGAATAGTGGTATTGCGGTGAATAATTTTCTCAGTGAGCCCGCCCATGGTTTCAATACCAAGGGACAATGGAATGACATCCAGCAGCAGCATTTCGTCGCCGCTGCGATTACCGACCAATTGATCAGCTTGCAGGGCCGCCCCTAGGGCAACCACTTTATCAGGGTCTAAATCGATCAGCGGTTCACGACCAAACCATTCTGCAACCCGCTCCCTAACACGGGGCACCCGAGTTGAGCCGCCCACCATCACCACATTATGAATATCGCCACTGCGCAGCTTGGCATCGCGCACGGCGCGCTTACAGGCGCGGATCGCCTTATCTATCAGCGGATCAACCAAGTCGTTAAACTGCTGCCGACTAAGCGTAGAGCTGATATCCGCCAGGGCCAACTCAACCTCGTTTGCACTAGAAAGCTGCTCTTTTGCCTGCCGCGCTGCGGTCAATAAACTGCGCTGCTGAAACACGTCGAGACTGTCGAGTTTATGCTCAGCAACAAACCACTGTGCCAGCGCGTGATCGAAATCATCGCCCCCTAAGGCTGAGTCGCCGCCAGTAGCGAGCACTTCAAAGACACCCTTAGTGAGCTGCAACACCGAAACATCGAAGGTGCCACCGCCTAAATCAAATACCGCAACGGCAACTTCATCCTGCTGATCAAGCCCATAGGCGACCGCCGCCGCGGTGGGTTCATTTAACAGACGAAGGACGTTCAAGCCGGCGATTCTTGCCGCATCTTTTGTTGCTTGGCGTTGGGCGTCATCAAAATAGGCCGGTACGGTAATGACCACACCAGTCAGCTCTCCACCAAGCGTTTCCTCCGCTCGCTGGCCAAGGGATTTGAGAATTTCCGCTGACACCTGCACCGGTGAAACATCGCCCGCCCGTGTGCGAATTTTAACCATATCCTGCCCTAAATCGAGCAGTTCATACGGTGACAATTTCACACCAGTGACATCCGTCACATCAGCAAAAGAACGCCCCATTAAGCGCTTAATCGACATCAGGGTATTCACAGGGTCACTACTCGCACCCGCCAGCGCTTTCTCTCCGACTTCGATGCTCGCTTCTTCGCCATAAAGCACCACCGACGGCAGCAAATGCGCGCCATCAATATCCGCCAGCGTTTGTGCCGAGCCATTTCTGACCGTGGCCACTAGTGAGTTGGTGGTACCCAGATCAATTCCAACCGCCAGCTTACGCTGGTGCGGCTCGGGGGTTTGTCCTGGTTCTGAAATTTGCATCAACATAAGTGCTGTTTGGGCTCCCGGCGACGATAAGCGCCTTATTTAATAATCTAGCAATTCACTTTCTTTCAATTCCGCTTCACTGCGCAATTTTTCTAAAAACTGCAACTTGGCATAGCTGGCCAAGGACTCGTCGAATTGCTGTTCAAGGTAAGATGCGGAAAATATCGATTTTTGCTGATCTGCCGCGGCGTCTAGGTCGCGATAAAACGCGTCTAATGCCGCCTCTGGGTCGCTGGCACTTTGCAATTCCGACAACTCCTCACGAAGCTGTATCTGCTGCATCAAAAACTCGGGATCGCGAAACGTGGTTGACGACATGTCACTATCCACCCCAGCCAACTTCAGAAGATAAGCCGCACGACGTGTGGGCGAAACCAAGGTTTCATACGCCTCGTTAATTTGCGACGAATATTGCACGGCACGCAAGCGCTCCCGCTCGCTCGCACCTGCGAATCGATCTGGGTGAGCTTCACGCTGAAGCTCGCGATAACGACGACTGAGATCCGCCTGATTGACCTCATAGCTCTGCGGCACAGCCAGCAAAGCGAAGTAATTTTCCCGAGGATTAAATTCTGACATAGGATTATGGCCGGCCGGCGGAGCCGCTAGACGGTGAAACTTTCGCCGCAGCCACACTCAGCCGACACATTGGGGTTATTAAATTTCAGGCCTTCGTTTAGACCTTCTTTCACAAAATCCAATTCGGTGCCATCGAGATATACCATGCTTTTAGGATCGATATAAACCGCTGCGCCGTCACGCTCAAAGACCTGATCTTCGGCCTGCGCTTCGTCAACAAACTCCAGCACATAGGCCATACCGGAGCAGCCAGACGTGCGCACACCGATACGAATACCTAAGCCGCGACCACGACCGTCGATCTGCCGTTTAATGTGGCCTGCCGCCGCGCTACTTACTGAAATTGGCATTTATCTCTCCCCAGCTGCGATTCAGGACGCAGCTTTTTTCTTACGATAATCTGATACCGCTGCTTTGATCGCATCTTCCGCCAACACTGAACAGTGAATTTTCACCGGTGGCAGCGCCAATTCCTGCGCTATTTCAGTGTTTTTAATGAGTTCAGCTTCTTCCAAAGTCTTACCCTTTACCCACTCGGTTAGCAGTGAGCTAGACGCAATCGCAGAACCGCATCCGTAGGTTTTAAACTTGGCGTCTTCGATAATACCCTGCTCATTTACCTTAATTTGCAAGCGCATTACGTCACCGCAAGCAGGCGCACCCACCATGCCGGTACCAATTTCGTCTGCGCCATCGTCAAATTTACCGACGTTGCGCGGATTCTCGTAGTGATCGAGTACTTTTTCGCTATATGCCATGATGTCGTCCTCTCTCTGAGTAGCTTAATGAGCCGCCCATTCAATACTGTCCAAATCTACGCCATCTTTGTACATATCCCACAAAGGTGACAATTCCCTTAACTTATCAACTGCGCCACGAACCTGCTTAATCGCATAATCCACTTCTTCAGGTGTCGTGAAACGCCCGAAAGAAAAGCGCAGCGAGCTGTGTGCTAGCTCGTCATTCAAGCCAAGCGCACGCAGCACGTAAGAAGGCTCTAAGCTGGCCGATGTACACGCCGAACCAGACGATACCGCCAGGTCTTTCAGCGACATAATCAATGACTCGCCTTCAACATACGCAAGGCTGACATTCAGATTGCCCGGCAGGCGCTGTTCAAAATCGCCGTTAATATGCACTTGTTCAATGTCTTTGAGACCATCCCAAAAGCGATTGCGCAATGCCATTGAATGCGCCGCATCTTGGTCCATTTCTTGACGCGCAATTTCACACGCTGCACCCATTCCCACTATTTGATGAGTTGGCAAGGTACCTGAACGCATGCCGCGCTCATGACCACCGCCGTGCATTTGCGCCTCAAGACGAATGCGGGGCTTGCGACTTACGTACAGCGCGCCAATGCCCTTCGGGCCATACATTTTATGTGCAGACATCGACAGCAAATCGACTTTCATCGTCGCCATGTCGATAGTCACTTTGCCGGCGGTTTGCGCCGCATCAACGTGAAAAACAACGCCATTGGCACGACAGACTTCGCCAATGCCTGCGATATCGTTGATGGTGCCGATTTCATTGTTTGCATGCATGATGCTAACCACAACGGTGTCTTCACGCAGTGCAGCAGCAATAGCTTCCGGTGTAATCAGACCTTTATCGGTGGGATCCAAATACGTCACTTCAAAACCTTCGCGCTCGAGCTGACGGCAAGTATCTAGCACCGCTTTATGCTCAATTTTGGAGGTGATGATGTGCTTGCCTTTTTTACTGTAAAAGTGCGCTGCACCTTTGATAGCAAGATTATTTGACTCAGTGGCGCCAGAGGTCCACACGATTTCACGCGGATCGGCATTCAACAGATCGGCAACCTGACGACGGGCATTCTCCACCGCTTCCTCAGCCTTCCAGCCAAATAAATGCGAGCGCGATGCCGGGTTACCAAACACACCCTCGGTAGTCAGACAGGCCATCATTTTCTCTGCAACCCGCGGATCAACCGGGGTGGTTGCGGAGTAATCCAAATAAATCGGCAATTGCATAAACTTATCTCCAAACTCCCGACCTCAGTCGAGAAATACACTAATCTATCGCAGTTAAAGTAATCGACTGCGCACTGCGCGCCCTCTGTAACTGGCGTGCAGAAACATTTTGCACATCGCGCCGCTCAACCAAACTAGCCAAGCTGATGTCGCTTAAAAAATGGTGAATCTGGTCACTTAAATCAGACCACAAATTGTGTGTCAGGCAGGTTTGGCCATCCTGACAATCACTACTACCGGCGCAGCCTGTGGCATCCACTCGCTCATCAACGGCGTCGATTATCTCTGCAACGAAAATCGTTTCGCTAGGCCTACTCAGCCTATAGCCGCCGCCTGGACCTCGAATACTAGATACCAAGTCTTTGCGTCGCAGCTTGGCAAACAGTTGTTCTAAGTACGACAGCGAAATATCTTGTCGCCCCGACACATCAGCTAGGCTAATGGGGCCACGGTCACCGTACAGCGCCAAATCCAACATTGCTGTCACTGCGTAACGCCCTTTTGTCGTTAATCGCATAAGCTCACCTACGTTTTTCCACGCTGCAATTATGCAATAACCTAGCAAAACAGTCAACTTTATATCCGATGCTTTTAGTAGGATATAGCCCAACTTTGGGTCAGGGATTATAGAGAGTCGCCGCCGCTATCACCATCCTTTAGCTTGGCCTTGCGAACCCAATACTGGGTCGACGTAAGAATGCCGCGCAAAATATTCACTTCCATTTCATCTAAGCGAGTGCGCTGATACAAACGCCGCAGTCGCGTCATCAGTTTTTTAGGCGCTTCTGGCCGTAAAAAATTGATATCGCGCAAAGTTTCTTCTAGGTGTACTAAATAGCGCTCTAAATCGTCGGCGCCGGCAACCGGCACATCCCACTCAGCCATCTCATTGCTAGTTAATTCGCCACTAAGCTGCGCCATTCGCAGTTCGTAACTCAACACCTGAACCGCCATCGCAATATTCAGTGAGCTGTAGTCAGGGTTTGCAGGGATATGGACGTGCAAGTTGCAGCGCTGTAATTCTTCATTAGTTAAACCGCGATCTTCGCGGCCAAATACCACAGCGACCTTATGGCTTGCTTCAGCTTCTTTATAAGCCCTTTCCATGCAATGACGCGGATCTAATAGCGGCCAGGGCACCGTGCGCTCACGAGCGCTGGTACCAATAACGAGCTGGCACCCAGATATCGCTTCAGCCAAGGAGTCGCACACCACCGCGGAATCAAGTAAATCGCCAGCGCTTGCTGCACGCCAAGTGGCTTCGTCATGGGGATACTTCTGAGGTTCAACCAGATACAACTGCGACAAGCACATATTTTTCATCGCCCGCGCCACTGCACCAATATTGCCGGGGTGGGAGGTATTCACCAACACGATGCGGATGTTATCTAGGGCAGTGACAGACGAAGATTGCGGGCTCAAATTCTGTGAACTCATAGTAGGGGCTCTTTTTAGGAGCCGCGCATTCTAGCAGAAGCTAGCAGCTAGGTCAGCGACTCCAACGCCAGTGCAAGATAAGCCCGACCTCCTGATCAGCTGCCCAAAAGCCCTCGCAAATCGCGATATCTGCAATTGCGGCAAGTTCGTCATCGCAGTATATAAGCGGCAAGATGTCGCGCCGCCACGGCGGTACACCCCTCTCCTGCAATAAGTTCTTTAGGGATTTGCTGTGCGCATGACCCGCAATACGACAGCGCTCACCGCCGTGCCGGAATCGAACGGTCATATTCCCACGGGGAACAAACTTGCCACCGGCACTGCTGCTAAGACGCCCCAGCCCACTAATTTCGCATTCACCACCACGCCAATCGAAAATGCGCTCACTATCAAAGCGCCCTGAAACAGACTCCGGCACACAATAAAGACGGCCGCGAAAGGCCCTTAATGTCATCGCCTTATTCACGACAAATATTGGCTGGCTATCATTACTCGAATGCAAAAACTGTTCAGCCAACTCGCGAGTTTGAGCCTGATCTAAACGCTGCTCAGTGCGCAACAATACAAATTGACGAAGCAATGCCCGCTGACGACTAGTATCAAACTCCCTCAGTTCAGCAAGCTTAAGGTTACCGTCCTCATCACTTAATTTAGCAATATCGGCATTGAGATAGGAGTCTAACAGTAGCGATGTTTCAGCCTGCAAGGCCGCTGCAGCAACAATTGTATTGCGGTACGTTGGCCAAGCCTCAGCGACAACAGGCATCACCCGATGACGTAAGAAATTCCGGCGATAGTGCGAGTCACTGTTACTGGGATCTTCAATCCACGCCAAACCTTGAGAGTTAGCATAGGACTCAAGCACAGCGCGACTGACATCCAGTAGCGGCCGAACCAAGACGCCGCTCCCCACACGGCGAGTCACCGGCATAGCGGCAAGACCGGCAGCACCCGCGCCGCGAAGCAGACGCAGAAAAAAAGTCTCTACTTGATCATCTTGATGGTGCCCTAATAACAACACGCTATCATCGTCAATAAGCTCTTCAAAGACCCGATAGCGCGCTTCTCTGGCAAGACTTTCGATCCCTTGACGATGACCGTGGACTTCAACCAAGCGAGCCTGAAATGAAATACCATATTGTTTACAGACAGCCTGACACTGCTCCGCCCAATCTCCCGACGCAGACTGTAATTGATGATTTATGTGGATCGCAGATAATTCAGGGAAAGTGTCGCCGCGGCGCAGCGCGCTCTGCTGCAAGCACCAAGCAAGATGAAGTAAAACGTGGGAATCGAGTCCGCCGCTATAGGCGATAACCCAACGCCGGCACCGCAAATAGGGTGCCAGCGCAGTCGAGGCAGTGGACAGCAGATCAGTCATAAACACTCCGCGCCCCTAAACTGCTTAGTTGGCGGACTTATGTCGACGAAGCTTAACTAACACCGTATGACATTAGGCGCTCGTAGCGGGTATCTAGCAGCTCTTTCTCCGACAAGCCCTGCAGGCGGGTAATCTGAGCTGCAATGTGATCGCGAACTCGAGAAGCACTCAAGTCGATATCACGATGGGCGCCACCACGGGGTTCCGGAATAGTTGCGTCAACGATACCTAGCTCTTCAAGCACGGTAGAGGTCAAACCCATCGCCTCTGCCGCATCCGGCGCAAACTCAGAGCTCTTCCAAATGATATTTGCGCAGCCTTCTGGAGAAATAACAAAGTAAGTTGAATATTGCAGCATGGCGATATGGTCACCCACACCGATACCCAGTGCGCCACCTGAGCTACCCTCGCCAATAACAACGCAAACAATCGGTGTTTTCAGACGAGACATGACCGCCAGATTTTGCGCGATAGCCTCACTGATTCCACGCTCTTCACTGTCTATACCGGGGTATGCGCCAGGGGTATCAATTAAAGTCACAATCGGTAAATGATAGCGTTCAGCCAGTTCCATCAAGCGGAGCGCTTTGCGGTAGCCTTCCGGCTTCGGCATACCGAAGTTGCGTTTCACTTTCTCGGTAACACCGCGGCCTTTTTCTTGGCCAATAACCATCACCGGCTTGCCATTAAGCTTACCAATACCGGCAACGATTGCGGAATCGTCACCAAAATGGCGATCACCGTGCAGCTCATCAAAATCGGTAAAAATACGGCGAATATAATCAAGCGTGTAGGGCCGCATTGGATGCCGAGCAATCTTGACGACATTCCACGGAGTTAGATTTGAAAATATCTTCTCCGTCAGCTTGCTACTTTTTTCACGCAGCTTGGTGATTTCTTCATTGATGTTGAGGTCGTTGTCACTTCCGACTAGCTGTAGCTCTTCGATTTTGGCTTCCAGCTCGGCAATAGGTTGTTCAAAATCAAGATAGTTCGGATTCATTGCTCTATTTTATTCGCTCGTCAAATTCCGGTACCGCCCACAATTCATAGAGATATATGGGCCCATTCGCAGGGGTGATTATACGTTAATCGTAATTGATCACCACGTTATTTGCGCCACACTCGTCACGTAATCGCAGTAATAACTCATCGTTTGGCAGGATTCGCCAATCCTCGCCCAAGCGGATACGGCACTTTCCCTCTGGCCGCTGGTAGCTAATAACCACCGGACAGCGGCCACCTTTGGCAATATTTAGAGCGCCTTTGAGACGCTCAATGCCCTCGTTTTCAAGAGTGGCGCCAGATACAGATATCTGCAATTCCTTGGCGCTCTGATCCCGCGCCTCGGCAATACTGCGCACCGCCTTTACCCGCATTTTTTTACCGCCGCTGTACTCGTCATTGCTGCAAATACCCTCAACAACAATAACGGTGTCTTTAACCAGTTTCTCTCTACACTCATCATAGGCGTCACTGAACAGGGCCACTTCAATACGCGCGCTGCGATCATCTAACAGCACAAATGCCATAGTGTCACCGCGCTTATTTTTCATGGTCCGCATACTCATCACGAGACCAGCGATGGTTTGGGGGTGTTTTTCCGGATTCAGATCGACAATCTTTTTGGGTACAAAACGGCGCAACTCGCCCTCATAATCGTCAATGGGGTGCCCAGTCACGTAAAGCCCGAGGGTTTCTTTCTCGCCCAACAAGCGCTCTTTACTGCTCCAGCGACGCACGTCTTGAAATGGGGCATACACATCGCGACTTACTACCGCCAAGGTCTCGCCAAACAAGTCGGTCATACCGCTTTCAGTATTTTTCGCTGACTGCTCTGCCCCTTGCACTGCTTCTGGCATTGCCGCCATAAGTATGGCGCGATCCTCACCCCAGTCGTCAAAGGCGCCAGAGCGGATTAGCGCTTCCAGTGCTCTCTTATTTACTTTTCGAGGGTCTGTGCGCTCGCAGAACTCAAACAAATTGACAAAGGGACCACCGGCATTCCGCGCGGCAATAATGTTTTCTACCGGGCCCTCGCCCAAGCCTTTTATCGCTCCCAATCCATACACAATCTGGCCGCGGTCGTTCACAGTGAACATATACTCGCCTTCGTTTACCGATGGCAATTTATAGTCCAGCTTCATTTCCCGACATTCTTCGATGAAGATAACGATCTTGTCGGTATTGTCCAATTCCGAGCTCATTACCGCGGCCATAAACGGCGCCGGATAATGGGTTTTGAGCCATGCGGTTTGATAGGAAACCAAGGCGTATGCAGCAGAGTGCGATTTATTAAAACCGTAACCTGCGAATTTTTCCATTAAGTCAAAAATATTGGAGGCGAGCACTTCCGTAAAGCCCTTCTCCACTGCACCAGCCTGAAATAAGACCCGCTGCTTTTCCATTTCCTCTGGCTTTTTCTTACCCATGGCGCGGCGCAATAAATCGGCGCCACCCAGGGTGTAACCACCCATTTCCTGGGCGATCTGCATTACCTGTTCTTGGTACAAAATAATGCCGTACGTGGGGCCCAAAACCGGCTTAAGGCAATCGTCCTGATACTGCGGGTGTGGGTAGGCCAATTCGGCACGACCGTGTTTGCGGTTAATGAAGTCATCAACCATGCCTGACTGCAAGGGGCCGGGCCTAAACAAGGCCACCAGGGCGATAATGTCTTCGAAGCAGTCTGGCAACAGCCTTTTTATCAAGTCTTTCATACCGCGGGATTCCAACTGGAAAACCGCGGTGGTTTCTGCGCGCTTCAACAGATCAAAAGTTTGTCTGTCCTGCAAAGGAATCGCCATAATATCCAGCGGATCTTCGCCTAGTTTTGCGCGCTGGGCATTCACAATTTTCAGCGCCCAATCGATAATCGTTAACGTACGCAAACCCAAAAAGTCGAACTTAACGAGGCCCGCATCTTCGACATCGCTTTTATCAAACTGGGTTACTAGACCGCCGCCGGTATCGTCACAATAGAGCGGCGCAAAATCGGTCAGTTTGGACGGTGCGATAACGACACCCCCCGCATGCTTACCAACGCCTCGTACCACCCCTTCGAGCTGCACAGCCATATCCCAAATTTCTTGGGCCGCTTCGTCATTGACTAAGAACTCGCGCAATACTTCTTCTTGTTCATGCGCCTTCGCAAGGGTCATTCCCACTTCAAAGGGAATCATTTTTGAGAGCTTATCCGCAAGCCCATAGGCCTTGCCCTGCACGCGGGCTACATCTCGCACCACCGCCTTAGCAGCCATGGTGCCAAAGGTAATTATTTGGCTTACTGCATCGCGACCATAGTTATCGGCAACGTAATTGATAACGCGGTCTCGGCCATCCATGCAAAAATCGACATCAAAATCCGGCATGGATACCCGCTCCGGATTCAAAAATCGCTCGAACAGCAAGTCGTATTGAATAGGATCAAGATCCGTAATTTTTAAGGCGTAAGCAACTAGTGAGCCCGCTCCCGAACCCCGTCCAGGGCCGACAGGAATATCGTGATCTTTAGCCCATTGGATAAAATCCATCACGATCAGGAAGTAGCCGGGAAACCCCATCTGCAGGATAACGTTTAGCTCAAAATCTAAGCGCTCACGATATTCTTTTTGATAATCCGCAAATTCGGGTGCCGCACTATCGAACAGAAAATCTAAACGCTCGTCTAAACCGTGATGACAAAGTTCGCGAAAAAATTCTTCCTGGGTTTTGCCCTCAGGTATCGGATATTCAGGAAGATAGTAGGTGCCGAGCTGTATAGTAAGATTACAACGCTTGGCAATTTCAACGCTGTTCGCCAAGGCTTCCGGTATATCTGCAAACAGGGCCTGCATTTCTTCTGCACTGCGCAGACATTGTTGTTCACTGTAATTGCGAGGCCGGCGGGGATCATCTAGTACGCGGCCGTCGCGGATACATACGCGCGCTTCGTGGGCGTCAAACTCTTTGGAATCTAAAAATCGTACATCATTCGTTGCGACAACTGGGCAATCCGCTTGTTCAGCCAGCGCCACCGCAGCGTGTAAATAATCATCTTCATTCTGGCGACCAGTGCGCTGTAATTCGATATAAAATCTATCGGGGAATACGCGCAGCCAGCGGGATAAACTCGCCGCCGCCGCATCTTGCTTACTGCCAAGCAATAACTGACCGACATCCCCTTCTCTCGCACCTGACAACGCAATCAAACCTTCATTCGCTTGCTCGATCCAGCTTCGATTGACGTAAGCTCGGCCCTGATATTGACCTTCTAAATAGGCGCGGGAAATCAGCTCGGTGAGATTTCGATAGCCTGTTTGGTTTTGTGCTAGCAGGCAGATGATACTGATCTGATCTGGGTCATCGTCATCGCGAACCAAAAGATCACTGCCGAAAATGGGTTTTATACCAGCGCCTGTCGCCGCCTTCTGAAACTTAATGAGGGCATAAAAATTATTCAGATCAGTGAGTGCAACCGCCGGCATATTAAGGTCGGCAACCCGTTTTGCCAGCGCCTTAACCCTTACAAGTCCATCAACGATGGAGTATTCGGAGTGAACCCGCAAATGAACGAACTGATCGGAAATCATTCTTCGGCCTCCAAAATTGCTCGAACTGGCGCATAGCTTCGGCGGTGAATAGGTGTGACGCCTAGTTTTTGTAGTGCGGCTAAATGCACTTTGGTCGGGTAGCCCTTGTGACCCGCAATACCGTAGCCTGGGTAGACAGATTCAAACTCTGCCATTTCTCGGTCGCGGGTGACCTTGGCTAAAATTGACGCTGCGGCAATTGCTGGCACTCGGCTATCGCCTTTAACGACCGCTTGGGCGCGGTAGGGCCAGTTCGGCACTTTATTGCCATCCACTAGCACAAACTCAGGCTGAACTGCCAAACCCGCTACTGCGCGATGCATGGCCAATAGGCTTGCTTGGAGTATATTTAACTCGTCAATTTCTGCGACAGATGCCCGCGCAACACAATAACTCAGCGCCTTATCTTTAATTTCAATGAAAAGCGCTTCGCGACGCTTTTCAGTCAATTTTTTAGAATCGTTTAAGCCCACAATGGGATTTTCAGGATCAAGAATAACGGCAGCCGTCACTACGTCACCACACAGCGGCCCACGACCCACCTCATCGACACCCGCTGTTAAATCAGGAACATCAAACTCGGCAAACAGGTCGTCTATTTTAGGCATTGGGCGCTCCGACACACTGCAGGACCACATCAGCGGCGCGCTCACTTGCGCCCCGTGCTAATTGACGGTGAATAATTTGAAACTCTTCGATAAGAGTCTCCCGATGGTTCGCATTATTCAACTGCTCTAATAGCAGCGGACCAATCACTTCAGCACACACTTCATCCTGCAGCAACTCTGGCACTAGGGCGCGCTGCGCTAATAAATTCGGCAGGGAAAAGAATGGCGTTTTAATTAGGCGAGAAAATATCTTGTACGACCACTTACCAAAGCGATAAGCAACAACCATGGGACGCTGCAGCAATAAGGCTTCAAGACTTGTCGTACCAGAGGCCATTAACACAACATCTGCGGCAGCCATCACCGTTCGCGACTGACCAAGTACGACCCGCACAGGCAAGTCTTTAGATAGTGCCGCCACCGCTTGTAATATCTGTTGTTTACGCTCGATGTTCGCCGCTGGAATTAAGAATTCAATATTAGGTTGCGCGCGTCGTAACCATTGAGCAGTTTCTAAGAATGGCGCAATGAGTTGAGCCACTTCACCACCTCGACTGCCCGGCAAAATTGCCAACACTGGATGCCCATCTTCAACATCTAGCTCCGCTCGCGCCTCGGCTCGCTGATCAACCATAGAAATCTGATCTGCTAAAGGATGACCAACGCAGGTGACGGGAACACCGTGTTCTTGGTAAAAATGCTCTTCAAAGGGGAACAGCGTCAGCATGTGATCAACCGACTTGGCGATATTTTTAATTCGGCCCTGACGCCACGCCCACACCGATGGGCTGACATAGTGCAACGTTTTGATACCGCGTTCGCGCAGAAAGCGCTCAATATTTAAATTAAAGTCAGGTGAATCTATGCCAATAACAATATCTGGCTGCCAGCTCAGAAAATGTAACTTCAACAGACGTCGTAAACGCAGTAATTCCGGCAAGCGCTTGAGGGGTTCGACGAAGCCCATCACTGACAGTCGATCCATCTCACATAGACTTCGACAGCCCTGTTCAATCATCAAGGGGCCGCCAACGCCTTCAAATTGCGCGTCAGGGTAGCGATGTTTAATAGCGCGAATTAAATCAGCGCCTAAAATATCACCGGAGGCTTCTCCAGCGATAATACCGATTCGCATTGCAGTCATAAAATAGCCATGTATCGCGGCCGAACGGCGCGAATTAACGCACGATACCGCGTTGAGATTGTGTCAATGAATCCGCCAACAACTGCACTTCCGGAAACTCGACCGCAATGGGTGCCATCGCTGCCAACGCTTCGTCTACAGTATTATTTTGACGATAAATAATTTTATAACAGCGCCGAATTGCCGCGATGCTCTCGGCACTAAAACCTCGTCGCTTAAGCCCTTCACTATTAATAGTTTTGGCTTCTGCAGGGGTGCCGCTACCTGTTACATAGGCGGGTACATCCTTACTGATACCGCAGCCGAAACCGGCAAAGCTGTGAGCGCCAATATGACAAAATTGATGTACCAGCGTAAAGCCGCTCAAAATCGCCCAGTCACCGACATTGACGTGTCCAGCTAAGGCAGCGTTGTTCACCAAAATACAGTTGTTGCCGATAACTGAGTCGTGGCCGACGTGAACATAGGCCATCAAAAGATTTTTATCGCCGATAATCGTTTTACCGCGGTCTTGAACCGTACCACGGTGGATTGTTACACCTTCGCGAATAACATTGTCATCACCGATAATAAGCTCGGTGGGCTCACCCTTGTATTTTAAATCCGGGGTGTCATCGCCAACAGTCGAAAATTGGTAAATGCGATTATTCTTACCAATTTTAGTCGGCCCCATCAGTACCACGTGTGATCGAATATCCGAACCTTCGCCAATTTCAACGCCGGCACCAACCATTGTCCACGGACCAATTTTGACATTGGCCGCGATCACCGCACTCGGATCAATAATCGCGCGCGGGTCAACTGCAGCTGATGGATGAATATTATCTGTCACTATGGGCGCTGCCGATCGATACACAGAATTGTTGCAGAGGCCGCCAACTTGTCTTCAACATAAGCTTGGCACTCAAATTTCCATAGCCCCTTTTTGTCAGAGACATATTGCGCTTTTAATATTAATTGATCGCCAGGAATAACTTGGCGTTTGAAGCGCGCCCTATCAACACCGGCAAACATATAAATAGAACCTTCAGACGGCTTTTTATCCAAAGTTTTGAAGCCCAAAATTCCTGCAGCCTGCGCCATTGCCTCAATGATCAACACCCCGGGCATGATCGGTAATTCTGGAAAGTGACCATTAAAATGGTTCTCGTTGCCGGTCACATTTTTTAGCGCGACGATAGATTCGCCCAAGGTTAATTCCAGAACGCGATCAACCAATAAGAAGGGATAGCGTTGCGGCAGGTATTCCTTAATTTCATTAATATCCATCAGCATATCTCAGCTTTCACCCTCATTTTTAATCTTCAATTGCTTTTCCAAGAATGCCACTCGCCTATAGAGCTCATCGAGCTTGCTAAAGCGTGCCGCGTTTTTTCGCCACTCTGTCGATTCAGACATCGCGAAGCTTCCGGAGTAAGAGCCCGATTTTGAAATCGACTTACTCACCAAGCAACGCGCCGTAATGTGAACATTGTCGGTAATTGTAATATGCCCAACTACTCCGACGTTACCGGCCAGTGTACAATTTTTACCAATAACAGCGCTTCCCGCGACTTGGCAGCAACCGGCCATCGCTGTTCCATCACCCACAATAACGTTGTGGGCAATCATAGTTTGATCGTCAAGAATGACATTATTGCCGATCATCGTATTTTCTATTGCGCCACGGTCAATACAGGAATTAGCGCCAATCTCGACCCGGTTCCCTATTTGCACACCGCCAAGCTGATGGATCTTCTCCCAACCTGCCGGACCTGGGGCAAAACCGAAACCATCACCACCAATAACCACACCGGAATGGACAATACACTCGTCGCCGATATTGACACCGTGATAAATCGTCACATTGGCATGAATATAACAGTGCTTCCCAATCCGGCTGCCACGGCCAAGCACGACACCCGCCGCAATTACACTGCCCTCGCCGACTTCTGCCCCCGCTTCGATTACACAATTAGCGCCGATCGCAACAGAGTCATGAATATTTTCAGCTACGACAACGGCACTCGGATGCACACCAGAACGCGGCTTCTCAAAGGGATCGAACAGCGCGCTAACGCGGGCGTACATTAAATAGGGGTTGTCGGATAACAAACAATTCCCAGTAAAGCCCGCCGCTATATCTGGGTGAAGTATAACTGCGCCAGCTAACGTAGTTTGAAGGCTGGATTTAAACTTACTATTGGACAAAAAACTTAGCTGTTCAGATCCTGCAGTTGCCAGTGAAGCAATACCGCAAAGCTGAGTCGCTGCGTCTCCTCTAAAGTCGAGACCTAAAATCGTAGCGAGCTCAGCAAGGCTGAACGTTTTTTGTCCAGACATGGTTTTACTTGGCTTGGTTCAGCTTGTCAGCCACTTTTGCAGTGATGTCGAAGCTAGCATCAGCGTGCAGGACTTGCTTACGTGGTAACAATAAACCGATATTTTCGGCCTTGATAAGATCCGGCAGTATTTTCTGAAGCTTCGGACCTAGCTCTTGAAGTATTGACTGTGCTTCTTGCTGATTCGCGGCCTCGATTTTACGAGCCAAATGCTCGCCATCGGTGCGCGCCGTGTCAATTTTGTTCTTGGTGGCCTGACGTTGTTCAACGCTTAAAATATCGAAGTCACGCTGAAACTGCTCAACTTGCTTATCATAATTCTTTTTTAATGTTTCCAGTTCAGTAACATTCTTTTTGTATTCACCTTGATTGCGCATTGCGGTCAAACGCTTTTTAGCCAAATCGGTGTTTAGTACCGCGGCCTCAACATCAAAAACCGCGATTCGGCCTTCTGCCACCGCGCCACATGCCCACAACACTATAACTGCCGCTGCGATTAATTTGTAAAACTTCATATACAACTCCTGCTGATTATTGTGCTACTAAATAATATATAAATAAGGTTTAAAAACTACGACCCAACGAGAATTGAAATATCTCAGTGTCGTCTATTTTTTCAGGATTTAAGGCTCTGCCCAAGCTAAAGGTGAGGGGACCAAAACCAGTAATCCACGTGACACCAACACCTGCCGACATTCTCAAACTAGAGAAATCTGGCGTAGAACAGTTAAGCTGCGTTGCACCGCACTGCGTGCTAAACACGTTACCGGCATCAAAGAAGAAGCCACTGCGAACAGAGCGCTGATCTTTAACAAACGGCAGTGGGAAGAGCAATTCCATACTACCTTCTACTAATACATTACCACCAAAGGGGTCAGTATCACGTCTAAAGTTATTCGCGCTATCCACCAGCAACAATCCGGTCGCCGGGTCGAGTACGTAGGCGCCTTGGGCCGACAATGCCAAGGCATTGCCCGACGCGTCTATCGCTGTAGCGGCCTGACTAATACGATATATATCTGCATTAGAACTACGTGGGCCTAGAGTATTAGCCCTATACCCACGTACCGAACCGAAACCACCTGCATAAAAATTTTCATAAAATGGTAAATTCTCTAACTCACCATAGCCGTCGCCATAACCTAACTCCGTTCTGAAACGCAGCGTTAAACTATTCGTTAATGGAACGTAGATTTGGCCTTCGTAACCCAGCTTAAAATACTCAAGATCAGAACCAGGTACCGCCACTTCTAATGACAGTGATTGCGAGGCACCTCTTGTTGCTAGTAAGCCGCGGTTCAATGTTGATTGGCGCCAAGATATCCCTGCGGTGAAGTTATTAAACTCTTCGCCATACTTATCCAAAAATCCTTCTTCGCCACTATCAACTAAGGCACTGGATGGCAGGTTGTTAATATCTTCAAGTACTTCGGCAACGGTGTACGTACCAGTAGCTGGATCGAGCTTACTCACAAAATAGTTGTCAATAACATCCAGCAGTCGCGGGCTACTCTTTATTTCTTTTACAGCACTAACACCAGCGTCGATAATCGTGCGATTAAAACCGAGGTCAAAGCCTAAACGCTCAGTTTCTGAAATCGGATAACCAAAATTGACACTTGTTCCGTAGGTATCCGACGTGTAACTAGCAACGTTAATTTCTTCAAAGTCGGTAGTCCGATAAAAAACTGAGAAACCGCGGCTTACACCGTCTTCAGTAAAATACGGATCTAAATAGCTAAAGTTAGCGCTGGTCGCAAAATCACTGCGGGAAACCCCAAATCCAACCTGCTTACCCGTACCGAAGAAGTTATTTTGCTGAATATTTGCACTCAGCAGAAGGCCGCTATCCTGCGAGAAGCCCACACTGGCGCCCAAACTACCTGAACTTTGCTCTTCAACTTTATAGCGAAGATCAATCAAATCATCAGTACCGGGAACCTCTAAGGTATCTACTTTAGCCTCTTTAAAGTAGCCGAGACGCTCCAAGCGGATACGCGATAATTCAATCTTGTCAGCTGACGCTGGTGCACTTTCAATTTGACGCATTTCTCGGCGCAGTACTTCGTCAGATGTCCTTGCGTTACCTTCAAAATCGATACGACGCACATAGGTACGCTTACCTGGGTCAATAAAGAATTTGATGTCTACCGTTTTGTCTTCTTCGTTTTGTTCGGGAATACCGCGAACCTTGGCAAAATTATAGCCTTCGTTACCTAGCCGCTTGGTAATAAATTCCTCAGTGCTCGTGACCAGCGCTTGGGAAAACACCTGTCCTTTCTGAACTAATACAAAACGCTTCAAATCTTCTTCGGGCAGCACTAAATCGCCAGATAGCTCAGCGCTACTGACCGTATATTTATCTCCCTCAATCAAATTCACTGTTATGTAAACAGATTGACGATTCGGGCTAATAGCAACCTGAACGGAATCAGCGTTAAACAACAAATAACCGCGATCCAGGTAATACGAATTTAATTTTTCGAGATCGCCTTTAAGCTTTTCACGCGAGTACTTATTGCTGCTACTAAAGAATGAAAATAAACCACCTGTTTTTAACTCAAAAAGGTCAAGAAGGGTTTCATCGTCATACACCGTGTTACCAACGATATTGATATGCTCAATCGTTGCATTACTGCCTTCATCTATATTAATGCTGATCGACACTCGATTGCGTTGCTCGGCAACCACGTCAGTCTCAATACTTGCGTCATAGCGACCCTGCGACACATACTGCCGAGTCAATTCCATCTTCATACCGTCGAGGGTCGAGCGCTTAAAAACCTGTCCTTCGGCCAGTCCCGCGTTTTTCAAACCATCCAACAGTGCCTCAGTCGCGAGTGCCTTATTACCTTCGAGGTTAATGCCGCTAATCGCTGGCCGCTCAACCACTCGCACCACAAGGACATCGCCATCCATACCAATCTGGATGTCGTCAAAATTGCCCGTACCAAAAAGCGCTCTCGACGCATTTGCCACCGTGCGCGTACTGACTCTATCGCCAATACTTATCGGCAATGCAGAGAACACCGTTTCGGACGATATCCGTTGCAGACCTTCGACACGAATATCTGAAATCGGCAGTGAATTTTGGGCGACAGCGAACAAACTCACCGACCACAGAATAAAACTAAGTGCTAAAAAGCGTTTCATCAACAGCTAAAAACCAAGGCTCTGGGCCAACGCCATAAAAACTGACGCTGCCACTGTGTAAGATTAAAAGCATTGCATTATCTTAGAGACTAAAGGCGCAACACATCGTTATATAAAGCAAAAATCATCACAAATACTACTAACACCAGGCCCAGCTGATTCGCCCAGACCTGAACCTGCTCCGCCACAGGCTTACCGGTCAACCACTCTACCAGAGCGTAGACAATATGCCCGCCATCCAGGACGGGAATCGGTAACAAATTCAAAACAGCAAGACTTATACTCAGCAAGGCCAAAAACGTTAGCCATGCAAAAAACCCATACTGCGCCGAAGAGCTCGCCACTTTAGCAATGGTTATCGGCCCGCTCAAGTTTTTCGGCGACAACAGGCCCATCAACATCTTTTTTATTGCCGATAAAGTAAAAGCACTCATCCGCCAGGTTTTGTCAACAGCTGCAACTCCTGCGCCAACAAAACCGTATTCCATAGTTCGCTGCATCGACTCCGGCCAAGATGGCATGGCCACACCAACGCCAACATAACCATATGCCTGAGATTCGCCGTCAAGCTTACGATCCGGCGTCATGGTTAACAGCACTCGTTGGGTATCACGCTCTACAGTGACAGTAATCGGCTCCTGTGGCTTTTGCCGAACATATTCCACCCACGCCTGCCATGATTCTAGCAGCCTGCCATCTGCCTCGACGACCAAATCCCCTGCACGCATTCCCGCTCGCTCTGCAGGACTGTCAGCTACAACGGTTTCAATTTTCGGCACAACTTCTGGCACAAACAGGGTGACACCTAATTCACGAACCGGATTGGGCTCTTCGATATCGTGCATCCAGTCACGCAATGCCACCACATTTTCCGTAACAAGATCAGAATCAGGGGAGCGCAAAGTAATATGGACATCACCATCTTCACCAATACGCTCCAAAAGCTGCAGCTGCAGCGCCTCCCAAGTTGGCGTCGAGCGCCCATCTACCGATAAAAACTCCTGCCCCGCGACAATACCCGCCTGATCAGCCAACGAGCCCGGCTCGACCTTTGCCACTATTGGTGCTACGCCGCTGACGCCGTTTAAAAACACCAGCCAATAAACAAAAACCGCCAAGATAAGATTTGCAATTGGCCCAGCTGCCGCAATGGCAATTCGCGATTTTGGTGATGCGCGGTTAAATGCCTGGCCGACTAACTCTTCTGGCACCGGCGCTTCGCGCTCGTCTAACATTTTGACGTAGCCACCGAGTGGAATACCAGCAATGACGTATTCCGTACCGCTGCGATCAGTCCAAGACAATAACGGCTTACCAAACCCCACCGAAAAGCGCAAAACTTTGACACCACAGCGCCGCGCGACCCAGAAGTGGCCGAATTCGTGCACCGCAACCAGAATAGCCAAGGTTAGCAGCGTCACTAAAATAGTTTGCAAAATATCCAGCACGTTTTTGCCCTTTAGCGCATAGCGACCGGTGTAATTCTGGCCACTATCGAGTCTCTGTTATCAGTTAAGCCAATGTTTTATTTAGAATAAATTTCATCGCACAAACGCGAGATTCTCTGTCCGCTTGTTGGACATCCTCGAGTGAGTGCGGTTCAACAATTACAACAACCGCCATAACCTGCTCTATGACCTTGGCAATGGACGTAAAATCCAGTCGACCGTCAAGAAACGCTTCAACCGCGACCTCGTTCGCCGCATTTAACACCGCCGGTGCTGTACCACCTCGCACCGCCGCCTCACGCGCCAAACGCAGACAGGGGAAACGCTCTTCATCTGGCGCTTCAAAATCCAATCGCGCCTGCGCAATGATATCTAAACTGCCAACCCCTGATGCAACCCGTTCTGGCCACGCCAAGGCATGAGCAATCGGGGTACGCATATCGGGATTCCCTAACTGCGCTAAAACTGAGCCGTCAATATACTCAACCATGGAGTGAATAACACTCTGAGGATGAACAATAATATCAATGTTTGCAGGTTCGGTATGAAACAGCCAACACGCTTCAATCAGCTCCAAGCCTTTATTCATCATGGTAGCTGAATCCACTGATATCTTGCGCCCCATAGACCAATTGGGATGCGCGCAGGCTTGATCGGGAGTCACATCAGCCAATTCCGCTGAGGCCGTATTTCGAAAAGGACCACCAGAACCGGTCAATAAAACACGCTTAACGCCACCATGTAAAAAGGGGCTTAATTGACCGTTACCTTGCTGAACTTGCATCGGCAAGCATTGAAAAATCGCATTGTGCTCGCTGTCGATGGGCAACAACGTTGCGCCACAGCGCTGCACCGCATCCATAAATAGCGGCCCAGCCATAACTAGCGCTTCTTTATTTGCGAGCAACACTTTTCTGCCAGCCTCAACCGCTGCCATTGTCGGCAACAAGCCGGCGGCACCAACGATGGCCGCCATTGTTACGTCAGCCTCACGTGCGACAGTACACAAACCCGCTTCACCACCGAGAATCTCGGTTGGCAAGCCGGCTTTTCTGACACGCTCCGCAAAGGCTTGTACTAACGCTATATCCGCCAATACTGCATAGCGTGGGGAAAATTGTTCAAGTTGTGCAAACAGCGTATCTAAGCTCCGATTTGCTGTTAAGGCATAGACACTATAACGCTCTGGATGGCGAGCCAGTACGTCTAGAGTGTTTACGCCGATAGACCCGGTCGAACCAAGGACTGTGACCGACTGCATCACACCCATCCCGTCGCCATCAAGCCCAGCGCAAATACTGGCGCCGCCGCCGTAATACTGTCTATTCGATCCATGATTCCGCCGTGCCCCGGCAATAAATGACCACTGTCTTTAATGCCGCGATGGCGCTTCACCATACTTTCCAGTAAATCACCCAATACAGAGGCTAATACCGTAACAATCACCATGCATAATAAGGGCAGTATCGCGATTGGTATCGCACCTGGCAACAACTTAGCCAATGACACCCACAGCAGCGCCGCCAACAAACTGCTAGAGGCCAATCCACCCCAAAACCCCGCCCAAGATTTACCAGGACTCACCGCAGGAGCGAGCTTGGCTTTTCCGTAGGCACGGCCAACAAAATAGGCACCGATATCAGCCGAGGCGACAAGCGCAATAACCAACACAATTAACCACACACCGCCGCTTAAACTTCTTAAATAACAGATAGCCAGCCATGCAGGCACCAACACCAATAGTCCCATCAGGGCACGCATCCAGCGAGAACCCCAAAGCCCAGCACTGAGAGGGTAAGACTTCACCCAAAGCAACGCAATCGACCACCAAAGACTGGCAGCGATAACAATTTCTTGTACCTCGAGCTGATCCACGCCACTAAAAAGACTTGTTGTCCACGCGGCAACTATCATCAACAGAGCGCACACTATTACGTAAGTAAAGCGGGCCCCCTTAGCCGAAAAACCACTTAGATCGGCCCACTCCCAAGCAGCTAATAGCACAACAAGGGCAAACACCGCCGACAATATCGGCAGCGACAAATACGCCAGAGCCGCCAACAGTGCGACGACGATCAACACCGCGGTGATGATCCGCTGCTTTAACATAAACTGGCTCCTCTACTCTGGCGCATCTTCATTATTATCATTTTCACGACCGCCAAAACGTCGGTCTCGACGAGCATAGGCGGCAAGCGCCCGGTCCAACTCCTCGCCGTTAAAGTCCGGCCAGAAACAATCTGTAAAATAGAGCTCGCTATAGGCTATCTGCCATAACAAAAAATTACTAATGCGCTGCTCACCCGCCGTACGTATGCAAAGGTCTGGTTTTGGTAGGTCGGCAAGTGCAAGGTGACGATCAAACAGCTCAACAGTAAACTCATCAGTCGTTAATTCGCCGTCCTTCACCTTTTCAGCCAAGGCTTTAGCGGCACTCACAATATCCCACTGACCACCGTAATCAACGGCAATTACCAGCTGAGTATCGCGGTTAAATCGCGTCAGCTGCTCACTGTAGTCCATTTGTTTGCGCAGTGCTGCGGTAAACTGACTGCGCTCACCAATAAATCGCATCCGCACCCCATCGGCATGCAGTTGCTTAGTCTCACTATCGAGATAACTCGAAAAGAGCCGCATCAAGGCTTGAACTTCCAGAGTAGGACGCTGCCAATTTTCGCTAGAAAAGGCGAATAAAGTGACAATCTCGACACCGTGCTCGCGGGTTAGCTTTAATAGAGGACGTATCACCTCTACTCCAGCTCGATGCCCCGAGGAGGACTTTAGACCGTGTTTTTTGGCCCAGCGATTATTGCCATCCATAATAATGGCAACATGACGGGGGACACGTTTAGGCGCGGACTCCCGCTTTGCTACTGACATTGAAACAATTCGGCTCGCCGCTCAAATTTCCATCAGGTCGGCTTCTTTCGCCACCAGCGCTTTATCTACCTCAGCAATATACTGATCGGTGATTTTCTGCACATCATCCTGCGCACGGCGCTCCTCGTCCTCGCTGATTTCTTTTTCTTTCAGCAACTCTTTTACATCAGACAGCACGTCGCGACGCGCATTGCGAATAGACACCCGCGCACTTTCCGCCTCTTGGCGAGCTTGTTTGATATACCCTTTACGAGTTTCTTCCGTCAGCATCGGCATGGGTATACGAATAACACTGCCAGCCGTGCTTGGGTTAAGGCCTAGGTCAGACTTCATGATCGCCTTTTCAACATCGGGAACGATATTCTTTTCCCACGGCGTCACGGTAAGTGTTCTTGCGTCTTCCACACCAATGTTCGCAATCTGTGACAGAGGCGTATCAGTGCCGTAATAAGAAACCCGCAGACCGTCTAACAAACTCGGGTGTGCACGGCCGGTACGAATTTTATTGAAATTAGTGCCTAAGGCTTCAATAGTCTTAGTCATGCGCTGTTTAGCGTCTTCCTTTAACTCATTTATCACGACGTTTCTCCTCTCGGGTTGCAGCAGCGCCTACCAGAGTTCCCTCTTCGCCACCCACCACAATATTCAACAAAGCTCCCTGCTGCTCCATTGCAAAGACTCGCAAGGGCATATTATGGTCGCGGCATAAACATATCGCCGTTAAATCCATAACTTCGAGCTTCTTATCCAGCACCTCATCGTAGCTGAGATAATCATACTTCACGGCATCGGGGTCGCGCATTGGATCTGCACTATAAACACCGTCAACCTTGGTCGCTTTCAATACTAGATCCGCATCTACCTCAATACCGCGCAAACACGCTGCAGAGTCGGTTGTGAAAAACGGATTGCCTGTGCCCGCAGCAAAAATAACCACTTCGCCCCGCGACAGCAAACGAATCGCCTTGCGACGATCGTAGTGATCAACAACACCACTCATGGGAATTGCCGACATCACCGAAGATTTTATATTACTACGCTCTAGCGCATCACGAAGCGCCAATGCGTTCATGACCGTCGCCAACATGCCCATATGATCGCCAGTAACACGATCCAGCCCCGCAGTTTGCAGCGCCGCGCCGCGGAACAAATTCCCGCCGCCAACCACCAAACCAACCTGCACACCGATGCCAACCAACTGACCGACTTCGAGCGCCATGCGGTCTAACACCTTGGGATCGATACCAAACCCAAGGCCTCCCATCAAAGCTTCACCACTTAATTTAAGCAGTATGCGCTTGTATTTCTTATCCCGACTTTGGCTAGACATTTCCCTACCTCACCACATTACACGATATTTTCATGACACTGCATATCGCCTAAAGTAAAGCGGGGCCCGCAGGCCCCGCTAACTTAGTGGCTTAGCCTTTCAGCTGAGCAGCCACCTCGGCGGCAAAGTCTACTTCTTCTTTCTCAATACCCTCACCCACCTCAAAGCGAATAAACGCCTGGATATCGGCACTGCTGCTTTTCAGCAATTTACCCACAGTCTGCTCAGGATCTTTAACAAAAGGCTGATCAACCAATGAGTTTTCAGACAAGAATTTGCGGATCCGACCGTCAATCATCTTCTCGATGATTTCAGCTGGCTTACCGCTTTCTGCTGCCTGAGCAGTGAAGATTTCACGCTCTTTCACGATCTCTTCTTCAGGCATATCCGCAGATTTAGCAACCCGTGGATTCGTTGCGGCGACATGCATCGCCACATCACGCGCCAGCTCAGCGTCACCGCCTTTTAAGGCTACCAATACTGCGATACGGTTATTAGAGTGCACATAGCTATCAACCACACCGTCTTCAGCGCTAATAATCACGGCGCGACGAACAGAAATGTTCTCGCCGATCTTTTGAACCAGTGCTTCACGCGCAGATTCCAATTCACCAGCCATCAATTCAGCAACGTCAGTCGCCTTAGTGGCAAATGCCTTGTCGGTCACTTGCGCAACAAACGCTAAGAAGCCGGCATCACGTGCAACGAAATCAGTTTCGCTGTTAACTTCAACCACAACACCGTAGCTGCCATCTTCAGCAACTTTTGTGCTAACAACGCCATCTGCAGCAGTACGGCCAGCTTTTTTAGCTGCCTTCATACCACTAGACTTACGCATCTCTTCAATCGCCAACTCAATATCACCATTCGCATCATTCAGTGCTTTTTTGCACTCCATCATGCCAAGGCCAGTACGATCACGCAGTTCTTTAACCATTGATGCTGTTACAGCCATCCTAAATTCCTCTTAATTACCTTGAGCGGGTTAACTCAAGTTCAAGAACAGACCCAAAACCATGCGCCTGCTCAGACATTATCCAAAAAAAGGGGGCCTTGCCCCCTTTCGCAGACTGCTTAGCGGCCATATTACTCGGCAGCGCTTTCGCCTTCTGGTGCTACTTCAACAAACTCGTCTTTAGCAACAACGTCGTTTGCAGCAGCGTTAATAGCAACATCAGCAACAGCCGTTACATACAGCTTGATTGCGCGAATTGCATCATCGTTACCTGGGATAACAAAATCTACGCCATCTGGGTTGCTGTTGGTATCAACGATACCAAATACTGGGATACCCAGCTTGTTGGCTTCTTGAATAGCAATACGCTCGTGATCCACATCAATAACGAACAGTGCATCAGGCAAACCAGACATATCTTTAATACCACCGATGGAGCGCTCTAGCTTCTCCATATCGCGGCGGCGCATCAGCGCTTCTTTCTTAGTCAATTTGTCAAAAGTGCCGTCTTGGCTTTGTGCTTCAAGCTCACGCAGACGACGAACAGACTGACGAATAGTTTTGTAGTTAGTGAGCATTCCGCCCAACCAACGATGGCTAACAAACGGCATACCAGCGCGGGCAGCTTGTTCGCCAATAATCTTACTCGCTGCACGCTTAGTGCCAACAAATAGGATCTTGTTCTTATTGGCAGCCATTTTAGCAATAGCATCTAGGGCATTGTTCATTGCTGGAACAGTGTGCTCTAGGTTAATAATGTGAATCTTGTTACGCGCACCAAAAATGAAAGGAGCCATTTTTGGGTTCCAGTAACGAGTCTGGTGACCAAAGTGAACGCCGGCTTGCAGCATTTCACGCATACTTACATGAGACATGATATTTCCTTAATAAACATCGGGTTACAAACTTGCAGAGATCCCATAACCCAACCCCAACTATCGTTGAAGCACCCGGGATTACGTGCCGATTTCTGCGCGTCATTAATCCAATAACAGCTCGAGCCATTATTGGGGCGCGTATTTATACCACAGAGCCCCTATTACATAAAGTATAAACCGCTTTTGAGACTAAAATTCCGCGATGCCTTCGCTACCCATAAAGCGATGGTTTACAATAGCCGGCTTTAAATACGCCAGACGAAGCCGCCCACCGGTATAGCCCTATGAATGTAAGCATTAAATCGCCAGAACAAATTGCCGCCATGCGCGTTGCCGGTCGACTTGCCGCCGACGTGCTAGAAATGATCACACCTCACGTCAAACCTGGCATCAGCACTGGCGAACTAGACCAAATTTGTCATGACTATATTGTGAACGTGCAAAACGCCATTCCCGCACCGCTAAACTACAACGGCTTCCCCAAATCTATCTGCACCTCTGTCAATGAAGTTATTTGCCACGGCATTCCTTCTGACAAAAAAATACTTAAAGATGGCGACATCCTGAATATCGATGTCACCGTAATAAAGGATGGCTGGCACGGCGATACCAACCGCATGTATTACGTCGGCAATGTGCCAGAGCACGCCAAGCGCCTTTGCGAAGTAACCCAAGAGTGTCTATATCAAGCCATAGCACTGGTTAAACCGGGCTGCGCGCTGAGTGATATTGGCACCGTGATAGCCAAACATGCGCGCGGCAAACATTACAGCGTAGTTGAGGAATATTGCGGTCATGGCATCGGGCTCGTCTTCCACGAAGATCCTCAGGTGCTGCACTACGGCGAAGGTTATAACCGACGTAACGATTTAGTGTTAAAAGAAGGCATGACATTCACCATTGAACCCATGATCAATGCCGGTAAAAAGCAAACCAAACTCAATACCAAAGATGGCTGGACCGTTACCACCCGCGACCGCCGCCTCTCTGCCCAATGGGAGCACACTATGGCAGTAACGGCAGACGGCGTTGAAGTACTCACCGCACGCCCAGACGAACCTTTTTACCGGAATATATAATGAGCCAATCCGCTTTACCGGATATTCATGCACTGCCCCAGCCCGGCCAGTCAATCAAGACCTATAAAACCTACCTTAAAACGCTGGCCGCCGACCTCAAAACCCGCTTTGAAGCGGGGGAGCATATTAGCGCGCTTGTCAAAATGCGCTCACTGCGCATAGACGAGTTATTGCAGGGCATTTGGCAAAGTTATCAATGGGGCGACGATATCACCCTAATCGCCGTTGGCGGTTATGGCCGCGGCGAACTACACCCCTATTCCGATATCGACTTACTCATACTTACCAGTGACGAGGGCGGTGACTATCGTGAAAATATTGAAGGCCTTATCACCCTACTCTGGGACATTAATTTAGAGATTGGACACAGCGTGCGCACCATGAGCGAATGCGCGCAAGCCGCCGCTGATGACATCACCATTGCCACCAATCTGATGGAATCCCGCACCTTAGCCGGCAATTCCGAGCTACAAACCCAATTAATGAATCTGGTAGGCCCCGAAAACATTTGGTCTAGCAGTGATTTTTTCCGCGCAAAATGGGACGAGCAAATACTTCGCCACCGGAAATTTGCCAACTCTGAATACAATCTCGAGCCCAATATTAAAAGCTCGCCAGGCGGTCTGCGCGATATTCAAATGATTGGCTGGGTTGTTAAACGACACTTTGGCGCCCAGTCCATCGATGAACTCTTGGAACGGCAGTTTCTCAGCAAAGAGGAACTAGACACCTTAAAAGAAGGCCAAGACTTTTTATGGAAGGTTCGCTTTGCATTGCACATTCTCGCCGGCCGCGAAGAAGATCGACTTTTATTTGACCACCAGCGCACACTAGCAGAGCAGTTCGGCTTTACCGACAGCGATGGCAAGCTCGCCGTCGAGCAGTTTATGCAACAGTACTACCGCTGGGTTATGCACCTTGGCGAGCTCAACGATGTATTGATGCAGCATTTCGACGAAACGATTCTGCGCGCCTGCGAAGCCGAAACCGTATTTGAGATCAACAGTCGCTTCCGAGTTCGCAACGGTCATATAGAAGTATGCAACGCCAAGGTATTTACTAAAACGCCCTCCGCACTGATGGAGATTTTCGTCTTAATGGCGAGCAATAACGCCATTGATGGCGTGCGCGCCAGCACCATTCGACTCATCCGTAAATCTCATCATCTAATTGACAACCGCTTTCGCGCCGACCCCAAGAATAAGCGCTATTTTTTAGAGCTATTGCGATCACCACAGCGCGTAGCACTTAATCTACGCCGCATGAAGCGCTTTGGTATCCTCGACAAATTTATCCCCGCCTTCGCCGGTATTGTCGGTCAAATGCAGCACGACTTATTCCACATTTATTCGGTCGATGCGCACACCCTGGAGCTAATTAAAAATATCAGCCGCTTCCGCTACCCGAACATGGTTGAAAAATACCCGATGGCGTGCCGAATTATGCAGCGCCTCCCCAAACCGGAATTATTGTATTTAGCCGGCTTATTCCACGACATCGCCAAAGGCCGCGGCGGCGACCACTCCAGCTTAGGTGCTGTTGATGCCCGTGAATTTTGTGAACAAATAGGTCTAAACAAGCGCGACGGAAACCTGGTCGCGTGGCTGGTCGAAAAACACCTTGAAATGTCATCGGTGTCACAGCGCAAAGACATCCAAGATCCAGAGGTTATTCGTGACTTCGCCCTCACTATGGGTGACATCCAACACCTCGACTATCTATTCTGCCTCACCGTTGCAGACATCAACGCCACCAACCCAACTCTGTGGACATCTTGGCGCGCCTCGTTAATGCGCCAACTATACGCCGAAACCCGCCGCGCCCTGCGTCGCGGACTGGAAAACCCAATCGACAAACAAGAGTGGATTGCCGAAACCCAACTCGGCGCCATAGAAAAGCTGGAAGACTACGGTTTTACCGAGGCAGAAATTCGTGCGCTCTGGGCCAATACCGGAGAAGACTACTTTATTCGTGAGCAAATTGACGACATCGTTTGGCACACCCGCGCCATTGCCAATCGCGTCAAAGCAAATGCCACCGTCGTCCTAATTAAAGAAGGCGGCCTACTGGACCACGCCGGCGTCAGCCAAATATTCGTCCATACCCGTGCCCGGGTCGGTTTATTTGCCTTGCTCGCCGAGGCAATGGAACAACTCGATTTAAGCATTCAAGATGCCCGTATTTACAATAGCGGTACTGGCTACACCCTGGATACGTTTTATGTCTTGGGCGCAGACGGCGAATCAATTGGCGACAACCCAAGCCGCATCTCCCACATTATTGAATTTATGCGCGAACACTTAGAACATCCTGAGCGATTTACTGAGGTGAATCGACGCACGCCGCGGCAAATGCGCCTTTTTTCAACGCCAACCCGCACCAGCATGACCACGGATTTGAATAAGGCACAGACCATACTCGAAGTGATCACGCCGGACCGACCAGGCCTGCTGGCGCGGCTCGGGCGTATTTTTAACCAGTACCATATACAACTTCAGAACGCGAAAATCGCCACCCTCGGCGAACGTGTAGAAGACGTATTTTTTATTACCGACGAAAATCAACGCCCGATCGACGACCCCAAACTGTGTAAAGAAATACAACAGGCGATCTGCCGTGAACTCGATGAAAAGGCCAATAGCAAAACCCTATGAATCCACATTTAAACGCCTTACAAGCCTACCCCTTCGAGAAATTGCGGGTTTTATTTGACAGCATAACTGCGCCGTCACTTAGCCCAATCGCACTGTCAATTGGCGAACCAAAACACCAATCACCCGCCTTCGTCAGCACCGTAATTAGCCAAAATTTGGACAAGCTTAGCAACTACCCCACGACCAAAGGCATTCCCGAATTACGTCAAGCCATTTCAAGCTGGGCTTGTCAGCGCTTTCATTTACCCGCTCTAGATCCAGAGACACAAATACTGCCGGTGAATGGCACACGCGAAGCTTTATTTGCCTTTGCACAAACGGTTGTCAGCGCAAGTGCAGACGCACTGGTATGCAGCCCCAATCCGTTTTACCAAATATACGAAGGCGCAGCGTTACTTGCCGGCGCCCAACCCGAGTTCTTAGCTTGCCGGCCAGAAAACGGCTTCATTCCAGATTTTGACGCAGTTAGCGCCGACATTTGGCAGCGCTGCCAATTATTATTTATATGCACACCCGGCAATCCCAGCGGCGCGGTCATGAGCAGCCAGCAATTACAGAAGCTCATCGCCCTAGCCGACCAATATGACTTCGTTATTGCCAGCGACGAATGTTATTCAGAATTATATTTTGACGAAGACAGCCCACCCACTGGACTGCTTCAAGCCTGCGCCGAAATGGACCGCACTGATTTTCGACGCTGCGTGGTATTCCACAGCCTATCAAAGCGCTCAAATCTGCCCGGCTTACGCTCAGGTTTTGTTGCGGGCGACGCCGCCATTCTCAAAGATTTTTTGCTTTATCGCACTTACCACGGCTGCGCCATGCCGGTACAACATCAGCTAGCAAGCGTTGCGGCCTGGAATGACGAAACCCACGTCATTGCCAACAGAGTTCTTTACCGGCAGAAATTCGACGAGGTCTTAGGCATTCTCGACGGCTGCCTCGACGTCAGCTTGCCAGATGCGTCGTTTTATCTTTGGGCGAAAACACCAATTGCAGACACAGAATTCGCCCGCGGACTCTTTACCCAGCAACACGTCACAGTACTGCCTGGCAGCTACTTATCTCGAGAAGTTGATGGCTTTAATCCCGGCGCCAATTATGTGCGAATGGCTTTAGTTGCCGAACCAGAACAATGCGCAGAGGCAGCTCGGCGCATAAAAACCTATGTGCAAAGCCTTAACGATCAATCGACTAAAGGTATAAAAGGGTAATGCTAAAAAAGGAGCGCGCAAACTATATTGCCAATCGCCTGCAAGAACTCTACCCAACGCAACCCGTACCGCTAGACCACAAAGATCCCTACACCTTACTGGTGGCCGTTTTACTTTCGGCACAATGCACCGACGCACGGGTAAACCAAATCACTCCAGCCTTATTCGAGCTGGCCGACAACCCCTTTGATATGGCCAAGCAGAACGTTGAAATCATCCGTGCCATCATTCGCCCCTGCGGTTTGTCACCGCAAAAATCTAGCGCCATAAAACGCCTGTCAGAAATTTTGGTAGAAAAATACAAGGGCGTCGTCCCCAAAGACATGGCCGCACTGGAAACCCTGCCCGGTGTAGGTCACAAAACGGCCAGCGTTGTTATGTCGCAAGCCTTTGGTGTACCCGCCTTTCCCGTCGACACCCATATTCACCGCCTCGCCCAGCGATGGGGGCTGACTAACGGCAAGAACGTGGTACAAACTGAGAAAGACCTAAAAGCCTTGTTTCCAAAAGAAAAATGGAATGCACTACATCTGCAGATTATTTTTTACGGACGCGAATTTTGCAGCGCCAGAGGCTGCGATGGCACTGTTTGCGAAATATGTACCACCTGCTACCCCCGCCGCAGAAACCCCAAGAAAGTACACAAGCCCTAACAGCGCATACATCTTGGTCCCCCACTCCGGGACCAAGAACTCAAACAGCACATTTAGCCCAGTCGCAACTCACCCCTCATGGTGCTTATCGCTTTGCCAGACAAAACAACGATATCTCCGTCAATGGCAACGCCAAGCACGCCGCCTCTGCGGGAAACTTGCTTGGCCACAAAATCTGTCTTAGCAAGCTTCTGAGCCCAATAATGTGCCAGTGCGCAGTGGGCTGAGCCGGTCACAGGATCTTCATCAATACCGGCATTGGGAGCAAAAAAACGTGAGACGAAATCCAACCCTGAGCCTTGCGCCCCCTTAGCGCTAACAATTAAACCTCGGCTATTTAAGGCCGCGATGGCCGGCAAATCTGGCGTAAAGTTTTGTACAGCCATCGCATCATTCAACTCTATGAGGTAATCCTCACCGGCAATAGCAGCACCAGATACCAACGCCGGTTTAACTATGGTTTGCGCCCAGTCTGTGGTGTCGCTGTTTACTGTGACGGTGATCGGAAAACGCATACTAATTACTGCTCCAGTGCGCGAAACCCTAAGCTCGCCACTGCGGGTAGCAAAACGCAAAACTTCGTCGTTCACACCAAACTCTGTCCATAGTACATGCGCTGCCCCCAAAGTAGCGTGACCGCATAAATTCACTTCAATCATTGGAGTAAACCAGCGCAATGACCAACACCCATCACTCTGAAGTGCTAAATAAGCCGTCTCTGACAAATTAAATTCCGCTGCGACCTGCTGCATCAAAGCATCGGACAAGTGGCCTTCGACTAAACACACCGCCGCCGAGTTACCGGCAAATTTACGCTCCGTGAATGCGTCTACCACAATATATTTCATTCTTTCTATTCCCTAAAAAGCCATTTCTAATACGCAGCGACTAGTGAATATTCCACCACCAGCCGTTCTCATGCGCCAAAACTAGTGTGTCGCCAGAGTGCAGAATCAATATACACCGCAGTAACGCAAACAGAAACGCCAACTCGGCCACCGCAACTCGCTGCCGAACAGCTGCTTCCAGAGGAGAGTACGATCGCCACTTACACCGCATACGCGCTGCAGCAGCGAGTTCAATGAGCAGAATTAGAGAACATTTGGCAAAGTATATGCCGGCGGGCACCCGGATCACTCAACCCCAAGGTGGATTCACTTTATGGCTTGAATTACCCGAGGGCATTGACGCTATAAAACTAGCGGAGCAGGCGCTCGCTGAAAATATCAGTATTGCCGCCGGCCCCTTATTTAGCGCCTGCGACAAGTACAAAAACTGCTTTCGCGTTTCATGCGCCCCACCGTGAAACGAGGAGATCGATAACGGCATCAGACGCCTTGGCGCACTGGCCCACTCTCTATCTCTCAGCTAAGTTAAGCCGGCAATTCGGCATTGTGGTAGACGTTTTGCACATCATCTAAGTCATTGAGCATGTCCATGAATTTTTCAAACATGGCCACGTCATCACCCTCAACCGGCGAGGTGTTTTGCGCAAGGAACTGAATCTCATCCACGTCGAAATCTGCCACGCCCATTTCGATCAATGCCTGCTTGGCTTTGAAGTAATCAGTGTTTGGCGCGAAGACAGAAATTTTACCGCCCTCTTTCTCAATATCACTGACATCGACATCGGCTTCCATCAGCGCTTCCAGGGCCGCCTCTTCATCTTCGCCATCAAAGACAAAGATCGCAGAGTGATCGAACATGTGGCTGACGCTTCCTTGGGTGCCTATTTTACTTTTGGTTTTGGTGAAGCATAAGCGCACATCGCCAAAGGTACGATTTGGGTTATCAGTTAAACACTCAATAATAACCATGCAATTACCAGGACCGTAGCCTTCGTAGCGGGCGAGTGAGAAATCTTCACCGCCTCCGCCTTTGGCTTTTTCGATGGCTTTTTCAATTACGTGGGTCGGCACCTGATCTTTCTTGGCGCGCTCAATCATCCCCCGCAGTGCCAAATTACCAGCCGGGTCGAAACCACCCGCCTTGGCGCACACATAAATTTCACGTCCGTATTTACTGTAAACCTTGGCCTTGGCATCTGAGGTTTTGGCCATGGAATCTTTGCGGTTTTGGTAGGCTCTGCCCATTGCTCTGCTCCGCTGAAAATAACAAAGACCCGGATTTTACAGTCAGGTATTCAGATAGGGAAACTTTTCGTGACATTCCCGCCAATAACTTAGCTGCACTGAGCAGAACCACCCTAAAACGGCGGCAAAATCGCATTTTTATAAGCGCTAGCGGGCTCGTCAGCGCAAAAATGCCTGACCACCGTCGATGGGCAACGTGTGGCCTGTGATATAGGCCGCATCCGGTCCGCACAGAAACACCACAACTCTGCCAACATCTTCTTCGCAGTCGCCAACCCGACCCAAGGGGACAGTGCACAAGAAGTCTTCAACATCGTCACCACCACCTTCTACCCAGCGATTCATCGCCGGCGACATCGCTAGCGGCATGATGCAATTTACTCGGACATTATCTTCGCCCCACTCGCAGGCGGCAGCCCTACTAAGGGCGCGCGTGGCCTCCTTGGCAGCTGCGTAGGCACCAAAACCCGACGAGTCTGAACGCATTGCGGCTGAGCTAGCCAAATTGACGATACTGCCATCGCCTCGTAAGAAGGGGTAACAGGCTCTCATAAAACGCAGGGTCGCCAGCGGGCCGGAATCCATCCCATCGAGGTATTCGTCTTCACTTATTTCCAGGAGATTGCCGAGGGGGACGATTTGGGCATTGTTCACAAGAATGTCGATGCCGCCAAATTCATCAACAATCTCCAGGACCGCCGCATCGATATCTTCAGCTTCGGTAACATCGCATACAAAGGCCTGCGCTTCGCCCCCACGCCTATGTATTTCTGCACAGGTCGCTTCAAGCGTTGCTAAGGTTCGCCCCAACACCGCCACAGTGGCGCCTTCAGCAGCTAAGGCAAAGGCAATACCGGCGCCAACGCCTTGGCCGCCACCTGTTACCACCGCTATTTTGTTCTGCAGAATAGCCATCACGCACACTCCCCTAAGGACGAATGTGGCCAGCCAGATTTAGTCAGCCAGCTGTGCCACGCTTTTCAGAATTAACCGCACTAACAGAGTCTGCCTGCTAACGCCGGTTTTTGAAAAAATCGACCGCAAGTGCGTGCGTGCGGTATTGCGGCTCATACCGAGTGCCGCAGACGCCTCATCGAGGCTTAAACCATCGGCCAGCAACAGGGATAGCTGAGCCTCGGTCGGTGTAAAACCAAACAATTGAATAATAACCGCAACTGGCGCCTCAGCACCGTACTCCGGGTCACTAATAAATATTGCCACTGTCGGCACCGACTTGCCTTCAGACCACTCGGTGACTGGCACGGGCCTAGCGATAACACCCAAGTCCGAAAAATCACCGTCACGCGGCACTCTCATCGCCTCGACAACCGTCGGTTCGTCGCCAGCACGATGTTCCAATATTCTATTGATTAGGCGCTGTAATTTCTTGGTAGTGGCTTGGTCACCCAGTAGTAAATGCCCATCTTCAACCCGAACATCGGGCTCACGGGTAATCAAATGTTCAGCCATGCGATTACAGCTGAGCACACGACCATCCTCATCCAGAATAATAGTCGCCAATGACAAACTTTCAACCGCGCCCGCATATAAAGCGCGTTCAGACTCGACTTTGTTCAATCTGACATGAAATCTAAGAGCGCGTTCCAAGTGGGGAAGCAATGAGTAAATCAAGTCGCGATCGGCCTGATCGAAGCTTGCAGATTGCTCGCCGCGAGCAACCCGCAGACCGGCATTCATTTCACCGGGCACCACGATATCCACCCCCAGTGAATCATAAAGTCCCGCTGGTTTCATGCAAGATTTGTAGAGCTCACTCTCCAGCCAGCCTTCGCTGGGCACCAACTCCATCAGGCTTTTTACTTCGCCGGGACGCAGTGACTGAAATGGGTCCATCGCGAATAGCCGCTCTTGATAGCGCGCTAGGGACTCAAGATTGCCACCCACCACCCGCAATACACCGCGACCTTTCTCTGAAGGCTGATTTAGCACCAGCGTCACCGACACAGCCTTCATCATTTTGCACAATACAGACAGAAAACCCTGCCATGGCTCTTCTTCCAAAGGGCCTTGGTAAATAGTCGCAATTAATTCGTCAAAGGCGGGATCAATAAGCATATCGGCGGCAATCAGACCTTATAATTTATTGGGCCGCCAGTATAACTGAGAAAAGCACAGAGAAAAGGCCTTCGACCGAAGGCCCTTGAAGATGTCGCTAGGTGGACTAGCTCAAATTGCCTAGCTAAATAAGGCCGCGCGCCTTTGCCATGTCTAGGGCAAGATCTTCAATCATATCTTCCTGACCGCCAACCGTGCGCCGACGCCCTAACTCAACCAGAATATCCCGCGACGACACACCGTATTTTGCAGCCGCGCGCTTGGCGAACAACAGAAACGAGGAGTACACACCGGCGTATCCCAAGGTTAAGGAATCGCGGTCGATGCGAATCGGGTTATCCATAATGGGCGTGACCAGGTCTTCAGCCACATCCATAATCTTATACAGATCGATGCCGTGATTGACCTCCATGCGATCCATTACGGCAACCAATACCTCCAGCGGCGTATTGCCAGCGCCTGCGCCTAGCCCAGCCACTGAGCCATCGATACGATTAGCACCGGCCTCAACGGCAACCAAGGAATTCATTACACCAAGACTGAGATTGTGATGAGCGTGGAAACCCAACTCGGTTTCTGGTTTCAGTTCGCGCCGCAATAAGGCAATGCGCTCCTTAACTTGGTCTGGCAGTAAATAGCCCGCCGAATCAGTACAATAGATGCAATTCGCGCCGTAGGACTCCATGAGCTTGGCCTGCTCGACAATCTGCTCAGCCTCAATCATGTGGGTCATCATGAGAAAGCCGACGGTATCCAGTCCCATTTGCGCCGCCATACCAATATGCTGCTCAGAGACATCGGCTTCGGTGCAATGGGTGGCAACCCGAATCGTCGTCACGCCTAAATCCGCCGCCATTTTTAGATGATCGACCGTACCGATACCAGGTAACAGCAGCGCGGAAATCTTCGCATTTTTAACCACACCAACAACGGCCTTCAGGTATTCCTCATCGCTGTGAGCTGGAAATCCATAATTGACCGACGATCCACCGAGGCCATCACCGTGAGTCACTTCGATTAGCGGCATGCCCGCCTCATCCAAGCCTTTAGCGATAGACATCATCTGCTCTAAAGAAATCTGATGTTGTTTGGCGTGCATACCATCGCGCAAACACATATCGTGTAAAACCACTTTTTTACCGCGTAAATCCATGTTCAATTCCCCTTAGACTGACGCTATTGTTGGAAGTGTAAAGCGCCCAGCCAGTATTTCTTCTGCAAACATTTCTGCGGTGCGAAGCCCTGCGGCAGTCATAATGTCTAGATTACCTGCGTACTTGGGCAAAAAGTCTCCCAGCCCTTCGACTTCCATAAACATCGACACGCGATTGCCATCAAATACTGGACCATTTTTAAGGCGGTAACCCGGCACATATTTTTGTACTTCCGCTACCATGTCATCGACTGATTTACGAATCGCATCCTGATCAGGTGTTTCGTCGGTAAGGCAGTGAATGGTATCCCGCATAATCAGTGGCGGCTCTGCTGGGTTAATGACAATAATTGCCTTACCCTTGCGTGCGCCCCCGACTTTCTCCACAGCACCCGCTGTGGTTCGCGTAAATTCATCAATATTCTTGCGCGTACCCGGACCCACCGATTTTGAGCTAACCGTTGCGACGATCTCGCCGTAGCTAACCGATTGCACTCGCGACACCGCCGCCACCATTGGAATGGTGGCTTGGCCACCACAGGTCACCATATTGACATTGGTGCTGCCTGCGGCAAGGGCATCCTTCAGATTTACCGGCGGCACGCAGTAGGGGCCAATCGCAGCAGGCGTTAAATCAATCATTAAAGCGCCCTGCTCGTTCACTTTGCGCGAATTTTCGGCGTGTACATAGGCGGACGTCGCGTCAAAGCAAATCTGCACACCATCGGCCTTCATGGTCGCCAACATGCCATCAACACCGTCTGCAGTGACCTTTAAACCCATCTCTTTGGCACGAGATAGACCCGGTGAATCAGGATCTACACCCACCATCCACACCGGCTCGATCAGCTCCGAACGCAATGCTTTCATAAGCAAATCAGTGCCGATATTGCCGGGACCAATAATTGCTGCCTTAATTTTTTCCGCCATGCTGCTGCACTCTCTCATTTAGCGTTGCGTGGGCCAGCCCACTTTATACAAATTGCACTGACGCGCGGCCAATACCGTGTAATTCCATTTCCATTTTGTCACCGGCAACAACCGGTTCCAGCGGCACCAGCGAACCCGATAAAATCACTTCACCAGCTTTAAAAGGTATACCAAAACGCCCAAGGGTATTCGCCAACCACGCCACCGCAGTAAGCGGGTTACCTTGTACGGCGCTGCCCAAACCTTCGCTTAATAAGCTGCCATTCTTCCAAACCGTAATTTTCAAGTTTGGTAAATCGTGATCGCTAGGATCAGCACTCGCATCCCCGAGCACATACACACCGCAGGATGCATTATCCGCAACCGTATCTTGAATACGAATATTCCAATCTTTGATACGCGAATCAACAATCTCGAAACACGGCATAATACATTCGGTAGCGGCCAAGACATCGGCCTCGGTAACACCCGGCCCCTGTAGATCCGCCTTTAATTTAAAGCCGATTTCCGCTTCTGCGCGGGGTTGAATTAAATTACCGGCAACCGAAATGTCAGCGCCATTTGGATAGGCCATGGCATCAGTTAAAAATCCAAAGTCCGGCTGATGTACACCCAACATATCCTGTACGACTTTACTGGTAACACCAATTTTCTTGCCGACAATGACTTCGCCGTCATCTTCAAGTCGGCGCTTAAGCATCTGCAGCGAAATATAATACGCGTCATCCAAGGTGATATCAGACAGCCGCTCGGTCAAGGGCTGCAGTGGTTTAAAATCACGCATGGCGTGGTACAAATCGTCGCCACACTGGGTAATTAGTTCTTTTTCCATCATTAGCCGTTTCTCAAGAAATCGTCGGTACTGCGGTTAAACATATTGCGGTGCTCAACCATAACCCAATGGCCACACTGGGAAACCAGTGTTAAACGAATGTTCGGACAGCCTTTCGCGAGTTTTTGGATACCGGTTTCCGGCATCATTTTTTCATTCACGCCCCAAAATGCTAAAACCGGACAGCGAATCTCACTTAGGCGTTCCGTCATATTAGGCACCACCATTGAGGTGATAACCTGACTATTTTGCTGCTGAAAAATACCCCAGCGCTCGTTGATTAATTGCTCATCGACCACGCTGTCGTCATACACCAAACCTCGACGAATAAAATCTTCCAAGCGCTCAGGCGCCATGGGGCCAGAAGTGAAAACTTCCTTCATAACCTGCATGCCAGGCATGTGAAAATAGTCAGCCTGCTCTTCAATGCCACCCGGCGCCATCAACACTAACTTATCTACCTGCGATGGATTATCCAGGGTGAACTTAATAGCTATTGCGCCGCCCAGCGAGTTGCCGATTAAGGCGCAGGACGACACGCCTATGTGATCTAACAGTTGCTTTATACACTCAACAAAAAAATCGAGGTGGTACTGCACATTGTCCGGCTTGTCAGAGTAACCGTAACCTATTAAATCAGGTACGATCACCCGGTAACCCTGCTCAACTAAATACGGATAATTGTATTTGAAATTGCTGTGTCCACTGGCACCGCTGCCACTGCCGTGAAGAAATACCACTACTGGCCCGCTGCCATTATCTAAATAATGCAGTCGCTGCCCATTCGGCAGTTCTGCATAGTTTGCCTCAGGCAATCCCGCGACTATCACTGCCATTTTTATCGTTCTCCAAAGACCAATTTCTTTACATTTCGCGAGTATAAGCGCTGATCACAGACCGCCTAGCCACTCTTTATAAGAGCCGCAATGGTACCGGTTTGGGCCAATACCCCTAATACCCCAAATGGATGACAGCAATGCAGACTAGGGCCTACAGCCGAGTACTATTGAACCACAACATCACTAAATTTCGTTTCCTCACCAAACATTTGCCGAGGTGAGGCCGGAAGACGCCCATCGACATCGGCAACGCCGTATTCGGCGCCAAGCTCGGCCGCATACCAAACCTTGCCACTGCGGGTCATACGCTTGTTGTCGGCAGCCAGTGCGGCAATGACACGCCCGGTAAACTCTGGCGACTCAACCATCGCCGCAAGATGCGCATACAATTCTGGATCGGACTCAATGACCGCCTGTGTGCGCTCAGTATTCAGCAAACCCATCCACAGCGAAACCACAGCAACTTGGTGCGGTTCAAAGTCTACCGCCATGTCGCGGGCCATTTTATCGACCCCCGCCTTACCCGCACCGTAGGCGGGACCATGCATATAGCTACGACCACCTGGGGAAGAGGTATTCACCAGCAAGCCGCCCCGCTTAATGAGTAGGGGCGCTGCGTGATACGAGGCGACATAGCTAGACCTTAAGCCGACATTTAAAATATCCTGCAAGGCGAGAGGCTTCTCCCAAAATGGACCGGGCAGGGTTAAGCCATCGGGGACGTTCAGTGCATTGTTGACCAAGATATCAAGGCCATCGTGATCCCGCGCGATTTGCGCAAATAAGGCCGCAACTTGATCATCATCGCCGTGATCACACACCACGGCGATGCCGATTCCGCCGCGCCGGTTTATTTCCTCTGCAGTGGCGTATATCGTCCCCGGCAATACCGAGTCGCCCTCCGCTTGACTGCGGCCGGTGACGTACACCGTCGCACCGGCATCGCCGAGTGCCAACGCAATTCCCTTACCGGCACCGCGGCTTGCGCCCGTCACCAGTGCAATACACTCTTTTCCCAGAAACATGGGCTCTCCCTTATTTATGTTTATTCTCGGCATATATCACTGCCCCAGCGCAGAACCCACGCTGACACCTTAATATGACAATACTAATAGGCTTGAAGGCGAATAACCCTCCCACGGATAGACGAGATGAAATCAATACCCAACTTGAAATTGCCAATAACGCGATTTTGAAATATCGTTACACAAAGACACCCAGACTGGATGGAGGCCTGATCATGTTGGCATTTAGTAGAAACATTCGGCCCTATGTAGACAGGGAGTTATCCCTAGCCGCTGATGCTAGACGCGCAAAACAATATGCAAAAGAGTTTGAGCATCTCGAAAATGCCCATGTACTTGGCCAGGAATCCACCTATCAACACACCAAAGTGCACTGCTTAATGCTTGCGTGGGGCCTACGTCAGGGCAAACTAGGTGAAGTATGGGGACAATTATTCAGGATTATTGGCGCCGCCAGCAAAACTGCCTTGGGATTAGTGCCAAGTGGAAATACCGGGGGCAGCAATATAAGCCCTTTTGCTACGCGGTCATTATCAGCAGAACACAGCGCAATAATTGCAAAAGCCAAACGGCTTTAATAATTTAAAATGGCTAAGCAAAGTTTAGCCATTTCGTTTCACAGAAGGACTTCTAGACTTACGCAACTGCACAGCATTTTTTGTATTTTTTGCCGCTACCACAATGACAGGGCTCGTTTCGCGCCGGCGGTTTAGCAAGCACTTGTGTCCCCGGCGTCTTTAAGAGCACCGTCAATTCGGCAATATCTTCCACCGCCCCGTCACTCGCATCAAGAGCAATCTCTCCATGCAAATTGGCCTCGGCAAGCATCGCCGCCACTTCCTGCTGGCGCTCTTCACTGGTCACTCGCAGCGTCAAAGGTTGCTTTTTACTACCTGCCTTAACCATAGCCTTGCTCTGGTAGCCATGATTAATATGGCTTTGACGCGCATCTTTACGACCTTTAAAGAAAAACTTGGACACGTTAACAACCCTTAGAGTGATTCAAAACTGGCTCAGCTAAAACTACAAGCGACAGCGACGGCACAATACGTCGATATCCGCAGTTTGTCGCTATAAACCTGTGGCAATTTTTGAGTATTGCTCGTTAGCAATAAGCCAATAGAAATGAGGTGTGAGCGTGGTCGCTGTGCAAACATCGACGAAGGAAATGGGAGGCATCGCTAAAAACGCATCGCCAAGGGCAATAACAAAACAACAAGGCTACTAGGTTTGCGATTGATTTTGAGATTGAGTCGGTGTCATTTGCGGCGTAGAAAAGCCAATACCATTGCCAAGCTCCACTCTCGCCACATCGACCGCCACCGACAAAATTTGCTTTCCACCACCGCCAAACACGACGCCTTTTAAGGGCGTCACATCGGAATAGTCCCTACCCCAAGCGGTAGTGATATGCTGATCCGCCGGCATCACATCGTTCGTTGGGTCAAAGTCCTGCCACTCATCACCTGGAATATAGACCGCGAACCACGCGTGTGATGCGTCTGCTCCCTGCATTTTCACCTGCCCCGGCGGTGGCAAGGTTTCAAGGTAACCACTGACATAGCGCGCTGAAAAACCCAGGCTGCGCAACACACCAATCGCCAAATGGGCGAAATCTTGACACACGCCGCGACGATTTTTTAATACCTCATCGAGCGGCGTAGCAACAGTGGAAAACCCCGGATCATATTTAAAGTCTTTGAAAATTCGCGAATTCAAGGCACTTACGGCTTCAAGAAACGGACGATTCGGACTAAAAAGATCACGGCCGAAATCAGCCAGCGGAGGCGCGATAGAAATCATGGGCGAGTCAAAACAAAACTCTGTGGCCGACATATCTTCTTTGCCAGAACCGGCACTTAAGGCGGCAAGTACTTCAGCGCAGGTTATACCACCGCTGAGCAACCGCGGTTCAGAGGGCGCAATTTCAACTTCGCTGTCGACTATCACTTCCAAGGATTTATGCGGTCTTTCCACGGTAAAATGACACACCACATTACCAAAATAATCGACCCGCTTAATTCTGCTGGTCGGTGCCGGAATAATACGAATATCGCTGTAGTTAACCCGCTGGCCATTGCACTCTCGCGGAATGAGGTAGGCGACGTTATAACCCTGATTCACTTGATCTGCGTATTCGTAGCGAGTCGAATGCCTTACCCGATATTTCATGACACACCTCGGCCACTCATTTCAACAGGCTGCGGCCCCATTGCATGATCAAAATAACGATCTGCCAGCGCTTGCGATGCAGCTTTAAGATCTTTATCTAATTGATTTAGTAATTTGCCCAGATTCAAATGCTCTCCGGTCTTCTCATCGCGCTCAGCCAGCTCATCCACGGGCGTAAGCAATAAATTATTCGTCGCACGCAAAATACAACGCATATCATCGCTTAGCTGTACGCCTTTGTTTGGACCTTCAACGTCTTCCAAGTGGTTGCGTAGACTCTCGAGTTGAAACATCACTGAACGTGGGTTTTGACGATCGAATAATAATAGCTCCATGCCTTTATCCAAACGATAACCGCTGCGGTAGTAGCGCTTGTAGACAATCCGCGACTCCAAACTCGCCAGCACCGGCTTTAACAAGGGCACACCTTGGCCATCACTTTTATCGGTGACCAATACGTGACTCAGCAGTTCTACGGTTTTTTGAGCTCGCTCCAAGCGACGCCCCATTTCCATAAAGCGCCACGCGCGACCGCGCACCATACTTTCCTGGCTGAGACCACACAGCGCTAACAAACTGGTGATGAGCGGGTCGAGCAACTCCTCTGGCGCGGCCTGTAAGCTGCTCTCAAGATTCTTGTTCAAGTACTCCATGCCATCGCGAATATCGTTAACTAAGCGCAACATGTCATTGGACAGCAATTCTTTCACACCGTCGGCGGAGTGCAGAATCGCCTCGAGACAATGGGCAATACTGCCCGGCCGAGAGCGGTTAGACACAATGTCGAGTAACTCATGCTCCGGGGTTTCAAAGTCTGCATCTTTAGCGGTAAAACCGGGAAAGGTGCCGGTAACCTTGGTAACCGAGCACAGCAGAACGCGGCGGTTATCCGGTGATAACGGCTCGATACTATTCAGTTCTTCAAACGCTGTTCGCACTAAACGCAAACCCGATTCCGCCCTTTCGGCGTAGCGACCAAACCAAAATAAATTATCAATTACCCGGCTCGGCAGACTGAAGTTGCGGTCCATTTTTTGCCGCGCCAACTTCTCTGGCTCAAAGACACTGTCTTCAATTTCCGGCTCGGAGGCCAAAATCCACGTGTCTTTACTGCCGCCACTATACTGGCTAACAATATGCTGAGTGTCAGTGTGGGTACCAATATGGGTAAGCCCGCCAGGCATCACACTGTAAGAGCTGCCACTCGCCACGGTAAATCCGCGCATTACCAGCGGCCGACTACTGAAGACTTTGCCGTCCAAAGCCGGTGTCTGGGAAGGACGCACGGCAGTTTGGGCGACGTAATCAATGGGCTTTGCCAACACTTTGGCGAGTAAGGTAGCTCGCTCTTGGGGGTTGAGATCAGCCACAAACACACTGTGCCTGCCGGGCATACGACAGGTGTGACGAATTAATAAGTCATCAAAGTGCGCCTTTACATACTCTAAGTCAGCAGCATCACCACACCACCACGTTGGCACCGAACTCAAGCGCAGATCGCGACCGAGAAAATGCCGAGCAATGGCGGGCATATATTTAGCGAGAACGGGACTTTCTAAAATGCCACTACCCAAGGGGTTGGCGATGATAACGCCGCCGGCGCGGGCCACTTCGGTTAAACCGGGCACACCCTGACCAAAGCTCTGCCGCGATACCACGGGGTCTGCCACGCTATCGTCGATGCGGCGTAAAACCACATCTACTTTACGAAGCCCATCCAAAGATTTTAACCACAACGCGCCCTTGCGAACGGTTAAATCTCGCCCCTGCACCAGAGGATAACCAAGGTAGTTAGCGAGGTAAGCATCTTCAAAGGAGTTCTCTTTAAACGCCCCTTGAGTCAGATACACCACCAAGGGCGCATCCTTTGTTGGACTAAGTTCGGCTAATTTGCGACGCCACTGTAAAAAGAAGTTAGAAAGCCGATGCACGTGGGCATCGCGGAATAAACTCGGCATCACCCGTCGCAATACGGTGCGATTCTCCAGGGCGTAGCCCGTTCCCGAGGGAGCTTGAGTACGGTCGCCAATGACGAGCCATTCACCACTTGCGGAACGGACTAAATCGGCAGCGTGGAATATTAACTGGTGTTCGCCAGGTAGCCGAATCCCGTCGCAGGCGCGAAGAAAACCTGGATGGCTAAAGATCGCCGCCGGGGGGATGACCTTGTTATGGATGAGTGTTCTCTCACCGTAAAGATCACTGAGAATAAGGTTAAGTAATTCGGAGCGCTCGCGAAGCGCATTTTCGATAGATTCCCACTCCTGACTCGACAGAATCATGGGCAGTAAATCGAGACTCCATGTATGACTGACGTTTAACTGGTCGCCAGGACTGTAGCTGGCACCGTCGTCACGGAGTATGCGCTTTGCAGTGCGCTGCCGCTCAAGAAGGGCATCCATACCCATGGCATTAAGTACCCGCATAGGATAATGCCAATGCTCGCGGACATTGCCATCAGTCCCGATGACCTCATCGTATTGGTCATGTTGCGGTTTATATACAAAGCGTTCAGTTAGCATGGATGTGGTGCCAAAAACGTGCGTTGAGTAAAAGTCATACCCAAGGTAAAAGGAACATCACCACGGCTACACTCGCAAATCCCTAATCGCATACAGCAATTTCGCACCATGTTGGTGCCGGAATCGCGACCGCCACCAACAGCAAATCACGATGGAGAAGACTACCGTAAGTACCTTATCTGGGCAAACCCATCCTGCTACGAGAAGTACCTATTTAGAGCCTGCGCACACAAACAGGCCCTAGCACGCTATGTCGGCTGGAACCACGTATCTTGAATCGCCTTGTGAATGACGATTGAGTTTTTTTCCAACTCAGTTAGGTAGGCTGGAAAACCCACCGATACATCAGTGTAATCGCTGCCACTGGTCACTGTTTTCACGAAGTCATTTAAACAGGACATCACCTTTTCGCTGGACGGCAACTGTTTGGCTGAGTCCTGCATCCTTAATAAGCCGCAGGTAACCGCGCGGGGAAACAGCGTGTCTTCCAGCAAGAAACGCGCAGCATCATCGCCTTTTATCGCCACCTTCATTGTGCGGCGAAACGGCATCGTCGCGTTCAAGGTGCCCAATACACTGCCCCACACCGCGTCCAAGACATGATTGGTGTCATTTTCAATAAAGTCGCTAGACATGCTGGCACCCGCTTCCAAAATACGGATAGTCATATCAGCGCGCTCCAAACTGCGCCCCATATTTAAGAAATGCCAAGCGGCATCACGGCGCATAGTGTCGGCGATAAGGCCATTAATTTGCTGACAGGTCTTAATAATCTCTTCAAGAAACTCATGCCGATAGCGGCGGTTTAAGCCCTGGGCGATATTCTCAGATACAAATATTTGAAACTCGTTGACCAACTCCCAGCTTTCCTGAGGCACGATATCTCGAGTTGTTCGAATATTCTCACGCACCATCCGCAGTGACGACGCCAAGGAGCTGGGATTGCTGAGATCTTCCAGCAAAAATTTCACCACCCGCTTTTCATCCTGCACCGAAAAACGCCGGTTATATTCGCCGTGACTGCCACTAGCGATAACCAAATTATGCCAGCTTATACCCGTGTCTCTGGGCAAATCGAATAGTAAGCCGGTATAGACCTGTATTAATCGAGCCATACTTTCCACGCGCTCAAGGTAACGCGCAAACCAATACACTCGCTCTGCAACTCGCGATAACATCATTATTTTGCGCCTCCTTCCGCTACTATCCAGGTGTCTTTACTACCACCACCCTGTGACGAGTTGACGACCAGCGAGCCTTTTTTCAATGCCACCCTCGTCAAGCCCCCCGTTGTCACCGCCAAGTCCGTGCCCTGCAATACAAAGGGCCGCAAGTCTAAATGACGCGGTTCAGCTTCGCCTGGGCCGGTAATAACCGGCGCCGTCGACAGCATTAATGTGGGCTGTGCAATGTAGTTACGGGGGTTTTCCTGAACTAGCTTGCGGAATTCTTCGTGATCTTTCTTCGTGGCGTGCGGCCCAACCATCATGCCGTAGCCACCGGATTCATTGGCCGGCTTTACCACCAGCTTTTCAATATTTTCCACCACGTATTTAAGCTGCTCTGGATCGTCGCAGAGGTAGGTTTCAACATTCGGTAAAATCGCCTTTTCACCAAGATAGTATTCGATCATCTTGGGTACGTAGGCGTAAACCACTTTATCGTCAGCAACACCGGCACCCGGCGCATTGACCAAGGCTACATTGCCCGCCTGCCATGCCCGCATAATACCCGGCACACCTAAAATGGAATCGGGATGAAACGCTTCTGGATCCAGGAACAAATCGTCAATTCGGCGATAGACAACATCAACTCTTTCCAAGCCTGAAATAGTCTTCATATAGACGCAGTCATCTTTGTCTACAAATAGGTCGCTGCCCTCCACCAATTCAACGCCCAACTGTTGCGCCAAATACGCATGCTCAAAATAGGCAGAGTTATAAATACCGGGAGTGAGGATAACGATTTCAGGTTGCCTAACTTTTCGCGGCGACACCGACGCCAGCATGTTAAATAATTTTGCAGGGTAATCATCAACAGGCAGAATATTGTTAGTTTCAAATAACTCTGGCAACACGCGTTTACTTATCTCGCGATTTTCCAGCATATAGGCGACGCCGGAGGGGACGCGCAAATTATCTTCCAAAACATAAAATTTACCGTCTGCATCCCTTACCAAATCGCAACCGCAAATATGCGCCCACACCCCTTTCGGCGGTGTAATGCCAACACACTCAGGACGGAAGTTTTTTGAGTCTTTAATCAGATACTCCGGCACCACACCGTCTTTAAATATCTTTTGCTCGTGATAGACGTCGTTGATAAACAGATTGAGTGCGCGCACTCTCTGCTTTAAACCGTTTGCCGTTTGCTCCCATTCCTTAGCACTAATCACCCGCGGAATAAGATCAAATGGCCACGTACGATCGATATTTTCACCATCTGAATAAACGGTGAAACTGACCCCCATATCGCGAACAGTGCTCTCCGCCGCGACTCGACGGCTTTCAAGTTCCTCTCGGCTGAGCTGCCCCAAGTGTTTAACAACGCGCTGACTAGCACGGCGAGCGCCGCCTTTGGGCGTTATCATCTCATCGAAAAAATCACCGCCTTGATACTGACTCCAATCGATACCACCAGATTCCTTGTCTGCACCTTTCGTCATCTATAAAACACCTATTTGGAAATTATCTTCGTCTAAAACGCAGTGCACCAAAATAGCGCAAACGCGGTCAGAGTCTCGCGTTGTGTTAGCGCATAATCAAAAGATATTCTCTGTTATGCACCGAATACAGCCAATCTGCATCATTATCATCAGCAATAGCTAGGCCAACTTGCACAAAAATTGATATCGGCTTGCCTTATTTTTACCGACTAATTGACTCATTGGCCAATTAAGCACACGCAGCTTTTATCCTCAACAGCAGCGATGTAATTTTTTAGCGCCGCCTCCATCAGCCAGTCTACACAGCAGCAATGAAATGGGGGAATAGCACGCTTATGGAAACCCAAGAACTTGCGTTTACGTGCGCTACTGATAAAGACCATTACGCAGGAAAATATAGAATAGAAACCTGTCAACAAGCAGTGTCCCTATAATGACACAGCTTTCTTTTAAACTCGCTATCTTAGCTCATGCACAGATACTTGATGTACCGTTGAATTCCCGAATGGGCCAACACAGCTGAAAAATCGAATAGTGCAAAATGGCGCCGGCAAATTTCACCGCCCATCAGGACAATTATTTACAGCGCCTGTTGCAAACTAAGCAGGATAAAGTTTGGGGTATTTGTGGCGTCGAACTCATATCGACCGACGCCAAGCTATCTCAATTCATACTAACTAAATTGCTATAATCGTTAAGGCTGTACACACACTGGCAACATGGTGGTACGGCATCCAAGGTAATGTCCTGCGACAACTTATCAGTCAATCGATTTCAATTGCTGTCATGCGGCCTTTACCCGCAGGCCATTTAAAAAAATGTCCTCTGCCAATTGCTCGGCAATAGCTACTGTCGATAAGCCACTTGCCGCGGATTGTGTAAATATTTCTAATAAGGAACTAGATATATTACTTAAATGCGCTGCGGTTTTAGTAGAACCTCCCTCGGCACGCTGGTAATACACATCAATAATGCCGCCAGCATTAATCACAAAATCTGGGGCGTATAAAATACCTCTGCGCAGCAGGCGCTCGCCTTGCGCGTTGCTAGCCAGCTGATTATTTGCCGCACCTGCAACAATACCTGCTCGGATTATTTCAACGCTGTCGGCGTTAAGAGATGCCCCCATCGCGCACGGCGCCAAAACATCTGTATCAAAGCCCATGATGTGATCACAGGGTATAACCACCGCACCGGACTGCTGCGCGAGTTGGCAGTGCTTAACATTCACGTCTGCTGCGAAGACGATTGCACCCTCAGCGATGAGCAGCTCAATTAAATGGCGCCCAACGGCCCCTGCGCCCTGCACGGCTACTCGCACGCCCGAAAGATCATCGCTACCGTGTTTAAAAGCCAAGGCTGCCTTTATACCCAAGAACACACCTTGTGCGGTATAGGGCGATGGATCCCCACCAAAGCGGCCACCCTCCACTACCCCGCTCACGTACGATGTGCGCTCTGCGATGATTTTCAAATCAGTTACCGTCGTGCCCGAATCTTCAGCGGTGATATAGCGCCCTCCGAGATCGTTAACAAACTGTCCCATCGCCAATAGTAAATCACGAGATTTTAAGCTCGCCGGATCGCCGATAATAACGGCCTTACCGCCACCTAATGGCAATCCTGCCAGAGCCGATTTATACGTCATCCCTTTCGACAAGCGCAGCACATCATCAAGTGCATGATCATCATTCGCGTAGGGAAACATTCGGCAACCACCTAAGGCGGGGCCCAAGTTCGAGTTATGCACCGCCACAATTGCACGCAGACCACTCCGGGCATCTTGGCAGAACGACACCAGCTCATGATCATCGTAATGTGACGAGTTAAACACTGACATGACTTACTCCTTTTTTCGGCACTTAGCCTGATCAAGCTGCATTGTGAAGATCTACCAATTGCACTACATCGCCACGCAAGCGCTTAAGAAGTTGATCTCGACGCAAATCGTATTGACTAATAGCCGCTTCTTTTACATGGCCAAAGCCGCGCACGTCGTCTACTAAGCCAAACAATTCGATGGCAAGCTCAAGGTTAGTTTTGTCGAGCCTAGCTAAAACACTATCTATTTGCTGAACAAACTCGGCCAACAAAGCCCGCTCAGCTTTGCGCTCGGCGGTGTAAGAAAACACATCCCACCGTGTACCGCGCAAGCCTTTGAGTTTTGCTAGTACTTTAAACACCGTAAACATGCCGCTTGAAAATACCCGTTTCACCGGATGGCCATCAGCACCTGTTTTTGCGAGCAAGGGCGGCGCCATATGGAATTGCAGCTTGTAGTCACCTTCAAATGCGTCGTTGAGTTTTTTCAAGAATTCGCCGTCGGTGTACAGGCGCGCCACTTCGTACTCATCTTTATAGGCCATCAATTTATGCAATGACTTAGCAATCACCAGCGAAAGCTGCCCTGCGCTGCCGTTAATCTCTTCGTCTTTTGACTTAACAGAAGTCAAAATATCTAAATACTTATCCGCGTAATTTTTATCTTGGTACTTCACTAAATGGTCATAGCGATATTGAATAATATCGTCAACGTCATTCAGCGGTGACCAATGTTCTACGGGAACGCCAGCGGCTTGTCGCACCGCATCGATATCGTGCGCCGCGCGACGGCCCCACAAAAACGCCTGCTTATTAAACTCAGTCGCCACGCCATTCAACTCAATGGCACGATCGATGGCATCGAAACTGACCGGCACATAACCCAGCTGGAAGGCATAACCCAGCATAAAGAAATTGCTCGCCACGGTGTCACCCAGCAAATGGCCAGCTAACTCAGTGGCGTCGACAAAGCTCACTTTGCCTTCACCGACTTCTTCCACAATGAGCCGCTTCATAGACTCGGTCGGGAATACCGCATCGCGATTATAAATAAACTCCGCTGTCGTCATTTCGGTATCATTTACCACAGCGACGGTTCGCTCTAGATTTACCTTAGCGATCGCTTCGTCGGATGCCGATACCACCAAATCACAACCCAAAAGCAAGTCGGCATCGCCCGCCGGTATCCGCACCGCATTAATATCATCCTGACTATTGGCCACGCGCAAATAGCTCACCACAGGGCCAAATTTTTGCGCAAGTCCTGTTTGGTTCATCGTCGCGCATCCCTTCCCTTCAATATGCGCAGCCATGGCCAATACCGCAGTAATGGTCAGTACACCGGTGCCACCAACCCCGGTAACCACCAAGTTCCAAGGATGCGTTATGGCCGGTAAAATCGGCATTGGAATGAGGGCAAAACCGTCAGCCGCGACCGCGGTATTTTTCCGCGGCGACCCACCGATCACCGATACAAAACTTGGGCAAAAACCATTCACACAGGAATAGTCTTTATTGCAAGCACTTTGGTCGATTTGACGTTTGCGACCAAACTCAGTTTCCTTTGGCAGCACCGACAGGCAATTAGATTTTTTACCGCAGTCGCCACAACCTTCGCAGACCGCGTCATTGATAAAAATACGGCGATTGGGATCAACCATCGTGCCCTTTTTACGACGGCGACGCTTTTCAGCCGCACAGGTTTGTTCGAATATAAGTACCGATGTGCCAGCGACATCCTTCAGTTCGTTTTCAATGGTCAGCAAATCATCGCGATGACTAATGGTGAAGCCATCCTTTTGCGGCCAACTGTAATTCTCAGGATGATCTGACACCAAAGCAATGCGCTTAATACCTTCGCCACGCAATTGCAGAATAAGTTGTTCTACCGTTAATGAGCCATCTAGAGGCTGGCCGCCCGTCATGGCAACAGCGTCGTTGTACAGAATTTTGTAAGTGATATTGACGCCGGCGGCAACGGACTGTCGAATAGCTAAACTACCGGAATGGAAATACGTACCATCGCCCAAATTTTGGAATACGTGTTTGTTTTCGGTAAACGCGGCCTGGCCTACCCACGTCACGCCTTCGCCACCCATTTGGGTAAAAGTCGTCGCTGGACGTGTGGGCATCCACGTACTCATATAATGGCAACCGATTCCTCCCAGCGCGACGCTGCCCTCAGGCACCACGGTCGAGGAGTTATGTGGACAACCAGAACAGAAATGCGGTGTGCGATTGATGATGCCATTCTTATTGGCAATGGATTGCTCTTTCTGATCGTAAAACCTAAGGCGCTTTTCTATCTCGTCGCTTTTATAAAAACGGCGAATACGCGCCGCAATCGCACGCGCCACCATGGCGGGAGTTAGCTCGCTTAAATTTGGTAGCAAGTCCTTACCTTGCTCGTCAAACTCGCCAATAACACGGGGGCGCTCTGACACCGGCCAGTTGTACAACTGCCCGGTAATTTGATCTTCAATGATGGAGCGCTTCTCTTCCACCACTAAAATCTCCTCTAAACCCGAGGCAAATTCGTGGGTGGTCAATGGCTCTAAAGGCCAGGGCATGCCAATTTTGTAGACCCGCAAGCCGATAGCGGCGGCATGTTGTTTGTCTATTCCCAAGTCTTCCAGGGCTTGCAACACATCGAGGTAAGCCTTGCCACTGGTCGCAATACCCAAGCGCGCCTTGGGGCTGTCGATCACAATTCGGTTCAAATTATTGGCGCGGGCAAATGCGCGCGCAGCATAAATTTTGTACTTGTTTAGTCTCAGCTCCTGGGCCAAGGGGGTATCTGGCCAGCGTGCATGCACACCGTCTTCCGGCATCATAAAGTCTTCCGGCAGTACAATATTTACACGACGGGCGTCGATCTCAGCAGAGATCGCCGAATCCATGTTTTCGGTAATGGCTTTTAGGCCCACCCAGCAGCCAGAATAGCGCGATAACTCCCAGCCATAGATGCCCAAATCTAATACTTCCTGCACATTGGACGGCGCCAGCACGGGAATAGATGCCCCCATAAACATATGTTCGGACTGGTGCGGTAAGGTTGAAGACTTAGCCGCGTGGTCGTCGCCAGCCACCGCCAACACACCACCAAATTTAGACGTACCCACGGCATTTGCGTGCTTGATCACGTCCATGCTGCGGTCCACACCCGGGCCCTTGCCATACCACATACCAAATACGCCGTCGTATTTGGCGTTCGGGAATAAGCCAACCTCTTGGCTACCACGCACGGCGGTGGCCGCCAAGTCCTCATTCACGCCCGGAACAAAGTGAATATTATGCTTATCTAGGTATTTCTTGGCCTTCCACATGGCCTGGTCAACACCGCCCAAAGGGGAGCCCCGATACCCTGAAATAAAACCCGCAGTATTTAACCCACGCTCTACGTCGCGCTGATGCTGGAGCATAGGCAGACGCACCAACGCCTCAATACCCGTCATATAGGCACGGGTATGATCCAAGCTATACTTATCATCCAATGAGATTTTAAGGGCATGTTCTGACAAAGGCATAGCTGTTGTTCTCCGACAATGGCTAACAAACGTTTAAACACAAGCTTATATTTTACGCGCGGAATTTATTATTTTTTAATGCACGAAAGCGGCGATAAAATGCATTTTTTAGACCTAAATAACGACAAAAACATATGATTTAATGCAGAACATTGAATTATATAGCTATTATCATCACCTTATTCTTATGCAGCGATAATCTATACAGAGCGCTTTGACGCCATCATGGCCAAAAACAACTCCGCCGTTGCCAACGCATCGCTCATGGCATTATGAGGGGGGTATTCTGGTAGATTATAACGCTTCCGGCATTGTCCTAAGCGCAGCTCGCCGGAGCGAATTATCGGCTGCCGAGAATCCAGTCGTTTTCTTTCCACGGTGAGAGTATCAACGAATGGCATTAGCAATCTCGCGCCATGTAAACGAACACACCATTGATCCAAAAACGCCATATCCATGGCAGCACAATGAAAGATGAGCACTCGCCCTTTTAGCGCTTCGAAAAACAATGGCATCACCTCACTAACGGATAGAGCCTCGCCCAAATCACAGTCACGGATATGATGAAAGGTCGCACTGTGACCAACGCTATCATTGGTGCTTAATAAATAATGGGCGGCTTGGCCCATATCAATCTGGCCGTTTTCAAGGGGAACCCAGGCAATACTCACCACCTCTCCCTCGTCGGGATTCAATGCCGTGGTTTCCAAATCTACCGCTAAATAGCGATTTTCGTGATACTGGCCTAGCCGAACTTTATTGCTGCTCTGCCACAATGTCTGCAGCGTGGCGTCTGCCTGTCGGCGATGCCAGTATTGACGCAGGCGCAGGCTTAACATCTATTTAGCTCTGGGCCGCGCATTAATCCAGACCCTGCAAATAACTAAGACGAATAGACGCTTGGGCGTCATGAACAATTTTAAACGCGTCGCGAAGATTCACCTTACTCAACTTTGACAGCATTCGCGGATCGCAGTAGTTATTTACCTCTTCTCCCGCCGCAAGTTGCTTTGCCTGTAAATCAATTCTTAGCCTGGAAATAAGAGCAAACGCATCTTGCAAACTTTCCACGTCACTGCTCACCATCACTTTGCGCTCACCGAGCTCGCGCAATCTATCCACAGTGCTAACAGCGCCAATGCCGTTAGCCAACGCCCGCAATCTAACCAGTTCAATAACGGGAAGCGCGCCACGCTTTTTAAGATTAAGTTGATCGCGATATTCGCCATTTCTCTCAACAACAAAGCGTCGTAATATTCCCAAGGGCGGCGAAGTCTGCAACACATTTCGCGCCAAGGCTGCCAGAAATATACTGTTGCGTTGGGTGTGACTCAGCATATGTTTTTGGAGCTTACGGGCTAATTGATCAGGCCCCCAAATCGCTCGTAGATCAAAGAAAATACTCACCCGCATCACGGCATCGGGGGTTGGACTTTCCATCCAACGATCCACGATCTTCATCCACGATGCCAAGGTCTGCCGCCATTCAGCCGTTTTAGCCATAACGTCACCGGGGCAGTATATATAGCCGCAGGCATCCAGTCCGTCGCACACAAAATCGGCAAGCTGACTAAACCACTGCATATCTTCATCATTGGCATTGTCGGCAATCAGCAAACCGTTATCTTGATCGCCCCCTAACAACTGCTCGCCCCGAGCTTGAGAGCCAAAACTAAGCCAGCAAAATTCGGCCGGCGCAGGTCCTAGTTTCTGTATTGCCAACTCTATTAAGCGCCGCGTTACGGTTTCACTAACCATATTACTCAAGTGGCTAATATGATTGGCGGGGATACCCGTATTTGCCCAATGCTGGAACAATCTGGGCAGGCGTTTTTGCTGCAGACTTAAACTAGTAATATCAAATTGTCGTGACAGTCGCTGAACAAAGAATACTGGGTCTTCTTCTCTGGCCAGAGAAATATCTGAGGCGGTAACAATACCAAGCGCGCAGCCATCTTCGGCAACAGGTAGATGATGAATACCATAACGCGTCATCATAACCACGCAGTCAAACAAACTTAACGCTGGTGATACCGTATTGGGATCAGCCGTCATCACATGATGAATAGGCAAGGCACCACTCAGGCCGGGGGCCACACACCGCGAACGCAAATCTCGATCGGTGACAATGCCCACTAATTTTCCAGACTCTACCACCAGCGCCGAAGACACGCGCTTATCGCTCATTTGCTGCGCCACAACTTGGATACTGGATTCCGGATCAACCTGTAAAAGCGCGGTGCTCATCCAGTCTCGAACGGGTTGCATTAACAGGGTTGCAGCGTCGGGATGATCTTCGGCGCGGCGCAAACGCAAACTCGCCTGAACTTCAAAAAAACGGTTAAACTGACGATGATGACCGCAGAGATATTGATAGAACTCCTCAGGTAGGCGGTAGCTAAGACAGTCTTCCACCACCCTGATAACACTGTCTTCGCTGCCGTCTCGCGACTCCTTTAAGCGAAAGCCGTCGCCCTCTTCAACGCGCTGTAAAAGCGTGCCCCGGTCATCAAAAATATCAACCACGCCGCTTCGTAATACATACAAGCCTTCGCCGTCTTTATTAGGTAAAAAACGATGTTTACGGGGGAAGTAACTCACCTTAATATTGCGAGCACAGTTCTCTAAGTCTTCAGGAGACAGCTCATCAAATAGCAAACATTGCGCGAGAAATTCAACGATAACGGCAGTTTCAGGACTCAGGTTTTGATTCACGTCATCCTTCCCCAAATAACGGCAACAACATGTTCAGACAGCAATATCAGGTCTTAAGCTAGCCCAGAAATCAGACAAGTCCCGCTTAGTTGTTAACGGAATGTCGAAAGTCTTGGCCGTAACCAGTTTCATAGTGGGTAAAAATCAAGCCACTACTGCCGTAGTAATAATTATCACCGGCGGCAACCACTACCCTTATTTCGGTCTTATTCTGATCATCAAGAAGGACAAGCCATTCCTTGCCATCCCCAGCGGTTGCCATCATATCGCTGGGCAGACCGTCGACATCATCTTCATCAGCCAGTGAAACCTTGGCGTCTTGCAAGGGGAAATCTGAAACCATGCGCAATGACAGCACGCCCTCGCTGGGCCGATCTGCATGAATCACTATTTTGAAATTACCATTAGTCAAAATACATTTCCCGCTTTCATAGCGACACTTTGAACCTGAAACCAGTGGATAGGTCTCGCCCTTTACGGGTGGCAAAGCGGGTTCAGTCACCCAAAAGTCAACCGCGAAATACGCCAGGATGGAAAGGATAGGCGTGATAATCATCGCTGCGATAAAGTGTTTATTAGTTAACATTATTTTTCATCCTAGGGTTTGAACATCGTCAAACTCAAGAAAACACGACGGCCCACACAGGCCGCCGCTAGCTCCTTTACTTCGTTTTAGTGGTCCTGGGCAGCCTCAACACCAACTGGCACCCGGATGAACTCCACTAAATCTTGCACGTCTTGTGGAGGCGCTTTAGTCACAGCCGATACCGCAAAGGCTACTGCGAAATTGACAACCGCACCTACTGCGCCAAACGCATTGGGCTCAATACCAAAGAACCAGTTCTCTTTCATATCACCAAGGAAGGCGGTACTGGCAACAAACATAATGCCCTTGTGTTGAAAAACGTAGAACAAGGTTACGCCTATACCGGCAACCATCCCCGCGATTGCACCTTCTTTGCTGATACGGCGATTAAAGATACCCATCATCAACACTGGGAAGATGGAAGACGCTGCCAAGCCAAAGGCCAAGGCGACCGTCCCGGCGGCAAAGTCGGGCGGATTAAACCCCAGATACCCCGCTACACCTATCGCACCCGCCATCGCAATCCGACTCGCCAGCAGCTCAGCTTTTTCGGAGATATCCGGCATCATCACCCCCTTCAGCAAATCATGGGATATTGCCGACGCAATCGCCAACAGTAAGCCAGCTGCGGTAGATAATGCTGCTGCAAGACCACCTGCTGCCACCAATGCAATCACCCAGTTCGGTAATTTAGCGATCTCGGGGTTAGCAAGCACAATGATATCTCTATCTAAGGTGACCATCTCATTGCTTGTCGCATCCGGAGTATATTGAATATAGCCGTCGCCATTTTTATCTTCAAATGCCAGCAGCCCAGTTTTCTCCCAGTTTTTAAACCATTGTGGACGTTCTGCATATTCCAAACTCTCGGCAGAACCAGGCTGGTTGATGGTGTTGTGAAGATTCAAACGCGCCATGGCCGCAACCGCTGGAGCAGTGGTGTATAGCAAGGCGATAAAGATCAAAGCCCAACCCGCAGACGTCCGCGCATCTTTCACCTTAGGTACCGTGAAGAAACGGATAATAACGTGAGGAAGACCCGCCGTACCGATCATCAACGACAAGGTATACATGAACATGTTCAGCGTACTGCCACGCACATGGTTAGTGTAATCAGAAAAGCCTATCTCAGTAACAACCTGATCAAGTCGATCCAGCAGATACACATCTGTACCGCTAATGGTACTACCCATACCCAGCTGAGGAATCGGGTTACCGGTTAGGTTTAAGGAGATAAACACCGCCGGAATGGTGTAGGCAAGAATGAGTACACAATACTGCGCAATCTGGGTATACGTGATGCCCTTCATCCCGCCGACAACAGCGTAGATAAAGACAATCGTCATCCCAACCAGTAAACCCACCTCATAGCTCACTTCCAGGAAACGGGAAAATGCGACCCCAACCCCCTTCATCTGACCAATAACGTAGGTTACCGAAATAATAATAAGGCAAACCACTGCTACCATGCGCGCGGTGTTGGAGTAAAAGCGATCACCGATAAATTCGGGCACTGTAAACTTGCCGTATTTACGCAGGTAGGGCGCTAAAAACATCGCCAGTAATACGAAACCACCGGTCCACCCCATCAGGAAAACCGAACCACCATAGCCCATGTAAGCAATCAGCCCAGCCATCGAAATAAACGACGCCGCACTCATCCAGTCAGCCGCTGTGGCCATACCGTTAGCAATGGGGTGAACACCGCCACCCGCCACGTAAAATTCTTTGGTGGAGCCCGCTCGAGCCCAAATCGCAATACCAATGTAGATCGCAAAGGTAAAGCCCACCACAATATATGTCAGAGTTTGTAATTCCATGGTGTCAGTCCTCAGCTCTCGTCATCAACGCCGTATTTACGGTCGAGTTTGCCCATTTTCGATGCGTACACGAAGGTGAGCACCACAAAAACGTATATAGAACCCTGTTGCGCAAACCAGAAGCCCACCTTAAAACCACCGATCCGAAATTGATTGAGGGTATCGACAAACAGGATCCCGCAACCGAAGGACACGATGAACCAGATAATTGAGAGCACGAACATCAGCCTGACATTTTCTCGCCAGTAAGCTTTGGCCATCTCTTTGGATTTAAACGCCATGATTCTTCTCCTTCTTGTTATTTGTAAAACTGACAGGCCAAGTATGCCTGCCAGCGCTGCTTAGCTTCCATTGGACTTTAGTCGCCCTATTAAAAATCATACTTCACACTGAACTGCAGCCGATCGAGATCACCGCTGTCGTCACCGTTCACAGGAGCCTCTATATTTTTAGTGGCGTGAATAAATTCGGCGCCCAGAGTAAGTGCCTTAACGGGGCTGTATAAAAGATTGCCATGAACGCTTTCATAGGAGGACGCCGTAGTGCCAGCGACTTGATCGGGGTTATCTGCAGACGAGGCTGATAGCACAAAGGTGCTACGCCACTTATCGGTCCAAAAATGACGGTAGGAAACAAAGCCACCCACTTGATCGATAAGCTCAATATCACCCTGATCGTTTATCACGCCGTCGCGATAACTTTGTATACCTAGGTAGCGCCCCAGCGCATCACCGGCATTCAACTGCAGTTTGATATCATCGGCGCCCAGTTTCCATATCGCAGCAAAACTAAGGCCGTAACCTATTTCACTATCATCGCCGCTAATGTTCACTGCCATGCTATTGCTGAAGTCCTGCTTGTAGGCGATCTCCCGAACCAATGCTGCCAAGCTATAGGAAACATTCCCCGTACTGACGTTATAGCGCAACACTATATCGGGCAGGGCATTATTATCATAAGCACTAGCACCCGCAGCTGAACCTGCCGCGCCGTAGAGACCGCTTGATGGATTTTCAACTGCAAACATCAACGAACGCCCGTCGCTTAAACCATGAGTCCAGCGGACCTGGGACTGACGCTCAAACAAGGTGCCAACCGGTCCAACAAAATCCAGGGTTTCAGGGAGGGTGGAAACATTAAAGAACGTAGACCAAGTCTGACCAGCAAGCAGTGAGCTATTTTCATCATACTGCCAGTTAACGAAGGCGTGACGAACTCGGGTCACCGATGAGTTGCTGATACGTTCGTCGCCAATCTGATTGACGCCAAAATCCATTTCCAAATGACTGGATATATTACCCGCCTCTGTAGGCGTAACGGTCTTAAACCAAATCCGTGAATGGCGCGCCTGCATATCAAAATTGGCGTCGCCAGATTCGCCGCCAACAGGGATAGTAGATGGCACTAAAAAATCGTCGCCAACCGTCGATGTCGGCCGCTCGCCACCGCTAAACTTACTGGCCAAGGCATCCAGTTTGATATAGCCGCCAAAGCTATAGGTGGTTTTCCCCAATGACTTTTCTTCCTTTTGCGTTTGGGTGTCTGCAAGCGCGGCTTCTAATCTAGCCACCCGCTCCTCTAGGGTTTCAGCAGATGCTGACATTGTAGAAAGGCTAAGCGGTAAAGCCGCCAATATCGACGTTAAGGCAAGAAGTCGTCGTTGCTTGTTATTATCTTTCATTGGTTTCGCTCCCGTTGGAATTTGATCATGCCTAGTGTTTATAGGCCGAGAACGGCTTGCTGAGTATTAGCCATTAGTCATGTGTAGACTAAAGTCTAAGAAACTTTCGCTCATTTACGAGCCTCAGTTTCAATCCACTTTTAATCGGTCGCTCGACTAAGGTCTAATTTCTATTGGCTACTGCTTAGGGAATACTTCCAACAAAATAAAGGAGGATATGTGATGTCATCAACCCGCTACCCAGTGATAGAAGCCGTTCGCAAGCAAGCTAATCTCAGCGCAGAGCAGTACGAAGCGATGTACCAGCAATCGATAACTGACCCAGATACCTTCTGGGCAGAGATTGCTAAACGTATTGATTGGAATCACTTCCCCACTAAAATCAAAAACACTAATTTTGACAAAGACAATCTCGATATCCGCTGGTTTGAAGATGGCCAGCTCAACGCCAGCCACAACTGCCTAGACCGGCATATCGCAAAACAGGGTGATAAAATAGCACTCGCATGGGAAGCCGACAGCGAGAACGAAGCTAGCCGCAAGTACAGCTATCAACAACTGCTCGACGAAGTCTGTAAGCTCGCCAACGGCCTCAAATCACTGGGCATCAAAAAAGGCGATATCGTTACGCTTTATATGCCCATGGTGCCTGAGGCGACCATTGCCATGCTGGCCTGCGCCCGCATTGGTGCGGTTCACTCGGTGGTTTTTGGTGGTTTTTCACCTGAGGCCCTAGCGGGAAGAATTAGCGACGGCAAATCAAAACTGGTTATTACTGCCGATGCCGGACGGCGTGGAGGCAAAAGCGTCCCCCTCAAACACAATGTGGATGATGCCCTAGCACTATGCAAAGCAGATTTCGTGCAAGCCGTATTGGTTCTCCGTCACACCAACGATGAAGTAAATTGGTATCCGAAGCGAGACGTGGAGTACCACACCCTGGTTGACGGTCAGTCAACTACCTGTGCCGCAGAAAATATGAATGCCGAGGATCCGCTGTTTGTCCTGTACACCTCTGGCTCAACCGGCCAGCCAAAAGGCGTTGTACATACCACCGGCGGCTATCTGGTTTACACGTCCCTAAGTCACCATTATATATTCGACCACAAAGCCGATGACACCTACTGGTGTATGGCTGATATCGGCTGGATCACTGGCCACAGCTATGCCGTGTATGGACCCCTGTTGAACGGCGCAAGCTGCGTGATGTATGAAGGTGTGCCCAACTATCCCGATGCCGGTCGCCTAGGCCGTATTATTGACAAACATCAGGTCAATGTTCTTTATACCGCCCCGACAGTCATCCGCGCACTTATGGCAACAGCTGACGAAGCACTGGCAGGTAATCACAGAAATTCACTGCGCTTACTTGGTACTGCCGGCGAGCCCATTAATCCAGAATCTTGGATATGGTTCTTTGAAAAATTCGGTAACGGCCGCTGTCCCATAATGGACACCTGGTGGCAAACCGAAACCGGCGGCGTGATGCTCACGCCACTGCCCGGTGTTACTGAATTAAAACCCGGTTCGGCCACCAAGCCCTTCTTTGGAATTCAACCCGCACTGCTAGACAACGAGGGCAAGGTTCTGACTGGGGCCACCAACGGCAATCTGGTTATCTGTGATAGCTGGCCAGGCCAGATGCGCAGCATCCTTGGCGATCATCAGCGCTTTGCCGACACCTATTTTTCTAGCTTTGCAGGTAACTACTTCAGCAGCGACGGAGCTCGCCGCGATGAAGATGGCGACTACTGGATTACCGGTAGGGTAGATGATGTGTTAAATGTATCGGGACACCGCATGGGAACCGCAGAGCTAGAAAGCGCTTTGGCTGGGCATCCGGCGGTTGCCGAAGCCGCCGTAGTGGGCTTCCCTCACAATATAAAAGGTGAAGGCATCTACATCTATGTGACCTTGGTAGAAGGTCAGCACAGCAGTGCTGAACTCCTTACCGAGCTGCGTCAGACACTGCGCACCGAAATCGGCCCGATTGCCTCCCCCGATGTGATTCAGTGGGCCGACGATCTACCGAAAACACGTTCCGGTAAAATTATGCGCCGCATTCTTCGCAAAATTGCCGCCGACGATTACGACAGCCTGGGCGATATTTCTACCTTAGCTGATCCGTCAGTGGTCGCCCGATTAATAGATGAGCGGCGTGCAATTTTAGGCAACGAGGTATCATAGAGGCTGAAAGGATATTAGCCGCTGAGCTATCTAGCTTAGCGGATAGCACCCATCGACAGCGGTGTGGATCATTAAAGTGCAGCGCACTACTCTGGTTTGAAAAATGACATTTGCTATAAGCTTGCCCCGCCAGTCGGGGCTTTTTTATACTCGATGCATCAAAATAATAAAACAGCTGAGAGATATCACGGAGCTTGTCGCTACTCGCTCGTCCGCACCTTGAATTAACTAGCCACACCCTCAATCCCGCCTGATCATCGGCAGAAGTATCAACACAAGGGGAATATCTAGCCCAACAAATGCCGAATATACATTCTAAATAGACCCAATAAAGGCCATAATCTGCGTAAATCAACCGTAAAATATTCAATATCTAGATTAGGCCTGCACTATGAGTACTGAACTAAGCAAACAGGACCTTAGCATTCTCGGCATCCTTCAAAGCGATGCGAGTAAAACATCAAGTGACGTTGCGGATATCGTAGGAATGTCCCAGTCACCCTGCTGGCGACGTATTAACCGTATAGAACAAGATGGCGTTATTCGCAAAAAAGTCGCCCTACTTGATCGTCACGCGCTAGGAATGGACTTGGTGGTTTTCGCAACGATCAACCTCACCACATCAGGTCGCCAAAACCTGGAGGAATTTGAACACTCAGTGCAAAATTTTGATGAGGTGATGGAGTGCTACACCATGACCGGCATTTGGGATTACATGCTTAAAATTATTGTAAAAGATATTCGGAACTACGAGAGCTTTGTGCGAGACCGCTTACTATGCCTTCCGATGATTCGCGAAATTCATTCCCATATCGCGGTAACCGAAATCAAAAACACCACCGAGCTACCACTAAAAACTCAACTTTAATCACTGAGTCCGTACAATTGGGATATAAGCTCAAGATGGGCTCAAGAAAGCTTTATATCCCTGCACACCAAAGTATCGAATCGATTTTTTAATCTTTATCTTTTTTGCGATCAAGGCATCATCGCGATATATCTTAAGGACCTGCTTATTGGTATTGGTATCCATCTCAAAGGAATGCGCACTATTCTGCTGAAGATTTTCAAATTCCGTTTTCATGATTAATATCATGCTGCTTTACCCATAAAGAAACTTATGTCAGATCCAACTCGTTTTTACTCCAGCGCCATCTCGACGTCAAATACTCGCTTGGATTATGTACTCCTATTTATCGTACCGACAATCTACCCGAACTAAGCAGATATTCAGACAAGCTAAAAGAGCTCGTCGATATGATCATGAACTCTAAACTGAAGATAGAACAAACCCTGCGCAGCGAAACTTCCTATACGAACAAAACCTACGCGCTATATTCAACGTTGCGGCATTTAGCCACCGCTCGGGGGATTTGAAACTTAGATCAATGAAGGTGGCACGTCCCTGTGCCCCCTCATATATCGGCGCAAACGCCGAACTATGAGATAGGGAGTAAACATATTGCAAATTCAGCCATGATCATTTGCAACAGCCACAAGCAAATACCCGATATGAGTTTTGAAGCTAGCAGCGCACTCTGCATATAAATATAGTCAGATTCAAAACAATGCACATCCCCCTATTTAGGGGGCTATCTTTATATGCAGTACTGTAAAAATAGGCAATAAATCAACTAACACTGGCGCCTAGTCGGCAACCGAAAACCGACAACATCTAATATATTGAGGCAACACACCAAAACGGATCAAAATACTTACCACTCAATTGTCGGCTTGTACTTGAGCAAGTACTTCCAAGTAAAGCCGTTAAAAGAACTATCTCCAAGTCAGCGCCACCCTAAGAAAAGCGTACTAGAACCATAAGTGCCCGAAAATTTTCAATACTGCTTAGCAAACACAACCTCATAACCCATTGAGCTGCCCCAATTCCAATTACGATTCGCCAAGTTGTTCACCGCATCCATTTCTGCCGCGCCAATCGACTGACCAAAACCCATACCGTAGGTCTGATTATTTGCCCCGCTGTAATCCTTCCCCTGCCATATCACGACCACTAGCGCGCCAACCTGATTTTCATCATTGCGTTCGCACGATGGCGTCGTATTGTGCTCAGCAGCATGAAGCTGTCGTGCCAGCCCGTCAGCCTTCAACGGCGTAATATTGCGATCAAAAGTGTAAACATATGCGAGGTCAGTCTTAATATTGTTCCCATTCCGTCCCGTCGCAACACAAACAGCAGCACCACCATCTCCACTTCCTTTCGTAGTGTTGACGACTGACGCGGCGGCAGCGGCCACTGAGCCAGAACCGGATGCCATGGCACCGGCTTGCCGCTCATCCTTAAGCCGTTTAGTTTTCGCTTGCGCCTGCGCGATCGCATCCTTTGTGCTGAGGCGATTGGATACTTTACCATTTATATAAACGCTCCCACCGCCAGTTGTATCTAATGACTTAGACGGCATAGCAACTGGGACAATGATGGTATTTGCGGGCTGTTTTACCACCGAATGTTGACTGGCTAAATAGACTGCATTACGCGCTTTAACATCAGCGATTTGGTCATCAACCGACTTTCTCGCCGCCGCAATGCTGCGGTTCATAGATTCGCGCTGTGCCTTTTTTGCCAACCGATCAGCGTTTAAAGAGGACTGAAGCTTACCGAGGAATTGTGCCATTGCCGCATTGCGTTTGGCCTCCTTCAGGCGATTGGTCCAGTAATATATATCGTTGGTAAGATCTGATGCCTGCTTGTAATAGCTGCGGTTAAGCTGATCCAGCGAATCCGAAAGGTTCTGTTTAAAGCCACTAAGCGCCGTTACGAGCTGCGCCATGCGCTCAGGGTTCGGCTGACAAGAACTGTTGTTAACATTTTTGTAGCGATTGAGGGCGTCCAGACGCTGATCAACATCCTTTTCCATGCTAACTAGGTCGTCCCAAACATATTCCTCGAAATCGGTCATTGGTGTGTGCGTGGCGCTGATGCGATTGATGGAGGCGCCCATGTCACCCCAAAAATCGTCCAACACGTATTCGTATTTCGAAAGACGCCTTTCAATATCTGGATCAAAGTCCAAGGCCTTTTCAGCGTCAGTAACCGCCGCGACCATCTTGCTGCAGGTCTGCTGATCTCGCCCCTGGCTTGCAAACTGAACCAATTTGTCCGAGAACGGATCATTGCCCGTGGCCAATGCGGTCAGTGTTACCTCAGACTCAACCGTTTGCTCAACCATAAAGGCATCGACAGACCAACGGTAGAACGCCTCCTTAGGGAACTGCCCTCCGGTTAAAAGGTAGACACTGCGACGGTCAATATCTGACCACACATTAACGACGTACTGGTTAGCCGACAATTGGGTCATCACCGTTAACGGAAACAGCGGCGCGTCAGCGTCACACTGTCCAGACAACACCACCATCCCCTGGGTTTTACCCAGGCATTGCTGGTTGACGCTCAGCTGCCCATTAATAACAATCTCCTTCAGAGCCGGTAAGGTCAAGGCTGGCGCCTTCTGATAAGCTTGCAAATAGCTCTTTCCCGTCATGGCACTGTATACAAAGGCCGATTGCCCTTCATTGATCCAGGCATGACGTGGGCCCGTTGTTTCATATACGTTTGACTTCGTTTGTGTCGGCTTGAAAGGCCTCAACAACAAATTATCGGCATTGATTCCTCTACTCTTAAACAGATCGAACAGGGAGTATTCGCGGGTAAACAAGTCACGATCCGTTTTCCAAGAAGTCAAGCTAGTCAATTGCTCAGGGGCCGGCAGCACAAACTCAAACTCAGGCAGACCGCTTACCTCGGTGTAGATAGCACTTTTTTTGCCCGTAGCTGATGTCAATAAAATTTTCCGATCAGTCCATTCCGTGTTTGCCAGATAATCACGATATTCGTCAAACTTGTAGTAGTAAGTGTGGTAGCGGTTGATAAGATAACGTTTTCGAGTCAAAACGTTATCTGAGTCATAGCGCTCCTCAATTCCTTGTTTAAAGAGCCTAGCATTCGCACGGGTCTGACTGAGCCAGTGTTCTTTGTAATAAAGTGCAGAAAAGGCCCCTGTATAGACGGCGCGGCTGCTATCTTTGCCATACATAGTCAGACGCCCAATATATGGCATCGGCTCACCCTGATTCTTTTTCCAACGTAGCATATAGCCTGAATAAAATTTCCGACCCTTTATCCCCGGCGCCCCGGTCGTACCTCTATATACTTCAAAACGTGTTCCCGGCTCGGTGAGCAATAGGTCGTACTCACCCTTCCTACCTATCAACAGTAAACCGTCGCCCGCATTCTTGTACTGCGAAAGATCAATGCCATTCAAAGGCTGGAATAACGGGTCTTCATAGTTGATTTCTGCTGTGGCAGGAGCTGCCGGTAACGGGGCAGTAGCGGGCGATTTAGCTGCCGGTAACCCACCTGACGCCGCAGCGACCAAAGGCGTTGCACCATCATCCAGAATAGCCGCTACAATCTCACTCACATCGCCGCTACGCAGCGACGCCGGCATTTCCGATATCAAGCCACTCTGGCACAAAGCCGCGTCATCGGCATGATTACAGTCTTTCAAACGATCTGGAATAGACGAGGGTTTCAGGGCCAATGCTGCCCTGGCGATATAAGGCTCTACAAATGTGTATTCTTTCTTTACCTTGTCCCGAACTTCATCCCAAGACAAGGCCTCTAACTTGGGCTCATTACCAACAAAAAGGGGATCCGTACTAGTCCACGCCGCCCACTCACCGGCACCGCCGGCTTTAAGTGACAGCTCAGTTTTTCCGCTGTCCTTATCATAAAACGCGTTTTTTACAGCAAAGGAGTAATCCTGATTCGGCAACAGTTCGAGTTTGATTGCCTGCCCCGTCAGAAAATTTCCCACCATGACATCATTTAATTGCAATGCCAAAGTACTGGGGAAACCATTCAGAGCAATACCCATATCACCGCCAGCGTGAAGGTAATCCACAAAAAGATAGAGAGTAAAGACGTCGTCGTTTCGCTGTAAAAGAGCCTCGCCGTCTTGCACTGGAGATATTGCCGCCGCTGGCGGATAGGGAGATTTTTTGGTGGAGGACGAAATCGATTCGTCACCAGTAGTTGCGCATGCAGCAAGTACCGCGGCCATCATTAGGATGAAAATCCGATTTTTCATAGTCCTTCCCGTTAAATCTTTTGTACTAGCGCCATAAAGTAATTAGCACGCCATCTATATATGTTTTTACCGATCTAAATCGCCCATACCCACAAACTAAATTTACTGTTGGACAACTACATCGAAACCCTCAAGGTTCAATCTCAAAAACGAACAGAAATAAGTATTTTCATGGTGAAAACGACACTGTAGTCAGAATCACAGTAGAACCTGCTGACTGTTAGTTAAATGCATCTGACGCGAGGTTCAGTAAAGGGTACTAATATAGAACGAAGGCGTAAACCTTAGCGCAGCTGTTTTTTGCCAAAAAAATATCGATATCTGAGGCGCTATTCAAATATTAGCAACTCGAGCATGGCGACTTGGAACTCCAATCAACAAGCGCGATGCTATTGTGAGAAGCAACCGTTCGACGGTTACTTCAAGCAATCTATAGATTGCTTGAAGTATCGACCTCCCTAAATAGCGGAGTGAAATTTATCGAAAGTCAATCAGGCCCAACCGCTTCATTTTTTCCACTTCAATGGCGGCGCTGTATCTTAGTGGCAGCAAACATCGCAACGGCCTGGGCATCATTGAACAATCTGCCGATTAGCGACATCGCCAGCGCCTTGCATATATACCGCACAGTTATTCTGAATTGGGTAGCTACATTTATAAATTTTGCGCTTCACCCTTATATATCCAGGCATACCGTAATCCTTAGCAAGGTCCGCATCGCTCTCTGCTAACGCCTTCTGGCAATGCATCACGTAGCCCGACTTATCATCGTATTTCCACGCTTGTTTATAATAATCACTGGCATTCAAACAACCAGCTAACCGCGCTTGTTGCAGTAGGCCAGGCTCGAAAAGGGATGTCGCGTCATTAGCCAAGCTTTTATTGTGACCGGGCCCACGGCAGCGCCAATGGTCTTTTTTGGTGTCGTGCTCCCAGCAAAATGCGAGCGACTCGACAACAAGCTGATATTTTTCCGGTTGTTTTTCTTGCTCTTGCTTTCGCTGCTTTGCCAGCGCAACTTGTCTTGCAAAATCTGCCTCTCGCTCTTGCGCCTGCTGCTGTCGAGCGCGGTCGATTCGCTGCTGCTCTATACGTGCCTGCTCTTGTCGCGCTCGATCTCGTCGCTGCTGCTCTATACGTGCTTGCGCTTGGCTCTGCTCAGCTTGATAAGCCCTCTCTTCGGCTTCCCGATTCCTTTTCGCCTGCGCGTATTCGCGGTTTGTTCTATTAATTTGCTGCTGCAGGTTTGCGGAAGTTTCCTCAATACTAGGTACACTCGCATTAACGCGATCCAATGCTTGATACAAGGAAGCTGCCGCACTTGTTGATGGCCGATTAAGTTCTTCCTGCTGCAAACGTGCTATTTCTTGCCACTTCTCTTTCTTTCTTCGCTCTTCATCCCGCTCACGCTGCTCCCTTCTTTCTATCCTAGCAAGACGCCTCTGCCTTTCTTCTTGCTCTTCACGGCGCAATACAATGCGTTCATTGCTCAGACTCCGCCTTAATAAAGATACCTCCGCCTCCTGCTCCTTATTTACTGACAAGTCGTCCGCTGCGTGAATACTACGTTCAGCACACCTAAAGCTACGGGCTGCTATACACTCCCTAGCCTCATCCACCTGCCCTTGAAACTCAAGCTCATCCAACATGTCTAGCTGCTGTAATAATCTCATTCGACTTTCTGCATCAGCAGCTAAAGTAGGCAGAGAAAAAAATAGTACCGCTAAAACAATATACTTTCGAAACATAGCCTATTTATTTCCTAATTCTTTGTAACTATTAATATTATTTATAATCTCCGCCCAATAATATACAGCCGTCTTCACATCCGCCCACGCCTCTGGGTCTAATGACTCCAAATAAAGGTTGACCTGCTTCAACAACTTCGCTTTATCTTCTGCTTGACAGGATTTACGTGTCGATTCGCTTGCGAGCTCAAGCGAATCCGGAATGCCATCGCGGCGTTTGATAGGCTTAATTCTTTCTCGCAGGGGACCAAGTACACATTCTGAAAATGCCACATAAGACTCGGAACTCATACTCTGATGCATATGCGCTTCAATCTCCGCCACACCATACTTGCTAAAAAAATAGCCCATCTCGGCATTCATTATTGACTCGAATTTAACCAGGCTAAGTTCTTCGAGCAACAGCTGCGCTTCGAGTAGATATGCATCACTTTGCAGTCTAGCTATATAGCTTGTATTTTCTTGAACAGCGTTATCCCGCAAAATAGGATTAGTCGATAAATAATCACTAAGAGACGAGTATCTATGATCTTGCATAGCTTCATTAACAACGTCGAAGGCCTTGTTATAAATAGCTTCCGTACTGGCAAAATAGAAACCGCCCTCTTCCGCCAGCTCTAAATCGGTAAGTGCTGAAGAAGTAGCTATAGCCGTCGCTTGCAGTGCCTGGAAAAACGAATCTGGCCGCCAGTAAAGAGTCTGCAGTGACAATTCATCGGAAAAATTTGGCCACATTGCGGACAACGCCAACTGCATTAAGCTAGAACAATTGCGATGAGTGAATTTATAATCTCCAGCGAACCCCCAGTGAATTTCAGCCAAAGATCTAAGCATACCCTCCCGCTCTTGCTGGCTTAATTTTAAAGGCATGGAAGAAATATTGCGGAACTCGCTAATGGTGTATTTTTGATACACATCCATAAAGCTATTGGCGTAGAGGTAGGCTTTATAATCGCCGAACAGACCTTTCAAACGATTAATTTTTATATCATCAACATGGGCCATATACCCCAAGACTATGTGTTGATACAAATTAGCATCGCACTCCGCATCAGTACTATTTTCCTGCGGGCAAATAACCAGCCGAAGAGAAATATGACCAAATTTGGACATCATATTGTCATCTTTGCTGGCGAATACGACGTGAATATCTCGCAGCCGCTTTGGGTCAACATAAACAATATTATTCGCGGAGTAACGCGATAGCACATTGAACGGGATTGCCGTTTCGCAACTTACCTCTTTTTCATATAAATTATAGCGTGCCTGAAAATACTGATAATACAGTGGTTCTTTACATGCAAAGTCAGCCTTGGAGATATATCGAGCTAATACTGACCAATACACATCTTTAGCATCTAGATCATTATCACTAACAATATCTGCTAATTTTTCAAATCCAGCATCTTCTGACAAGCCTTTCAAATCAGCCTTATCAAAATTTTTCAACAACCATTGTTCTGCATTTAGGTCTGCTGCGGCCGCCATTTTTATTAAGATTTGGCGATCAACAGAAAGGGTAGAAAGATTGCGATCGAATTGAATAATCGGCATACCATTCTCAGCGGACAGAATGATATACAGTTGCTCTTGGGCTATCTGCGGCGATATCGAGCAGGCCGCACTGAGTAGAGCCACTAGGGAAAACGCGATCAGCAATCGCGCTTTCACGTAGATATAAGGCATAAAAATTACTGCTGTGCGTAGGCTTTGGCTACCATTGAGTTGGGTTTATCCCATACCGCTGCACGAGCATTCAATTCATTTTGTAATTGCCGATGCGTTGTGGCATTAAACGGTGCCGATACAAGGTCCGTTGCCAGCCCCACTGCCGTTACCACAAGTACGGTTGGTGAAAATGTCACTATTGAGGACGCAGCACTGGTATCTCCAGCCTTAGCATCCATACCAACCATTTTACCCGCAGCTATAAAACCGCTCAGATAAGCTTTACCGGATTGATAACCCCAAAGCTCTGCTTCAACTTCTTGTTTTCTCTTTTGATTCGCTTTAGCCAGAGCTTGCTGCACCTTTTCCTCTGCAGCCTTGGCCTCCCACTCAGCCGCTTTTTCACTACTTTTATCGATCCCTTTACCCTCACGGTAAAACTCTGCCATTTGTTGCATAGCAGCGATATCACCTTTTTTAGCTAACGCTAATACGCGACTGGTTTCTTGGTTTTCTAATACAGCAATAGCCTGCTCACGCTTTTGTTGCCAAAATTGCGCTTCGGCCTCACTTCTCTCTACCCCTTGACCTTGCTCATAAAGAGTTGCTAATTGCGCCATGGCGTCAATATCACCAGCCTCCGCGCGTGTCAAAATCGCCCTCGCCGCATTTTCATCTTGTTTATCTATGGCTTGACGAGACCAATATTCAGCGTTCTCTGCGTTTTTAACCAAGCCTAATCCTTTCTCATAGAAGTCAGACACTTGCTGCATGGCAGCGATATCACCGTCCTTGGCCTTCTGTAATGCTTCTTGAGCCTGGACCTTCGCGGCTTTTTGGTTTAACTGTGGAGATGCCAATACCACATTAACTATTTCCGGCCGGTTATCTCTTAGCATCAAGGTAGTTTCGAAAACTCGCTCACGCTCAGCGTCGACCGTTTTAACAACTCGGAGCGAAATCTCACCGGCGTCTAAGAATATATCCGCAGGACACTTGCCGTACGATTTACCGTTGATAAAAACAGCGGCATCGCTAGCAGAATCCTTGCATTTAACGCGCAATACAGATTCCGCACTAGCATATGAAATTGCAAACAGCGAAAAAATGAGGGGGATACTGCATTTATTTATTAGTTCTTTTACTGACATTATTTATACCATCTCAATACACGTCGATTTATGTTCAAGCAGACTTGTTATGCGCTCGCCTGATGATTAACCCAAGGAAAATCACACAACAAGATAGAATATGGACGTAAGAAAATTCCCAAAGGTGACAGAATTAATCACCGCAGGCTTGGCGTTAGAGCTCTGTGCGTAATTTAACGATTAATAAGGGAATGGGCCTCCCCAATATAGGGGAGGAGGCACTGAAAATGCGACTGCACAACGATCCAAGAACGAGCAGATGGTTGGTGGAGATCAAAAATCAGTCATTCAAAATTCCAGACTGTAGGACCGGGCTTAAATTGATGGCTTAGAATAGAGCCGCACTTACCTACTGCTGATTACCTCCAGCCTTAGTCAGGCCTGCCGCGCTACAGAGACATTCGTAACGGTAGGCACCCCAGGATACGCGAGCGCCATTAGGCCTATCCTTCGCATCACAAAGTTGTTCTTTCTTCTAACTAGATGGCGCCAACAGCCAATTAAGAGAACCTGTCTGTAAATTGTAGTTCCCCTCCAATACCGGGGCTCCACCTTTAATAATCGGCGTCGAAGGAGAAAAACAACACAGGGCGCGGAACAATGGCGCCCTGTGGTTTTAGAGGAGGGAAATTACAATAGCAAACGCCGTATATCCACCAGCAACTCACCCAGGTAGGTGAAGAATTGCCCGGCATCGACGCCGTTTATTGCGCGGTGATCATAGGATAAAGACACCGGTAGCATTTTGCGTGGCACAAACTCGCTGCCATTCCACTGCGGCTTAACGGCAAGTTTAGATACGCCCATAATCGCCACCTCAGGTGCATTTATAATCGGTGTAAAACCGGTGCCGCCGATGCTACCAAGACTAGAAATAGTAAAGCATCCGCCCTGCATATCTGCGGGTTTCAGTTTACGATCCTTGGCCTTTTGCGCTAACTCGGCAGACTCTGCAGCCAATTCCCACAGCGATTTTTTATCGACATCGCGAATCACCGGCACAACCAGGCCTGCCGGGGTATCCACCGCAATGCCAATATTGACGTATTTTTTGAAGATCATGCTTTCGCCGTCTGCACTTAGCGAGGCATTGAACTTAGGGTATGTACGCAGGGCCAGGGCCGCTGCCTTTAACAAAAACGGCAGTGGCGTCAGTTTTACACCGCGCTGCTCGCCCTCTTTTTTAACACTGGCGCGGAAGTCTTCTAGCTCACTAATGTCGACGTCATCAAACTGGGTAACATGAGGAAGATTCACCCAACTCCGGTGCATATTCGCCGCCGTGAGTTTGTGTAACTTGCTCAGTGCCTGCACATCAATCTCGCCGAACTGACTAAAATCTACTTCCGGGATAGCGGGGATCCCTGTGCCCGTCGACGCCCCTTTACCTGTGGCGAGATCTTTAACAAATTGCTGCAAATCTTCTTTTAAAATACGTCCGCGCGGGCCGCTAGGCGGCACCTGTTCTAACTCCAAACCAAACTCGCGGGCAAGCTTGCGCACTGCTGGGCCAGCGTATACATCGGCGTGACTAACCACAGAGGGTGACACCGGTGCAGTTGGTTTTGCTGCTGACGGTGGTGCAGAGGCTGCGACTGGCGAAGCCGGCTTTTCAGGCTCAGCGTCGGCTTGGGCAGGCTCTTCTTCCACCGCCCCCTCCTCCGCCGATGCCTGATACTCAATCTCTGCAATGGCTGTACCTTGCTTGGCGCTGTCCCCAGCTTTAATTGCCAGGGAAATTATTTTGCCGCTGTACGGTGAGGGAATCTCCATCGAGGCTTTATCTGACTCCAGTACAACTAAAGAGTCACCCTCACTAACTTCATCACCTTCGGCGACACAGACTTCGATTACTTCAATACCATCGCCACCGCCAATATCCGGCACTTTCACAGTCTCGCGCTGCAAGTCCGTCGACACTGTTTTTTCAGCACTAGCTGCTTTAGGCGCGGGACTCTCCTTCTCCCTCTCTTTCTCTTTCTCTTTCTCTTTCTCTTTCTCTTTCTCTTTTTCTGCGTCTGCATTCTTGTCAGCTTTTGCAGATTTAGATTCTGCCGAAGTTTGCTCGCTAGTATCTTGTTCCTCAGTATCTTGGGTAGCCGCACCAGCCTCTACTTCCAACTCAAGAATGACGTCCCCTTCATGCACGGTGCTGCCATCTTTAACACTAATACTTAGCACCTTGCCGGCCAGTGGCGAGGGAATTTCCATCGACGCTTTGTCCGACTCCAATACAATCAACGAGTCTTCTTTCGCGACTACATCGCCAACTTTTACACATACCTCGATGACGTCGACATCTCCGCCACCCACATCAGGAATTTTTACCGTTTCTTTAGCCACAAAAAAATCCTTATCAACGATTAGCGAGAAAGCGGATTGATTTTATCCACGTCTAAACCAAAGGCCTTGATGGCTTTGGTCACTTCGCTCAAAGCAATTTGGCCATCATCAGCCAAGGCCTTTAACGCCGCAATCACAATATATTGCCTATCCACTTCAAAGTGTTGACGAAGCTTGGCGCGGGTATCTGAACGGCCGTAACCGTCAGTACCCAATACGACATAACGCGCCTCTATATACGGACGCAACTGCTCGCCATAGGACTTAATATAATCTGTTGCGCAAACTACCGGTCCCTGCTTGCCGCGCAGCAGTTCGGTCACATAAGGCACACGCGGCTCACTCTCTGGGTGCAGCATATTCCAACGCTCACAATCCAGACCATCACGACGCAACAGATTAATACTGGTTGCGCTCCAGATATCCGCCTCAACCTTATAATCCGCTTTTAGGATTGCCGCAGCCGCTTCAACTTCCCGCAAAATAGTACCGCTACCCATCAACTGCACTTTTAGTTTCGGCTTCTTAACCGTCGATGCGGTAAGGCAATACAAGCCTTTTACAATGCCCGCCTCGCAGCCTTCCGGCATATCCGGGTGACCGTAGTTTTCATTCATAACGGTGACGTAGTAAAAGACATTTTCCTTGTCTTGATACATGCGCCGCATGCCATCTTGAATAATCACCGCCAGCTCATAGGAGTAGGTAGGGTCGTAAGACACACAGTTTGGAATCATATTCGCCATTAAATGACTGTGCCCGTCCTGATGCTGAAGGCCTTCACCATTCAAGGTGGTCCGTCCCGCTGTGGCGCCAATCAAGAAGCCCCGCGCCTGGGAATCACCCGCAGCCCAAGCAAGGTCCATAATCCGCTGAAAGCCGAACATAGAATAAAAAATATAAAATGGAATCATCGGATAGTGATGATTGCTATACGACGTCGCCGCTGCCAACCACGCTGAAAACGCGCCAGCTTCGGTGATGCCTTCTTCTAAAATTTGGCCCTGTTTATCTTCTTTGTAGTACATGACCTGATCGGAGTCGTGCGGGGTGTACCGCTGGCCCTGCGAGGAATAAATCCCGAGCTGGCGGAACATACCTTCCATACCAAAGGTACGGGCTTCATCCGGCACAATGGGGACGATCCGAGAACCAATTTCCTTGTCTTTTACAAGACTGGATAAAATACGCACAAAGGCCATGGTAGACGAAATTTCGCGCTTGCCCGTGGCTTTTAGCTGCGCGCTAAAGGTCTCTAGCGCAGGTGTTGTTACCGCCTGAAAATCAGCTTGGCGCGCGGGTAAAAAACCGCCGAGCTTTTCGCGGCGCTTGCGCATATAGACCATTTCAGGACTGTCTTCCGCAGGACGATAATAAGGTACGGATTTCAAATCGTCGTCGCTGATTGGCACGCCAAAGCGGTCGCGGAATTTTTTAAGTTCTTCCAAATCGAGTTTTTTGACTGAGTGCGCCTCGTTTTGCGCTTCACCGCCTTCGCCCAAACCGTATCCCTTTACGGTCATCGCCAACACAACGGTGGGGCGACCTTTGGTCTCCATTGCCTGCGCGTAGGCTGCATACACCTTATAAGGATCGTGACCACCGCGATTGAGATACATAATATCTTCGTCAGAGAGATCTTTGACCAACTCCAATAATTCAGGGTATTTGCCAAAGAAATGCTTGCGGGTATACGCACCGCCATTGGCTTTGTAATTTTGTAACTCGCCGTCTACCACTTCGTTCATACGGCGACGCAATAAACCAGTCGTATCTTTTTCTAATAATTTATCCCAGTGACGCCCCCAAATAACTTTGACAACATTCCAACCTGCGCCGCGGAAAACCCCTTCCAGCTCCTGAATAATTTTGCCGTTACCGCGCACCGGCCCATCCAGCCGCTGCAAATTACAGTTCACAACAAAGATCAGATTATCCAAACTTTCACGGCCAGCCAGCGCGATAGAACCCAACGATTCTGGCTCGTCACTCTCGCCGTCACCCATAAAGCACCAAACCTTGCGATCGCCGTGATCAACCAAACCACGGCTCTGCTGATACTTCATCACGTGGGCTTGATAAATCGCCTGAATCGGTCCCAAGCCCATGCTCACTGTTGGGAACTGCCAGTAATCTGGCATTAGCCAAGGATGTGGGTACGAAGATAAGCCATTGCCATCAACTTCACGCCGGAAGCCATCGAGCTGCTTCTCATCTATTCGGCCCTCTAGGTAGGAGCGCGCGTACATGCCAGGTGAGCTGTGGCCCTGATAGTAGATTAAATCGGCCTTTTCACCGCCACGGAAAAAGTAGTTAAAGCCCACATCGTACAAGGTTGCCGATGAGGAAAAGCTCGAAATATGACCGCCCAACCCCTCGTTATTGTCATTGGCACGCATCACCATCGCCAAGGCATTCCAGCGAATCATCGAGCGAATTTTGCGCTCCATAAACAAGTCGCCCGGCATGCGACGTTCATTATTGGGTTCGATGGTATTGCGAAAAGAGGTGGTAATTGCGGAAGGAAGTTCAGTACCCGCACGTGTCGCGTGCTTGGCGAGTCGTTTCATTAAAAATGCAGTACGCGCGCGACCACCGTTTTTAAGGACACCATCAAGGGCTTCAAGCCATTCTTGGGTTTCTTGGGGATCGAGATCTTCACGCAAATCTTGGTCTTGATACATACACAGTCCTTTACCAATACAGTGGGCTGTCTAGACCAGCAAGCATGATGCTTGGATGTGCTCCGCTTACAACTGATTCACCGGAGAGCGATCAGCTCCGTGTGTTTAAAATCAGCCTGTGAGTGACGGTTATCACCTGGCCCAGTTGGGTTAAGCACAGGCCTTTTGAGCCTGCGAACACCCGAATACAGGGTTAATTCCATCGCTCAAGGTCTGGTTTACAGACTTTGAGCGATGGAAATTCTCACAGCTTTTCAACCATAAATCAACTAAATGTAACTATTTATTATATGAATAAATTATTAAAACATCATCATAGAATCTATCAAAAACAACGGCTTACGCCCAATGTCACAGCAACACCCCGTCACTCAAAGCGATAAAACGGCAGTGCTTCTTTAAATTGTGCAGGCTCACCACTAGGCTTGCCCTTTGGCTGTGATTGCGGCCACTTACCGGCGTTATAGACCAAAAGTGCGCGTTGTGCCGCGCCCAGATCCCGCTGAGTGACCGCCAACCAATCTGCATAGCTCAAATCAGTTAAGGCCTGAACCAATAAATCTCGACTATTAAATTTCAGGTAGTCATCCAATAAATCCTGCCAGTGACGACTGGCCGCATCCCATAAATTTTCAGGCTGCTCTGCAAGGCGCAGCAACAATCCCGCTTTATGCTTTTCAAAACTAGCTTCATCAACCCCGGTCTTCAGCCACTGCTGAATATAGGCGTTGATCTCAGCCTGCACCGATGCGGGATCCATTACCGGCGACTGCACTAAAAAGATCATCCCCGCCACTTCTCGCTGGGGATAAACGCTGGCGCTCACCACATAACCTAACTGCTTTTGAGTGCGCAGTTGATGATAAAAATCCGCGCTCAACATTTGCGCACTCAGGCCCATTGCCACCCTCGCCTGCAGACCTTTTACTGCGCTCTGAACATAGAGCAGTACCGCGCTATCATCGTGTTCAGCGTCGATTTCCCGCACGACCGTACCCACCGGAAGATGACTTATAAACTGCGACGGAGAACGCCTTTCCGTTACCGTCGGCAACGTCGTGGTCACTACCTCTGCCAACGACCTGGCGTCGTCTTCACTAAAGTTGCCGTCGACCATCATCCGCAAATGCAACTGCCCCATCACTGCCTGCGCATGATCAGCAACTGCCGCCATCGTCGCGGCTTTGGTTGCGGCTTCGTGGGCCTTTAATCCAGGGTTTTCAAGATTCAACATCCGCGGTAATTCAGCCACAACTTGTTGATACGGTGATTGGCGCGCCGCATTCTCAAACTGGCGCAGGCGCTGCGCTTTTAAGCGCTCAAAACGATCTTGCTGCCATTCTGGCTTTTTCAATACCGCCAGCAATTCGCGCAGCAGCTCACCCTGCTTTTGATTGAAGCCACCCACGCTGATTTGAATTCCGCGCCAGCCTACCGACACGTCAAAATCCAGGCCCGCCAATTGCGCCGGGTAGGCAAGTTCATTGAGCTGGTCTTTCACCATCCGCAGCCACAAATCACTTTTCGCACGCCGATCAGCATCGGCGACCACCTCCTCGGATTCAAGCAGCAGATACACTCTGCCCTTTGGCAACTCAAAAATATCGTCGGTGTTTAACCACAACTCCAGCGGTGCATCGGCGAGCAGTTTGGGGCTTGCCGAACCATCACCTTTTTTGAGCGCAAAGTCAGAAGCAATAAAATTGTTCTTAGCGGGCAAATCTAATCCCTTTGTACTCACGGGTATCAGGGCAGTCAACTGCTCCGCTGTCACCTCCCGCACACCGTAATTAACTTGATAGCGGGGAATTTCAATATCTGCATTTACGCCTGGTGCAACCAGACTAATAAAACTATTTTCCGGCGTCATTTCAGCCAAAAACTCTGCAAGTAACTCAGGACGATACTCATCCATTAAGTATGGGCCGCGCAATAACTCTTGCGCTGGATAGCGCTGCAAACCCATAGACAACTGCACAACTTCGTTAATTGCGGCAGGCTGTGCTCGAAACATAAACTCCTGCATCGCCAACCCTGCTTGCTCCTCAAAACGCCAAGCCTCCACGCCCTTAAGACGCAACTCAGCAATGCTTTGATATACCAAACCGACAATCTCATCGACATGCTTTTGCCCGGACACCGTCAAGGCCACATCGACACCAAACAGCGCGCCCCCCTGATAATCAAAACTCTGCCCTGCGCTTAAGCTGTCAGCCCAGCCCCGCGCTTTTAGAACGGACAGCAAACTACCGCTGCCTTCGTGGCCAAGAATATTACCAATGTAGTTAAGTGGCTTGTTGTGCCAGTATTTTTCCGCGTCTGGCACCGGGAAATTTATGGATAGCGAACGACGATTTTGCACCGGCTGAATATTCACCCAACGCGGCAAATCACCCGCCGTGAAAAGTGGCTCTGTAATCGGCGCAAGATGCCGGCTGCGATTTTTAACATCGCTAAACTTTGGCAGCACCATCGCCTCTAGCTCGTCGAGTGACTCCCTACCTATCACCGTCAAGGTCATAATATTGGCGGAATAATTCTTGCGATAAAATTCGAGCAGCTGTTCCCGCAGTGCAAGCTCGTTGGTACTCTGCAAGGTATCGAGATTGCCGACAGAAAATTTTGCAAAGGGATGGGCTTGATTGACTTGCGCTTTGAATACCGACAATTCTCGACGTGCGTCATCGCGGATCCGGGCTCGGTACTCAGAGTTCACCGCATTGACTTCACGCTGCACGTACTCTGCATTGAACAAGGGCGCCACAAAAAATTGTGCAAATTGATCCAGCGCTGGCGCTAAAGAATCGGCACTGATATCAAAAAAGTAATTGGTGTGTTCAAAACTAGTAAAGGCATTGTGACTGCCTCCGTGGGCAGTGATAAACGCCTGATAGGCGCCAGCTTCTGGGTATTTTTCAGTACCCAAAAACAACATATGCTCTAAAAAGTGGGCTAAACCTTGATAATTTCTGGGGTCTTGGCGACTCCCCACATTGACGTCTAGCGATGCCGCCGCCTTATCTGCACCGGCATCGGAAATCAGCATCACTTTTAGACCGTTCTCAAGCTCCGCGTAGCGGTATTCCCGTTGATCGCTGGCCGGTTTTAAAACCGCGCTACTATCACTTTTTTCAGCCAGCCAGTCGGAACCCAATCCACTGCAAGCCGCCAACAGAAAAACAAATACCAACACACCAAGAGATTTCAAATATTTCACAAACGGTCCTTAAAATTGTTTACGCTTTCGACGCCCTACGCGAATCACAGCCCAAGCCCTGTCTCGCTTACTCACTCACTGATAGCTCGCTAACATCCGGCTCCGGAATCTTTGGTCGCGGCCAAGCGTATAAAATCGCCTTCACCAAGGTGGCCAAGGGGATCGCAAAAAACACACCCCACATACCCCAAATTCCACCAAATACCAGCACCGAGACTATGATCGCGACCGGATGCATATTCACTGCCTCAGAAAATAGCAGTGGTACTAATACATTGCCATCTAGCGCTTGGATCACGCTGTAGACAATAAACAGGGTCAAAAACTCCCCGCCCCAACCCCATTGAATGAAACCGACCAACAACACCGGCAAAGTCACCACCGCCGCACCGATATAGGGAATCACAACGGAAAGCCCCACGGCGAGCGCCAGCAAGGCGGAGTAATTCAAGCCAATTACGACAAATGCGATATAAGAAACAGACCCGACAATGACAATTTCGATTGCTTTGCCGCGCACATAGTTTGCAACTTGAACATTCATCTCGGCCCAAACCGCGTTCAACAGAGGGCGCCGATACGGCAGAAAACTCGACAGCCAAGCGAGAATTGTTGCCTTATCTTTCAGAAAGAAAAACACCAGAATTGGAATAAGTATGATGTTAATCATCAAGCCGACAACATTAGGCAGCTGCGCGATCGAAAAGCTTAGCAAGTATTGCCCTACCGACCCCAGCTCCTTGCTTGCAAGGGCCATCCAGTCTCGAATTTGTTGCTCGGTGAACATCTCTGAGCGCTGGGGAAGCAACAATAATAACTGCTGCAATTTACGCAGCATGGTGGGTAATTCCTGGAATAAATTAGTTAGCTGCTGCCAAACCAACGGTAATAACACCACCAGCACGCCAAAGAAAACGCCCACAAAAACAAGATAGGTAATGGTGATGGTAAGCCAGTGGGACACGCCCATACTGCTAAGACGCGCAATAATTCCCTGCATCATAAATGCCAGCACAATACTGGCAACAATAGGCACTAGCACATTACCGAGAGTCAGCATCAGCAGTAGACAAGCGACAATTAACAGCAGTAAGACCACGGTTTCTTCTTCTGCAAACAGGCGATCAAACCATGAACGAACAATACCCAGCATGACTGAGGTTCCTATAAGATTAGTGATGTAAATCGGGCAGTGTTACTTCTTTTCAAATAGATAGCGATAGGTGCCGTCGTTATCCTCGCTTAGTAATAAGGTATTGCCACTTTGCTTGGCAAACACCTCAAAATCGCGCACAGAACCAGCATCCGTTGCTAAAACCTCTAGCACTTCTCCGCTAGCCATGCGATTAAGCGCTTGCTTTGCTTTTAATAAGGGCAGCGGGCACTCTAGGCCCATGGCGTCCAAAAAGACATTTATATCAGTCATAATTCCGTGGCATAACACAATAAAAGGCTAGTATAGCCTGCGATGGTGGCAGTCCCAAGCAAGGGCCTGTTCACACTAATTCGATTGTCACTGTTGTGACTAAAAAAGCGTCAATCTAGGAGCGAGGAAAGCAGTTTGGTGACTCCAAATAAACGACGAGCAACGCGGAGTGTCGCTTTTTTAGCCACAACCCGAAGGGCTGGTGCCATTTTTGCCCCCAGCATTGTTGTACCCAAAGCATTCGCTACACTCATGGGGCAGGCTCTCAATCACTTGTTTAGAATGACTAAACGGCGCGACTGCCGCCCGGGCGGCGCTCCGCTAGCTGGAAGCAAAAATGACCGCCAGCAGTGATAATCGAATTAGTGTGAACAGGCCCTAACACTTTTCGTAATTAATAGGGTCATAGGCTACGCGCTCTTGTATGATGAATAAGTGCCCCAGATTCCGCGATGTAAGGTATATAAGATTGACAGTGTTTAAACATCTACTCGGTATTGGCCTGTTGCTATGCGCAAGCTTTAGCACAGCTGATTACAACTCCTCAGATAATCTACCTGACCTAGGAGACGTTACCGCATCGCGCTATTCCGCCCAGCAAGAGCACGACTTGGGCAGGATGTGGCTGAAAATGTTCCGCAGTCGCGTAAAAACCGTTGATGACCCCCTGATGCAGGACTATATCGAGTCACTGCTATACAAACTGGTATCTAACAGCGAACTCAAAGATCGGCGCCTCGAAACCGTCGTGGTAGATAACCCGACGATCAACGCCTTTGCCGTGCCCGGCGGCGTAATCGGCGTTCACAGCGGTTTATTCCTGAACACCGACAATGAGGCCCAGCTTGCCGGGGTGCTCGCCCACGAAATCGCTCACATCAGTCAACGCCACTTTACTCGCTCGCTAGACAAATCTGCGCAAAGTACTATTCCCACTTTAGCGGGGCTACTGGCCGGCGTAGTACTCGCCGCCACCGCCGGTGCCGATGCCGGCATAGCTGCCATCACCGCAACCCAGGCCGCCGCCCTCGACAGCCAGCTGCGCTTTAGTCGGCAAAATGAACAAGAGGCGGATCGCCTCGGCATGGAAACCTTGGCCAAGTCGGGTATGGATCCCAACGCGGTGCCCGCGATGTTCGAAAACATGGGTAAAAACCTGCGGTATGCGCGCTCCAAGCCACCGGAGTTTCTGCTCACCCACCCCCTCACGGACAGCCGTGTCAGCGACAGTAAAAACCGCGCCCGCCAGTATCCGCGCAAGGTATATACCGACAACCTCAATTATCAGCTGATGAAAATGCGCGCCACGCTATTTCATAGCAATAATGCCGAGGATCTACTTAAAAACTGGTCTGGGACGAATAGTGTTAACGGCGAGGCCCATCGCTACGGGGTAGTCATCGCCCTGATCAAACTAGAGCGCTGGGATGAGGCGGCACAAAAACTCGCCCCCTTACTCGAGGACGATGGCCAGCGAATCGCCTACCGCATTGCCGAGGCCGATATTCTTATCGGTAAAAAGGAGTATGACAAAGCGATTGCCATGCTGAGTAATCAACTGGCTATTACGCCGGGCAACAACCCTTACACCATGGAGTTAGCGCAGGTATTTCAAGAGGCCAACCGCTACAACGAAGCTGACATTCTACTCAGTAGGCAGTCGCAGGAGCGACCTGACGATCCCAATCTATGGTATCAACTGGCAGAGGTCCGCGGCTTAGCCGGCAATATTTTGGGTGTCCACCTCGCCCGCGCCGAGTACTTTATTCTTGTCGGCCAATTTGAGCGCGCCAAACAGCAATTGCGCTATGGCTATGAGCGCACTGGCAACAATCATATTGAGCAAAGCCGAATTCGCCAGCGACTAAAAGACATAGCTGATATGGAAGAAAAACTGAAGCGACTATAGGGCACCTTTATTAAATACTGCAAAACAAATACAAAAACGCCGCTATTTCAGCGGCGTTTTTTTTGGACATGACTTTATGCTATCAACGCTTACCCGCTGCAAAATCCAACATGCGTGTCAGTGGTTTCATAGCCTGCACGCCAAGTTCTGGGTCAACAAACACTTCATTTGAGCCGCTTTCAAGAACCGCCGCCAAATTATCAAGTGCATTCATTGCCATCCAAGGGCAATTTGCGCAGCTCCGACAAGTCGCGCCACTGCCCGCTGTAGGCGCAATGATAAATTCCTTATCTGGCACCAACTGCTGAAGCTTATAAAAAATGCCCTGATCGGTAGCTACTATCATTTGCTTATTAGGTAGGTCGCGCGCCGCATTAATAATCTGGGTGGTGGAACCAACCATATCGGCCAAGGCGACAACGCTAGCGGGTGATTCAGGGTGCACTAACACCGCTGCATCGGGGTACACCTTTTTAAGATCGAGAATACCCTGTGCTTTAAATTCTTCGTGGACAATACAGGCGCCATCCCACAACAACACGTCGGCCCCTGTTTCGCGGCGAACGTAGTCACCGAGATGCTTGTCAGGCGCCCATAGAATTTTCTCACCCTCACCGTCCAAGTAGTCAACCACATCTAAAGCAATACTTGAGGTAACAACCCAATCAGCGCGCGCTTTTACCGCTGCCGAGGTATTGGCGTACACAACCACGGTACGGTCAGGGTGCTCATCGCAAAAAGCAGAAAACTCGTCGATAGGGCAACCAATATCCAGGGAGCACGTTGCCTCCAGAGTTGGCATCAGCACGCGCTTTTCCGGCGACAAAATTTTTGCCGTCTCGCCCATAAATTTAACACCGGCAACCACCAGCGTCGCGGCCGCGTGGTCTCGTCCAAAACGCGCCATTTCTAAAGAGTCAGACACACAGCCACCGGTTTCTTCGGCCAGCGCCTGGATTTCAGGGTCGGTGTAATAATGAGCAACAAGCACCGCATTTCGCTCAATCAACAGGCGCTTAATTTTTTCACGCAAGGCCGCCCGCTCTTCTGCGGGCACCTTGGGCTGCTCATGCAACTGCGCCAAATGTTCGCGAACCACTTGTTGCGCTGAAGCTTGTTCCGCCATAACTCTATCTCTTTGTCACGGATACTGGGTCGCGAAGTTTAACAGAATTGCTTTAAGCAAGCCCAGCAAATGGCCGCTAGATAGACCACAGCGGCACGAAGATTTTTGTACTGTTCAATATTCACACAAGCCAAGAAAACCTATAAGCACCGCCCAAAGAACGAATAAATTACAAAAAACCCATAAAAATCAATATATTGAAATCGAAAAAGAATAGCAGAACACATGAGCACGACAGCAAAAAACTTAGTGCACGACTGTTGACAAACTCCTCTCGCAGCCTTATTGTGCACACATGTTCACTAATTGATTTTACCAACACTGTGAGTGGCCTAACACAAGCCCCCAGTAAAAGGAGAGAATATGAGCCTTGCCACCAATACAACATCCCGCAGTGCTTGGCGCCGTATTATTGACACGCCACTGATCAATGCGCTTGCTGCACCCCACGGTATCGGCCGCTATTTAGAAGTGATCAATCCAATGTGGTCGCTGGACAAAACCCGCATACCCGCCCGAGTTAGCGCTATAACGGCAGAAACCCACGACACGGTAAGCATCGAGTTATCACCTAATGGCGAGTGGACCCACTTCCTGCCTGGCCAGTTTGTACAGGTTTATATCGAGATCGATGGTCGCCTTCACAGTCGCAGTTATTCGCTTAGCAATAGCGCCTACCACCAAAAACCGCGTATTACGGTCAAGGCACACGATGATGGCTTTGTATCTAAATACATTAATAGCGAATTACGCGTAGGTGATCGCATTAGTATATCGCCCGCAGCGGGGGACTTTGTGCTGCCCGCTGACATTCCCGCTGCACTGCTATTTATTGCAGCAGGCAGTGGTATCACTCCAATGATGGCGATGCTAGAAACTCTATTTGAGCACGGCCACAGCGGCGCCATCACCCTGCTTTACTACAGTCGCAATAGTGCGGACTGCATATTCCGCAAGCGCTTAGAAGAGCTGGCGCAACGCCATGAAAACTTCTCACTGCTACTGGTGTATAGCTCTGCACCCAGCCAGCAAGCATTGCATGGACACTTCAATCAACACCACTTACTCAATGCGCTAAGCACCAACAATGGTCTTGCTGATCACACTGGCTCAATTTCGCTACCACTGACTTACGTTTGTGGCCCGGAGGCATTAATCGATCAGGTCAGCGCCGAATTCGAGCTGTTATCTCAGGGTGACAAGCTACACAGCGAGCGTTTCAAGCCAGCTAATCGCTCTTTGAACACAGATGATATCAGCGGCAGCATCGCGTTTAGACAGAGCCAATTCGCCATTGAAAACGATGGCAGCACATTATTAGAACAGGCCGAAAGCGCCGGTTTAAGCCCGCAGTCTGGCTGTCGCATGGGCATATGCCACACCTGCACCTGCTTAAAAACCAGCGGCACAGTGCGCAATATTAATAGCGGTGAAATCAGCCGGGGCGAAGAGCATATCAGACTGTGTATTTCGCAGGCGGTGGGCGATGTCACTCTTTCGCTGTAACAACTAAATCACACTTAACACAACTTACAAAGGGCCAAAGCCATGGGTAAAATCGCACTTAATGCAGAACAACTCGCCAACTTTGGCGAGGAAATAGACGCGATAAAACAGACCGCGCTATTGCAGCGCGGCGCACGTGACGCACGCTATATAAAACGAGTAGTGGCATTTCAACGCGCACTCGCTATCGCGTCGCGAATTAGTATTTATGCCGCACTGCCATTTCTACCGTCGCTGGGTCTTTCACTTGCCAGCTGGCCACTGTTTTGGACGCTAATCTGCGCTGGTAGCATCGGTCTTGGTATCGCTAAAATTCTCGACAATATGGAAATTGGTCACAATATTATTCACGGTCAATACGACTGGATGGGCGACCCCCGTTTCCACTCCAAACACTATGACTGGGATACCAACTGCCCAAGTGAGCAGTGGGCCCACTCGCATAACTATGAACACCACACTTACACCAATGTACTGGGTAAAGATCGCGATATCGGCTATGGCATTTTACGCATGGACAAGGCGCAGCATTGGCACCCCGCTTACTTAGCCAACCCCATTTTTGCAACACTGCTAATGTTATTCTTTGATATGGGCGTTGCACTTCACGATGTAGAGATGGACAGTCTGCGCACAGGTAAGCGATCGTTTAAAGAAACCTGGCCAAAACTCAAGCAGTCACTGCGCAAAACTGCGCGTATCTGGGGCAAGGACTTCATTTTGTTTCCCGCACTCGCAGGCCCATTATTTCCGGTGGTCATGGCGGCCAACGCGGTAGCCAATCTAATTCGTAATATCTGGAGCTTTACCATTATATTCTGCGGGCACTTCCCCGCCGAAGTGCAGACGTTTCCGGCGTCGGTTTGCGAGAACGAAACCAAAGGGCACTGGTACTACCGTCAACTGCTCGGTTCAGCCAATATAGAAGGCGGCAAAATCTTCCATATTATGAGTGGCAATCTATCTCACCAGATTGAGCATCATCTGTTCCCAGATGTACCTGCGCACCGCTATGCGGAGCTGTCGGTGGCTGTTCGCGAAGTGTGCGATAGATACGGCATCCCCTATAACACCGGACCGCTGTGGAGTCAGTACGCATCCGTGTGGGCTAAAATATTCACCCTAGCACTACCAAGCCGACACACTGGCAACACCCTCCCAGCTTGATCAATAGGCGAGCCTTGTACAGTCCCCGCTGGTCACATCCAGCTGGGGCTTGTAAACTTAGGCCCACGTCCGATAGATCACCGATGACCGTCGCAACAACGCGACAAGGAACTCGATGGTGATGACACAACTCTCAACCACGAGTTACACGTATTATGAGTCGTCCTCAAAAGCGCCATCGCAGCCACAGTGATACGCTAATCAACACTCGCCAAGCCTTGCTCGAAGCGGTGTTAGAACTGATAAACCGGGACAAAAGTTTCGATGGCATTAGTCTGCGTGAAGTAACCCGCGAAGTGGGTATCACTCCCGGCGCCTTCTATCGGCACTTTCCAGACATGGACAGTCTCGGTTTAGAGTTAGTTACTTCCTCGTTTAGCACCCTTCGCACTATGTTGATCACGGTGCGCGCCAACCCCATTCCCGAAGAATTAATTATCCGTCGCTCCGTTGAAACCTTTGTCACCTATGTTCGCGCTCACCGGCGTCAGTTTCAGTTTATTAGTCGAGAAGCTTTTGGTGGTGTTGCGGTTATTCGCAATGCCATCAACGACGAATTCAAACAACTCGAGATCGAACTCGCTAGCGACTTAGCCAGGCTTGTTAGCAGCGATGACTGGAGCGAAGACGACTTGCAAATGCTCGCCAGCCTAATGATTGGCTCAATGATCCAAATCGTGACGCAGCAGCTCATGGGCAGACCACGCGGCGAAGACGACGCCGAGATCATTCAAAAGGCAGAAAAACAGCTGCGTCTCATCGCCCTAGGCGCAAATGCGTGGCATAGCTCAGGAGCGAAAAATGACGCTTGATCAAGATCCGCAAATTTTAATCGATGCGGTGAATCAGGTCATGCCATTTGGAAAATACCAAGGAAGGAAACTGCTAGAACTACCGGAACCCTATTTAGTGTGGTTTCACAAACAGGGCTTTCCGGCAGGTAAATTAGGCGATCAGCTGGCACTGATGTATGAGATAAAACTCAATGGCCTCGAAAATATGCTAAGGCCATTGCTGCGTTAATGTCGCAAGGCTTACAAACCCAACAGCGGCGTATTTAACAAAGGAATTTGCGGAATGATAGTTAGGCCTGGGGAAATAATCGTACCGCCACCCACAATATAATCTACCGTCGTCATTGGGCTATCCACCAACACATCAAATATAGGTATCAACTGACCTTTCAAAGGGCCACCCAAACCGATTAGTGTGTCTATCGGGGTTTCACCACTCAACAAAATATCTGAGCCCGCCAAAAATAATGCGGTGCCATTTTCAAGTCCAGGCGGTAGTAATCCCAAGTCGCCAATTGGCGCATAGAGCGGCGCCAAGGGACCGGTGCGCAGTGATAGCAAGCCAGCCAACTCCGCCTGAGCTAACACGCGATCGCTCATCGTAAAAAGGGATGCAGCGAGTATCGACACGGCGATGACAGATTTAGAAAAGTCATTTTTTAATTTCATATTCCATTCCTTTTTATTCTATAAATTAAAAAAGCGGAGGACACGCCGTCACACATCCTCCGCAAGGGTGATTGCGACCGATTAGAACAGGGTGTCAAAATCCCATTTTAATTTAAGTCCGTAGGTCCGTGGTGGCGCTAACGTTACGGTGCGACCGAAGTCTTGTTGCACCATAGCCTGGGTATAATCTTTGTCTTTGGCGTTATTCACAAAGGCCGTCAACTGTAAACCCAGTGGATCGTAAAAATATGACACGCGACCGGCCCAGGTTTCGTACTGATCTTGTTCAAAATGCGGCGACGCTTGTGGTGTCGTGTTGTAGCCACCGTTGTAATAGTAGTCCACACCAAACTCCAGGTTACCGAAATCACCCATACTCAAGAACTGGTTAGCGGATACACTAGAACTAAAACGCGGCGTCCGAACAATCCGATTGCCACTAAAGTCACGAGCTGGATCACCCGTCAAACTGTCGTCACCAAAATACAGACCAGTATCATCGTCAAAGCCCGCACCATTTTGATAATCGGTATAGAAGGCATCTAAATAGGTTGCCCCGCCGCTGAATACCAAACCGGGATTTAAGTCAGCCATCGGCTGCCACTGAAAATCGATTTCAGCACCTTCTATCTCTGCCGTGCCTGCATTTTTAAAGCTAACAATCCCGCCCGAAGGAATGGCAACCAAAGCCGTTAACAGACCTTCAATTTTGGTTTTAAAAATCGCACCGTTAAGTCGTAGCGAGCTGTCAAACAAATCCGATTTAAAGCCTAGCTCAAACGCGGTCGCCTCCTCTTCTTCAACCGGATCTGGATCCGTAAAGAAGTTTACAATATTGTAGGTGGGGCTTTTATAACCGCGCTGTGCCGATGCAAATATCTGCAAGTTTTCAGTTGGGAAAAGCTGAAGTGCAATACGCGGCGAAACCGTTTCAGCCTCAAGATCCGGCGCGGTAAAGTCAGAAATCCGTTGATTCTGCGAGCGATCACCTGAGCGGTAGTACTCATTCGGTGGATCGCCAGCGGTCGGCAACACCACATCCAAGTAGCTATTGGTAATACCGCGCACTTCCTCCTGGTAACGCACACCCGCCGTGACATTAAACCAGTCGGTGGTAAACCACGTTGCCTGTGCGTAAGCGGAGTTGGATTCAGTAGTCAAAATACCGCCATTACCCAAAACAATATCTGGCGTAGTATTTAAAATTGGCCCCAAAATCGGCGCCAAAATACTCGGCAAACCGGCCAGTGATGCGGCAACACCAACAGGATTAAGTGTCAGATATAAGCTGCCAAAGCCACCCTCACCTTCTAAGCGGTACAAACCAGCAACCCATTGCAGATCCTCAGACAGCCAAGTGTCTTCATTAGATAAGACCTGCAATTCATAAGTTTTCTGATCATTGAACTGATCAGCACTATAGAAATACGCTTCGGCTTGCTCTGTTGAATCAAGATCGTAATGCGCCTCGTCAACAATGGCGTAGTTTTCAGAGTATATGAATTTCACATCGACTGGACCGGGATGCCATTCAAAAATACCACCGTATAACTCATTCATAGTTGAGTTACCGCCAAGGTCGTTATTGCGCCAAACACGATCTCGTTCGTCAGCCTCCACGCCAGCTAATAGCACAGGAGCAGGACGGGTGTTCTCCTGAGACAGAGAGTTACTGGTAAATTGATTGCCATAGGAGGCAATTAAGGTCATAGAAAAACTATCTAATGGATCCCAGCGCATTTTGACTCGCGCGCCTTCAGCAAACTCGTCCTTCATCGGTCCCGGCTCACCAAACACCTCATTGCGACCATATAAGTCTTGCGAGCTATTAAATAATGAGACAGTAAGACCTAAGCTATCGGTCACCGGCAATCCCAAATAAAGCTGACTAGCTTTGGCATTGTAATTACCCACTTCTGTCTTCAAGTAGCCTGTAAATTCTTCTGGTGGATCTTCTGTAATAATACTGATGGCACCACCCGTCGCATTTCGACCAAACAGCGTTCCCTGGGGACCCTTCAACACTTCAACTCGCTTTACTGCGCCCAAAGTATCTTGCTTACCCTGACTGGGACCTATGTTTATTCCATCAATATAAGTCGCAATGCTGGGGTCGGCGTTAGGTAGAAAGGCATCAGTACCAATGCCGCGCAAATAGATAACGGTGTAACCATAGGCGTAAGTGAATGTCAGGCCCGGTGTGATTTTTTGAAGATCAGCAGTTGAATCGACGCCCATTGCGTCTAATTTCTCACCGCTGAATGCACTGATCATAATAGGGATATCTTGCGAGTCTTCCTCACGCTTCTGAGCCGTGACCATCACTTCTTCGATCAGTCGGCTACCCTGACCGGCCGCCGAGGCCGACACCGGAATGGCCATTGCCGTGCTACCACCGATAGCCAATGCCATCATTCGATAAAGGTAATTCATGATTTACACACCATTATTATCTACTTATATTAAACAGCGATGCAGGTTCTATTTCGACCTACTTTTCACTACCACTTCCAGATTCACACTTGATTTAGGTTTGCCTTATTAATGTCATGCTGAACATCGCTGCCGCAGCAAAATCTGCCAGCGCAAATACCAGCAATGCGGGAGATACACCCTGCATATAGCCAAACAGCAGCCACCCACCAGCAAACAATTTCACCAGCATACTAATGAGTACAAGATCCCTGCTGTCTGGGATTCGTAGCCTCAATAAAGAAAAGCCTAAACCCAATACACCAGCAACACCTACAAAAGTATTTAACGCTGTTTTTGCTGATCCAACATAGAAATCGGTATCACCAAAAGACAATATCAAGGTGATCACATACTCGTTTAGACATGGGATTGCTAGGAGCAAAAACAGCCCCACGTCCGACACGTAGAAACTGCGATGATTAGGCAACATTGTTGGTAAACGCCTTGTACGCGACTGTGGTATTCATAAAGTCGCGGAACCACAGCCATTTACCATCTTTGCAAGTGATGACGTGTACAAACGGCGATTTAATTTCATTGCCGTTAGTTTTAGTCGTCAAGCGCAGATGCCCAACAACAATGACTTTATCGTTTTCACAAATGAATTCGTCCGCTTCGAATACATGAATATCAACCGATGAAAGCACTGTTGTAAAAAATTCGCGACATTCGACTAGACCCTTATAATCTCCAGCATAGGGGATTTCACTAGGCCCATAGAATTCTATGTGGGCGTCGTCATGCAGCAACTCAACTATACCGTCTACATCATGACTACCAAATCGAAAAAATACTTCCTTGGTTAAAGCCAAGTTAGCTTCTTCAAGTTTTTTTACTTCAGCATCACTCATTATTATTCCCCTATTCTGCCTGAGCTATTGTGATTTTTAAGGTATTCAGTGTTTCTTTAGTACTTAGTTGACATAGAAGGCGACTGCCGCTTTTAACATGCAATAAACCGTCTAGTACGTCTCGCTCATTCTCATCACAATCCGATAAATACTTCGCATCACTATCGTCAGTGTAAATATGGCATGTTGCACAAGAACAACAGCCGCCACACAAAGCATCTATTTTCATTTCATCGCCAAGCTGAGTGAAAAGGTCGGAAAATCCATCCACACTATACTCAGCTACCTCACCGGCTCTATCCGTTACTATTACCTGCACAAAAAACGCCTTACGTCCGTTAATGAAGTTTGATTAGCTCCGCGTTGCGACTAGCTCGACAGGCAAAGTAGAAAAGCCATAAGCAAGCAAACCACCTGATTGGCGTTTTGAATTACTAATACTTCCTTTAATGCCGTCGCATTTATCAAGAACAACATTCAACATAATTTCGGCCTCAACACGCGCCAAAGGTGCACCTAGACAATGGTGAATGCCTCGCCCAAAGGTGACGTGTTTGGCAATATTTTTACGGCCAATAATGAATTTTTCTGGTTCAGGAAATACACTTTCATCATGATTAGCCGCGGCCATGAAAAACGCGATCCAATCACCAGCTTTAATAGCTTGGCCAGAAATTTCACAATCTTGAAGAACAAGGCGGAATAAGCGCTGTGGAGGTCCATCACGACGCAAGCACTCTTCCATAAATGGCCGAATCAAACTGCGATCTTCTTTTAACTTTGAAAACCAATCAGCATCTTCGAGCATGACACCCATCAAATTACCTATGAAATAGGTGGTTGTTTCAGCACCAGCAACCACTAAGGTAATACAAAACAGGACGACTTCTTCCTTAGATAAAGTATCACCTTCGAATTCTGCATTGATAAACGCAGTCATGAGGTCATCGGAGACTTCAATGCCCGCTTCAATATCAGCGTAACGTTTTTCTACTGCAGCCACGAAATAGTGAAAAAGCTCGACATTACAAGATTGACGCTCATCCGAGGTGAAGTCTGACGACACCATAAATGCGTTAGCCCAGCGTACAAGAAGCTTATAATCTTCCGGTGGCAGCCCCATAAGATAGGTCATAACCAAGGCGGGAATAACGCCCGCCACGTCGACCATAAAATCAATTTCAGTATTGAGAGATCGATCTACAATTTTATTAACATCTAAACGCAATCGCTCCACAATATTGTCGTGGATACGTTTCGGCGTGAACGCCATTTTCGCTAAATTTCTTAGTGCTGTATGACGAGGGCGGTCGTGATTCACCAACATCAAACTGGGCGCGCTAGAGTTAGCCTGCATGGGATCTTCGGACGAAAATATCTCAGGGTTACGCAAGACATAGTCGACATCTTCGTAGCGTGTCACCACCCATGCAGGATACGGCGTATCAACACCAGGTACGGTCCCTGGAGGATAATCCAGCAGACCATTTACCGGCGCGTGATTTCGCAACTGTTTGTAAACCGGATACGGATTACTTATGCATTCAGGTGACAACATATTTTTTACGAGGAGTTCGATCTCTGTGTCTGTATTGCTCATAGCGTTATTATTCATATCTTCCTCATTAATTTGTTAACCATTCTGAACACATCCGAATACGGAGGTGTAACAAAGCCCGACACATCCATAAATCCGGATTTATAAACAGCTCTGCTATTTGAAAATTCCTTAAAGCCGTATTCCCCGCGATATTTACCCATACCACTACCGCCCACACCGCCAAAGGGAAGATCGTCATTCGCGTACTGGAAAATCACATCGTTTTTCACCAAACCACCGGAGCTGGTTTCGCAGGCAACACGTCTAAACTCAGCTTCGCTGCTACCAAAGTAATAAATAACCAAAGGGTGTGACGACTGATTGATATAAGAAATCTGTTCTGACAGATCGCCAATGGTTTTTATAAGTAATACCGGACCAAATATCTCGCCGGTATTAATTGCCGCGTCATTTGATGGGTCTATCACCACAGTAAGCTGGTAGTTCGATTGATTAAGTCCAGCAAAACGAACAACTTTACCGCCTTTACCCTCGCCCTCAGCAACTAGATTCTCTAAACGCTGGCGATGACGATCATTAACAATCGATACCGAGTCCGTCGAACCTTGAGAAGAATCGGTATTCTCAACAGCTGCTTTCAGCTGGGTCAGAAACGCATCTAGTCTTTCTTGTGCGATCAAAAGGTAATCAGGTGCAATGCAAATTTGCCCAGCGTTAAAATACTTGCCGAAGGCAACGCGTTTTGCAGCTAACTTTAAATCCGCTGAGCTGCTGACTATCACCGGCGACTTGCCGCCTAACTCCAGAGTTAGTGGTACAAGATTCTCGGCGGCGTCGCGCATAATATACTTAGCTACCGTTTCGCCACCGGTGTAAATAATGTGGTCAAATGGCAACTTTACGAACGCTTGAGCCACATCTACATCACCACAGGCCACTGACACTTCATCGTCAGCAAAATACTGAGCTATTAACTTCTCTAGCAATGCCGACGTCGCAGGCGTAATTTCTGAAGGCTTTATAAATGCGCGATTCCCGGCCGCCAATACCGAGATTAGTGGCGAAAGCGCCAAATTTATTGGGAAGTTCCATGGACTAACAATACCCACTACCCCCTTGGGGAACGACTCGACATAGGTCTTTGCGCCGCTCATCCTTAAGCTCAGATCCGGCGTGCGGCGCTCGGCCTTCATCCAGAACTTCAAATTCTTTAATGCGTGGTTTGCAGCCTTAATGGTGGTGGTGATATCCGCAAACGAACTTTGATCTGCTGAGCGGTAACCAAAATCTTGCGACAGAGCCTCACACCATGCCGCCTCGTGTTCGGACAACATGGCTTTAACGCGACGCAAACGATCCAAACGCGTTGCAAGCGACGGAAAACGCTCCAAGTGATAGCCAACACGCAGCGCTTTGAATTGAGATTCTAAGTTAGTACCACTCACATCGATAACCTATGCCAACTCGTTATTGTTTGGCGCAAGAATAACGATACGAAGAAATAGTGTCAATAGGAAACTGTTTCTATTATGTTATGATGTCGAAATTCAAATATCTTGACACAAGCGCTAATCGACCCTAAATTCACATATAAATCAGTATATTGGGAAAGAAATTGAGTAAGCCCTGGAAAAAACACGACGATGTGCCCGTCAACCAAGAAACGGCACCAAAAATGTTTTTGGACTATTTTTACCCCATTCACTTTTCTATTGGGATGAAAATAGAGGCCGGATTAATGGAGTGCGGGCGTCTTGATCGCCACCAAACCGTTATCATGTGGATTCTTCGGTCCGAGACCATGCGCAGTGGAGAGCGCGCAATTAGTCGAAAAGATATTGTCCGATTAATGACGAATTGGTATGACATTACCAGCAGCAGTGTTTCCAAGGCGCTGCGCGCGCTGTCCAAATCACCATTGAATTACATAGAGATTGAAGAAGACCCCAATTCCGGTAGAGAGAAATTAATTACGCTCACCCCAAATGGCGAGCAACATTGCAAAGAAATGATTGCCAGCGCCTGCAGTGTTATTAAACGTATTACAGAAAATTTCTCGGACGATGAAAATAAAATGGGTGTCTATATGTTTATGCGTATGGACGATGAGTTTTCAAAAATCAGGGGCTGATATTATTCGCCCTCGTGCCTGCCCGTGAATACGCCTGTTGACGACTTTATCGCGCCGCTTTGCGCCGATGAGATCGACATCCTCTATCAAGATGAACATATCTTGCTGCTTAACAAGCCAAGTGGCTTGCTAAGCCTTTCTGGAAAAAACCCATTAAATAAAGATTCGGTTCACTACCGCATGGTTCAACTATTCCCCAGTATCACCTTAGCCCACCGTTTAGATTTTGGTACATCGGGCATTATGGTTTTAGCGCTAAACAAAGACGCCAACGCCAATCTGACTAGACAGTTTCAAAACCGTAGCGTCAAGAAAACCTATATTAGTGAATTACTCGGCCATATAGAGGACGATGAGGGAATCATCAATGCTGCAATAGCGAAGGATCCAGAAAAATTTCCCGTATTAAAGCTCTGTGAAAAAAGCGGCAAAGGCGCGCAAAGTCATTTTAAAGTCATTGCGCGCCTGACGAGCCCAATACGTAGTCGTGTACTTTTCAAACCGTTAACAGGGCGAACTCACCAACTAAGAATCCACAGTCTTGCCATTGGCCATCCCATTTTGGGATGCGATTTATACCACCGCGAAAACTCGACACAACTAGCGCCGAGATTACTGCTGCATGCAGCGTCAATCGAATTTGACCATCCAGCGACGGGACAGCGAATGTCAGTGAATTGCCCGTGTCCGTTTTAATATGTTCGCGCCATTATCGTAAAAATGACTAAAACTGATCGTCATAGATATGACTACAAAAATCAAAAACAAGTTTAAGCAAATAGCCGCGAGTATAAAGTGTATCTCATCAGACAATATGAAAAGTCTAAATCCTAGCCAATACCCAGTATAGCCTCACCCGATTAAAGTATATTATCTAGGATAACTACTATTTATAGTTTATAAAAAATAATAAAGGCGTTGATCATGCAAGAAACGTTTACTTTTTGTCGGATCTGCGAGGCTGCGTGTGGCCTAAAAATCCATATTGATGAAAAGGGCGACATATCTGAAATCAAGCCCAATACCGAGCATGTCGCCTCGGCTGGCTACGCCTGCCTAAAAGGCTTAAAGGCAAACGAATTTCGAGATTCACCGGATCGCATCACTTCGCCAATGAAGCGCGTCAACGGCAAACTAGAGGCCATAAGCTGGGAGCAGGCCTTAACGGAAATCGGTGGCAAACTTAGGGAGATAGTTCAGCGAGATGGCGGCGACGCCCTCGGCATGTATATCGGCAACCCTATTAGCATGAGTTTTTTGCCACCCATTCTTTCAAATGCGTTTATCAAGTCCTTTGGATCAAGCAAGCTCTATCACACTGGCTCGCAAGACTGTAATAACAAATTTGTCGTCTCAGAGCGCATGTATGGCAGCGCACATATCCAGCCCTTTCCCGATATAGACAACTGTAAATTTTTTATTGCCGTCGGCTCAAACCCGCTTATTTCAAAAATGTCGTTTATCAATTTTCCGCATTCAAGAAAGCGTTTAGAGGCAATGATCGCCAACGGTGGGCGGATAATATGGCTCAATCCGCGCCGCACAGAAACCGCAAAATCGATTGGCGAACATCAATTTATTCGACCCAATACAGACGTCTACTTTATGCTGAGTTTTCTACATGTATTGATAGAAATCGGCGCCATTAACCGCCGCTCAATAAACGCCGCCTGCGAAGGTTGGGAAAGCGTGGAAACGCTGGTCAATGACTGGCCACCGGAGCGCAGCGCCGCAGTGACCGGCATCCCAGCAACAACCATTAGAGAGTGGGCCGCGGCATTTAAAAGCGCCGATGGCGCAAGCATATACAGTTCCACAGGTGTAAATCAGGGCAGCCACGGCTCACTCACATTCTGGCTACAGGAAGTCATCAATGTCGTTTCCGGCAACTTAGATCGACGTGGCGGCAGTTTAGTCGGCAAGGGGATTATCGACGTGGCTCGCTACGACCGCTTTGATCCGCAAATACCCAAGCAAACATTCCGCCTCGCGGATATTCCCCTGGTAATGGGAACCGTGCCCGCTGGCGTATTAGCCGACGACATTCTCACCCCCGGCAAAGGGCAATTAAAAGCGTTTATCTGTACCTCGGGAAACCCAATACTGAGCTGCGCGAATAGCGAGCGTCTGCGAGGTGCGCTACAAGAGCTTGAGCTACTAGTGGCGATAGATTTAGTGGAAAGTGAAACCGCGCGCCATGCACACTATCTGCTGCCCGGCAGTCATTGGCTTGAACGCCCCGATATGCCCTTTGCATTTATTTCAATGCTGGGCACAAGTCCCAATATTTTTCATCAGTACACCGACCCCGTCCTCCCATTAAAGGGAGAATCGCGCGATGAGATCAGTATTTTCTTAGATTTGTGTAGAAAAAGCGGCTTTCCCTTTGGCGGCTCAAAATTACTGCAATTTGCAATCAACTGCGGCCACCTGGGAAGAAAGCTTCCGTATATTGGCAAAAAACTACCTGATTTCAGCACCGTTGTTTTAGCGATCGTCAATCGGGTATCGGGCTTTGGTAGCCTGAACAAAATGCGCCGCCAGCCCCACGGTGTACTGCGAAAAAACCGCGAAATTGGCAGTTTTATTAAAGGGGGAATTCTCACGCCGACGGCAAAAATAAATTTAGCACCGCCGGAATTTCTTGCGATGAGTCGCGCTCTTCACGATAAATTTGAGTCAGAAATACAAGACAACAGCAAACTCAAGCTCATAAGTAAGCGCGATCGCTACAGTCACAACAGCTGGACTTTCAATCATCCCAGCTTTGTCAAAGGCAGTCGTAACCGAAATTATCTATATATGAACAGCGAAGATGCGCAGCGCCGCGATCTGCAAGAAGATCAATGGGTGAACGTGTTCAATGCTCAAGGGCGGCTGCGAGTACAGCTCGCTATCAGCAACGACATGATGCCGGGGGCAGTGGCCATGACCCACGGCTGGGGCCAGCAAGACGCCAGCAGTCTTGCGGTTGCCTCGCAGGCCAAGGGCGCTAACGTCAATATTCTCGCCAGCGACGGCCCCGCTAATATCGAGAAAATATCTGGCATGGTTCAATTCAATGGCATTTTGGTCGAGGTTGAAGCTGCTAGCGAATTAGCGACCGCCAATTAATGCTAGTAAGCATTGCAACGCAATACGACCTTGCCACTAATGTCTGCGCTATCTATACGCCGATGCACATCTTGGGCATGTTCCAGATCGACCACCGCGTCGATCTGAGGATGCAAGCGCCCCTGTTTCAGCAAAGAAAATAACTCACCCACATCATCTTTAAACTGTTGCGGATATTTCTTACGCCGAGTTTGAATATTATAAAATTCACTTTTCTTTCCGTCGGGAATTAAGCGCCAGCCAAATAGCAACTTAAAGAAGCCCCACAATAAGGAAGGTACCTTTTCTTCACCGGTGGTCAATTGCAATGCGCCGAAACCTATCAACAAGCCACCGCGTTTCAGGCAGCCATACGACCTGGACCAGCTCTTACCGCCGATGGTATCAAACACCACATCAACTCCCTGACCACCCGTCAGGCGCGCGATCTCGGCAACAAAATCATCCCTTCGATAGTCTATCGGTTCTGCGCCAAAGGCGCGCACGGTGTCGTGTTTGGCCTTGGATGCCGTGCCGTACATAGTCAGCCCCCGCAGGCGACCAAGTTCGAGCAACGCCGTGCCCACCGCCCCTGCAGCGGCATGCACTAAACAGGTCGATCCCGCAGGTAGCTCTTTTATACGCGTTAGCATTTGGTAGGCGGTGGTATAAGATAAAATCATCGCCACTGCCTCGGCGGGGTCCAAACCTGCTGGCGCGGCAACCAGTGAATCGCTAGACACACAAAGATATTGCGTATAGCCGCCGATTACCGGCATATCGGCGACATACTGGCCTACTTCAAAATCAACAACCCCTTCACCCAAGGCGTCCACCACCCCAAACCAGTCATAGCCCAGGGTGAAAGGCGGCTTATCTTTGACATCATAATACTGCCCACGCCGAATAATGGTGTCGGTAAATCCGGTTCCCGCCGTGAGCACTTTCACTCTTACTTCGCCGCGCGCGGGCAGCGGTAGTGAATCTTCGACGCACACTGCCAACACGTCTGGGCCGCCAAACTCCGTAATCTCAATACGGTTATACGAGGTTTCGCTATTCATAACGCGCTACCTGACGATCGAACGCATCGATAATACCTTGATGGCGCATCATCAAAATCTCGCGGAAATCGCTATGAGGAATAATATAAAACTCTTCATCTAACACCGCATCTAAAACGCGCCGCCCAATTTCCTCAGGGGAAAGGCCCGACTTCACATCGGGAGCAGCCACTTTGTGCGCTTTGTCATGACTCAAGTTAGATGGGCGCAAGGCCGACGAACTGGTGATTAAATTGGTATTGACCAAACCCGGACACAAAACCGACACGCCCACACCGCTCTCGACAGATTCTAATAATAGCGATTCCGACAACCCCACAATCGCAAACTTTGTTGTGCAGTAAAGCCCTTCCGGGGGGCCCGAGACCAAGCCGCCCATGGAAGAGGTGTTCACTATATGACCCGTGCCCTGCGCTATCATATCGGGAAGAAACACATTAACGCCGTTAATGACACCGTAGAGATTTACATCAATTAAATATCGCCAGTCGCGAATATCCGCCTCTGCCATGTGCGCCCCAACCCAGACCCCCGCGTTATTACACAGCAGGTGGACTGCGCCGAAGTGCGAGATAGCGGCATCGCGAAGCCGTCTTACTGATTCGATATCACTGACGTCCACGTCGACGGCAATCGCATCCACACCTTTTGCATAAAGCTCATCAACCACTAGCTGCGCGTTTGCAATATTAATATCGGCAACCGCCACCGACATCCCGTGATCTGCAGCGGCGTGCGCAATTGCCTTGCCAATACCAGAACCTGCGCCAGTAACAACGGCGACTTTACCCATAAGATCTTTCATACTAATTCCCAGCACTGCGTGTTTAATTCTATGAATGCGATCAGGTTTAACTAAAGGGATATTCCTCTGGGCCGCGCAACGGTTTCGCCTCCCCCGCCGCAATACCGTCAAACCGCTGCGCTATCGCTGCGCGACTCCCCTCTGGGTGTGGCAGGATATAAAACTCACGGCGCTCAATCGCCTCAAACACCTGTTCCGCCACTCGGTCTGGCGACAAGGTATGCGCGAAAAATTCGCTAGCTGCTTCGGCAAGGGCGGCTTGCTCACGGTGATAATGTTCATCGTGTTGAAGACTGGCCGGCAGTGGGCGATTGCGCTCAGCGGCGTATATTTTAGTGTTTACAAAAGAAGGACAAATGATTGACACGCCAACGCGGCTATTGCGTTTGCGCAAGTCGGCAACTAATACCTCCGACAACGCAACCACCGCGTGTTTACTCACCGTATAGGGGCCGGTGTCGGCAGCTGACACTAATCCCGCCACCGAGGCGGTATTAATAATATAGCCCGAATCCCGCTCCACCATGGCGGCGGTAAAAGCGTTGACACCGTTGATAACACCCCATAAATTCACCCCGAGCACCCACTCCCAGTAGGCTTTATCCTGCTCCCAAATGGCGCCAGAACCACCTACACCAGCGTTATTAAACAGCAAATCCAGGTGGGCAAATTCGGCGAATACCGCCGCTGCCATCGCGTCCATTTGCTCTGCATCTGATACGTCAACGGTAAAGCAACGGATTATTTGCGAAGCGACTAATTCCGCCTCCAATAGCGTTTTAGCCTGTTCTAATGCTGCGGCTTCAATATCCACCAAGACTAAATGCATACCACGCTGCGCAGCGACCTTCGCGAGTGCGAAGCCAATCCCGCTGCCAGCACCGGTAATAAGCGCTACTTGATTTGTTAAATCCAACACTAGCTTCGCTCCGCGAGAACTTTGCTTAGGTATTGGCTAGCAAAACTCTCAGCCAACATGCCGCGGTCGCCGCTCACTATCGACATCCCCGCTAGGATCAAAGAAATTCTTAACCCTGCAAACCAGCGCTCTAGACTTTGCTCTACTTGCTTAGGGTCACTTAACTTTGGCGTCGATCTGAGTTCATCCATTTAAATCTCTTTTTATTAATTGTATGGCTACACCGGCCGATTAGTTCTATCGGCAAATCTCTTGCTATCTCGACACGCCTTATACGCGGTAATCACAGGCGCAAACTCGTCTGCCGTGCTGGCGTGAATAATAATGCCATCGGCGCCGGCGTCGAACTGATCGACAAAACGTTGCGCGCACTGCTCCGGCGACCCGACTGCCGCTGGCAAGCAATACGCCGGTATTAAATCGCGGATATGACGCAACTGTTCAAGCGTCGCTACGCTATCTATACCGCCACTCATACTCGCCACGACGCTATCCGCGCGAAAGGCTTTCAGCAATTCCGGATCCCACTCATTGCTAGCAAATAGTAACTCGCCATAGCCCGGCGCCTGCATATAGGTCGCCATTCGCGCAACAATTTTGCGCAACACCGCTTCGTCATCGTCATTACAAGACGTTGCCAATACACTCCACACCTTCACCGTCGCCGGGTCACGACCAGCGACTTCCGCCCCCCTGCGGACAGCTCGCACACTGCGTTGCAAGGCGTCATCACTTAAAAAGGTATGCAAAATAACACCGTCGAATAAACCGCCCGCCATCTCTAAACTTTTTATACCAAAGCCGACAAACATTAAGGGGATATCTGCACTCATCCCGTCTTTCATATGCAGGTAGGGAAAGTCACCCAATTTACCCTGATGACTAACTCGCTCGCCCCGCCAAAGCTTGTGCATCAGCTCAACAAACTCCTTTAGATGCGCGTTTGTTTGGGGAGTCAGCCCCATTAAATCCCCGCGAATACCGACGCCTCTGGCAATACCCAGGGCAAAACGCCCGTGGGTGAGTTTATGTAGTGTCGTCGCCATTGATGCGGTGACCAAGGGATGGCGGGTATTGATATTGGTGGCGGCAGTGCCGATACAAATCCTGTCTGTAACCGCCCCTGCCGCGCCCGCAAGAGACGCTGCTTCCTTTACATCAAAGCGCTCAGAAATCCACGCCGAACCCAAGCCTAATCGTTCCGCTTGCCGAACTTCACTGATGATGTCGGCGGGGTTGTCAGTATGGCCGGGCAACAGATAGCAGCCCAGTTCGGGAAACTCAGATAGTGGATTTGTCATCGTTTTACCTTTTTAAAACTCCCAAGCAAATTCTAAACCGGCTGCCCGTGGCGCACCCTGGGTTAGCGTCGCCGCGCCTAGCAATGCCGATACCGCGAAGCCACTTTTAAAATACGTCTCATCAGTTAAGTTGTTGACGTAGGCAGTGACATGAAACTCCTCAGAGGGATACCAGCCCAAGCGGAAATTCCATATGGTTTCTTCCTTTATAAACGAGCTTTCATACTCGTCCGACAAATAATCGATACCGGTAAATAATTCACTTCGGTAATAGGCAGATAGTCTCGGGGTAAACATGCCGATAGGCGTCAGCCATTGATAACTTAATGCCAGTGACCAAGTGTGCTCAGGAACCAGTGCAAAGGGCTCGTCACTGCGGTCGACTAATGATTCTCCCTGCCCCGGCGTAACCACGATGCCGTCAAACTCCTGGTATTCGGCATCGGTCCACGAATAGCCGCCCTGAATAAACCAGTCGCCGAGCACCAGGGTCGTTTCCAGTTCCGCACCATTGATAGTCGCTTTACCCGCGTTACTTAAATACAAAAACAGATCAGCGATGCGATCACCCTGCTCGGCAACGCGCACTTGAATATCTTCATAACTCATGGTGTAAACCGCGGCATTTACCCGAAGTCTCGAATCGAGCGCGTCCAGCTTAACCCCTAGCTCATAGTTAACCACTTCCTCAGGATCAAAGGACACCAGCTCGGGGCCTTTTGGCTCAAAACCACCAGCTTTAAAACCTTCTGAGTAAGTAAAATAGCTCATAAAGCTATCGAGCTTCATCGTCGACAACCAGCTATCTGGCGCAATAACAGAAAGGGTTGCTGAGGGCGTAAAGTTTGACCAGTCCGCCTGATCGCTTACCGCATCATCCCTAACTATAAGCGGCAAATCAGGTACGTCATTCCCCAACTGATCAAACTGTGCCACTAGAATCGGGCTATACAAACCGGCCGCATCGATATACAGGGCACCTATTCGTTGACCATATGCCAAGGAATCTACCTCAAACAAGGTCATTACTCGCTCGCGCTCTTCAAATGTATAGCGCGCGCCGAGCGTTAGCTGCAGGTAGTCGGTAAGGCTATAGGTTCCCTGCGCAAACAAGGCAAAGCTGGTATTTTCTAAATCGCTGCGGTTGGAAAACATATTGGCCAAGGGGAAAACAAGGGCATCATCGATTAGGCCACAAATCGGAATCGACAACGATGCGCAAGCGGTACTGGGTCTCACGCCAGCCAAGCCCTTAGGGCCCACAACTTGACTGAAAGCATTGTTTTTAATTTCCTCAACAGAGGCAAATAAACCGGTGGTGTAGGTTAAATCTCCATCGAACGCAGTACCACTTAACTGCAGTTCCTCGCTGAATTGCAGTCGTGTTTCTTCCGGCACGGCTTTGCCATCGGCGCGCAAAGCGCGATTAAGTGAGCTAGTGCCGCTATCAAGAATCGGTATTGACGTCCCGTCCTGATCATCATTGCGGTTTATGCCGTCCTGCCAGCTAAATGCGGTAATATTTTTAAGGCTCATGGTTTCAGAAATAGACCAGTCAAGGGTCAGCGCTGCCATGCGATTTTCCATGGTAATTTCGCTGTGATCCTGATTCACCGACAACTTATTACTGCGACTTAGACGTTCACTTTCTTCACAGGCATCTTGAAATAGCGGCTGCCCTGGATAGCGCAACTGTGCGACATTGGCATCCGGGTTTTGAAATATACAGGTAACCCCGGTACTCAACTCGCTTTGTTTACTCCAGTAACCAAAAACATCGACCGTCAAATCATCGGTGGCCAACCATAAAAATCGAGCAGATAGGGCTAGGCGATCTTCATCGGCGAAATCACCACTGCCATTCACATTATCAAAGTATCCATCTAACCGCCGGCTATTCAGTGCTACCCGCATTGCCGCGCGACCATCGGCCAAGGGGACATTACCGCTTAACTTTAAATCTTTTCTGCCGAAGTTACCTACGTTCACCAACGCTGAGCCCGAGACCTCCTGGGTGTCAGGAGCAATGGTATTCACCAGAATCGCACCGCCAGTATTATTCTTACCAAACAGCGTTCCCTGAGGCCCCCGCAAAACCTGAATACTTTCTGTATCAACGGTATCCAGTAGCTGGCCATCTTGTCTGGCAATATAAATCCCATTGAGATAAACCCCGACGCCGGGATCCAGTACCGACGTTGCCTCGCGCTGACCAACGCCACGAATGAAAATGGCTGGGGTCTTAGAACCGCTTTCACCAAACTGAAGACTGGGAACCGAACCCTGCAAATCTGTGATACTAGCGATACCCGCCTCTCGAAGCGCCTCTGCCCCCATCGCAGTGACTGCCACCGGTGTTTCCTGCAAGCTCTCAACCCGTTTTCGAGCGGTAACAAACACCTCTTCAAGCATTTGCGAGCTGCGTTTCTTCTCAACAGCGACTGGTTCTTGCTGCTGGGCAAAAACCGTCGAAGAGTACATCGCTGTAGACAGCACTGAGTAAACTAACCATTTTCTCAATGGTGTAGAAATTTCAAGATCCATCTAAACACCCCTTATTATTATGTGTGTACTAAAGCGCACCGATCCAATGAGCCACAAAGTCCAACATATAAAATGTCAGCATACTGGCCGCCATACCCGCAGACGCAGTTACCCACAGTGACCACGACTGGCCGCGACGCTCGTCAATTCGGTAATAGATAGGAAAGCTAGCAATAAAGTAAATGGCATAGATTGCTGAACCGTAGGCCAACATCCTCGCCATATCTTGATAGTAGAAACTCTCCGCTAGCATCGGGTTTGCCATGGCACGCGTCTCTGCCCACGCCCACACATACCCTACGGCAAAAACCATTACTGGAAACAAGGCAATTCCGCCGGGAATATTTAAATTTCGCAGTCGCCGCAGCACGATATTCGCAGTAGCGTGATAAGTCATAAAATAGGCGTGTGTATAAAAGTACATAATAAGAGGAACTCTCTGCTCACCACTACCTAGCAGAGCAGAGTCCAAATTCGTACTTGCATTTGGATAGTGGTAGACCATTCCCAACACATCAAAGAAATACTCAGACCCAAAATAGTTTCCGAAAAATCCAAAAACAAAAAGATAGATATTCGCCTTCAGCCAATAGCTCTCGTGCCAGGGCGTCGCTGACTTACGGCTATTCAATAGCGCGGGAATAATCAGTATCGGAAGGGCAACAATCGCCGCGTGAATCAATAAGACTTTATCACCGACAGACTGCGCCCAACCCGTTACCATCATCAGCGCCATCAGCGCCATCCAAACCGGGGTATACATTAGGAAAAACTTTTCTACCCACGCCTTATCCGGATTATCTGAAAACCACATAGCTTCTCATCTCTATTTATCGTTATTTTTATTGCCAACAATCAACGACGGTTTAACGACCGGTCAATGCGATTTTTACCAAGGCAAGCGAGTTTCTGATTTTTTCATAGCGACTGGGTTCTTCACGCAGTTTGCGATGCCCGGGAAGTAAAATACCCTTCGCCTGACGATGAATTTTTTCCTTAACAATGGGCTCCAAAGCACCTGCACCTGCAAGCTGAAAAAAGCAGTCTTTCGCATTGCCGAGGTCAAAAAAGTCTCGCTGCCACGCCCACTGATAATTGCCGCCGTATTCAAACCAGGAACCGCCGATGCCGGCAATTTCATAGAAGCTGCCATCTTTTCTTTTATAGGGTGCTACCTGCTTCCAGAAACCGATAACCGTACCGCGTTTCTCATCAATAATGATGTCGTGATAGGGGTACTCCCACTCTTCAAACCCTTTCATTTGATAGCCCAACGCCAAGTCACATATCTCTTGACGGCCGTTGGCAACAAACTCCTCGTTAGGGCCAATATTCCAGCCATAGACAGCGTTTTCGGCATACATCGGAGCTAGATGTTTAGTCCAGTCGCCGTCCTTTTCACAATCGACATTGGCCTGTAACCAACGGGTGACCATTTCCTCCAACTCTTCCCGAGGATAAGATTTATTAGGTGGAACTATCGATGCAACACGCTTATCTGCCATTTTAAACTCCTGCTATTTATTATTAACTTTATTGGAATTCCAGGTACTCGCTCAGCGCTGAGCGGGTATATGATTATTGTCTGCGAGCCAGACTAAAGCGTCGGCAAGCGTCTCCGATGTGGGCCGAAATTTAAACCCGTACTCTTTAATTAAGCGGCGGGAATCCGCTGGCACTAATGAGGTAACTAGTCGCGCCGACTCACTGCTCAGTGGGAATTGGATAGGAATAAGTTTTCTCAACACGTCCATTAAGGCGCCGCTCCAGCGCAAAATAACAGCGGGGATAGGCAGGCGGCGAAGTGGGCGCGCCAGCTGTAGAGACATCGCTGTCGCCAGCTCTGCCCATGTTATGAAATGGCCACCTACCACATAGCGTCGGTTACAGTAGTTCCCTCGCGGCACATCTTCCAATAGCTGTACGTGCGCCTTGGCAAGATCTCTGGCATCTACAATTTGCATGCCGGACGTCGTAATCGGTATAAAGCGATTGACGAAAATACTGAGTGCGCCGTTGCTTTCCGACAAGCGTGGGTCGTCGGGCCCGACTACCATTGCCGGATAGCTGATTGTCACCGGCGCTCCCTCGGTTTGCAGAGCCCGCACCTTTTGTTCGCAGGCGATTTTTGCCCCGCTATAAGATTCACCCACTACCGCCAGTGACCCGTCTTCCCTGAGGCTCTTTGCCTGCGGATGCATGAAGATGGCGACGCTAGAGACATAGAGTATTTTCTGTAAACCCATTCGTACCGCGGCAGTAATGACTGAGTCCACCCCCGCCAAATTAGCCGCCATGGTCTCTTTACCTTGACGGGTGTCTAAATTCACCACCGCGGCAGCGTGAACGACGGCATCGCAACCCGCTATGCCCTTTGCGACCGCCTCGCGGTCGCGCATATCCGCAACACAGCAATCGTCAATCTGATGGCCCCGCTCTGCAAACCACGCCTGCGCTAAGCCTTGATCCCTTACCAGGAGCCGCAGTTGATGACCAGCCTCAAGTAAGGCAAGTCCGGTATGTGCACCTACTAATCCGGTAGCGCCGGTTAGAAATACCTTCACGTATTTACTCCGTCTCTAAACGCAATGCTTGATTAGGACAAAACTCTACTGCTTTTGCGACGTGCTGTTTTTCTTCATCACTGACATCAGTTTTAATAATATTTAAAATCCCGTTGCCGTCGATTTTAAAATGGTCAGGCGCTTCACCCACACACATGGCGTGACCTTGACATAAACCCATATCAACTTTGACTTTTAAAGACGGCGCTTTCGCCTGGTGAGCTGGGCAGGTTCCGGCTGCAGATGACGCCGCTGAATTGCCGAACTCTGAAGCAAAGCTCGCTGTATCGCGACGGCGATATTTTACGCGGCAAGGTGATTTCGGTTGCACGATCATTTCCGCGTAATCATCGACATAGCTTGCCGGTGAATCGACCAACTCAAATTCATAGCGGCGCAATAGCACGGCAAATATGGCTTTAATCTGAAACATGGCAAAGGCATTGCCAGAGCATTTATGCTTACCGCCACCAAAGGGTTGATACGCCATTAAGCGTTTGTCTTCTGCACGCCCCGCCGTAAACCGATCGGGATCAAACACCTCAGGATTAGCAAATAGACTAGACATTCGATGGGTTACCGGTGGTGACGTCCACACCATATCCCCTGCTTTAATGGTGTAGTCTCTAAAATGCAAATCCTCAGACACCTTGCGCATCAGAATAATTAACGGTGGGTGAAGGCGAAGCACCTCTTTCAAGGTATTTTCCAGATGAGGTACTTCCCGTAAATTTTGGAAAGTCACTTCACCGCTTGCGCCAAGCAAACCATCAAGTTCAGATTTTACGTTGCGACATATCGCGGGGTTTTTAAGTAACTCGAGCAGTACCCAAGCGGCGGTACCAGAGCTAGTGTGGTGACCAGCGAAAATAGCACCAACCAGCAAACCCGTTATTTCATTGTCATCGAGCGCGGTGCCATCTTCATACCGCATATCAATCAAGGTTTGAAACATATCCGATGGCTTCTCGGCCTGAGATTCCCGGCGCTTTACAATACTCCCCACCAACTCCTGCAGACGCACTCGCGCGCGATCACGCTTGCGAAAACGTGCCAGGGGCAAATTGGGGAAATGATAGGCAACGGGGTGCACGCCCTGCTCTAGGTCGTGGTAAATTTCAGCAAACTCTTCGCTTAATTCGTAGCGGAATTCTTTTCCCAACAAGCAGTGACTGGCGGTATTGATCGTCAAGCGCTTCATGAAATCAACAAGCTCGACTTCGCCGCTCTCCCCCCAGCTCTCAATTGCACTCTCAACCTCGCCGACGATTTTATGCGAGTGATCGCGCATCGCTTCCATCCGCAAGGACGGCATCAACATTTTGAGCTGCTCATTTTTACGATCATTGGGCGCGTCAAATACCAAACCCTCGCCAAAGATTGGCGTCATGAGTTTATAGGCGGCAGATTGATCCATTTGTTCATCAGAAGAGCGGTAAAATAATGTACTGGCTTCCTCGCCGGTTAGCAGAACAATGCGCTGACCCAGCATTTGAAAACTGACAATATCCCCATGGTCATCAGACAATTTTTTTACAAACTGATAGGGGTTGCGCGCGAAACCCAACATTTGCCCCAAAACCGGTAGTCCGCCTTTGGCCTTAGGTGGCTCTTGCCCTTGCGGGCTGGTCACTGCAGAAGTCGCCGCCATCTTTTGCTCCTCATTACTGCGATTGCAGTTCTTGCATTATTTTAATTTAAGGATCAGTTAGTCGCGGAATTTTATATCTATTCCACGCTGCATCATTAATTTACATTATTACAACTTGCATCAAAGTGTAAAGTTAAAACATCATCCATTTGAATTAATATCACTTTGACGGTCGCTGGCCACCGCAAAGAACCTCTGTAACCCGCTCGGTATCCATATACTCTTTAAGGCAAAGCACCTTGCCGTCTTTAAACTCAAACAGGAAGTGGTACAAATTTTGATACACCACCCCAGATATATGCTCACCTTCGCTCTCCGCTTCCACCGCCACCCGATCGCCATCGGCGGTAACACCCCGCACAAAAAATGCCAAACCATTTGGAAACGCGTCGAACACAAAATGTGCCGTTGCCTCTATCTGTTCACGCGTGTAGCGACCAGATATTAATGTGGTGCCAGATGTCCACAGACTTGCCTCTGGGTGATAAAGCGCTATAAAACCGTCCACGTCGCCGGCAGACAGCAGCGTGATAAACTGAATCGCCGTCGCTCTGTTTTGCTCGGTCTTCTCTTGCAACAAGCCCATAACTAAACCTCAGCACCCTTGGTATCGGCTTGTTTTAACTTAGCCATCAAGCCCATTAGCGCCAAACGCATCTTCGACGCGCGAGGATAGCCAACATACTGGGTGAGAAATAACACTGCCTCTTCCAGCTCAAGCTCACTCAGTTCGCCGCGCTTAAAAGCAGACTCCGCCTGAATAGTGAAAGTAAAATCTTCGCCTTGGGCCGCAATTGCACCGAGCAATAATAGGCGCCGATCTCGAATACTTAAGGTCGCGTTAGCCCACAAATCACCGAATAGGGAGCTGAGCATATAGTCAAAAAAGCGATCTTGCCCCTCCGCGGGTGGCTCAGGTAATTGATTGCAATACACCTCGTGGTATTTTGCGATGCCCTGCTCTCGCTTGGTATTACTCATACACTTCTCCCGCGCTAGACGCGCATAAATTGGCCGCCATCGACATTCATAATATGACCGGTAATCCAAGATGCCTGATCCGACAGCAGGAATAACGCCGCGTCGGCCATATCCTCTGGTGTACCCAAGCGGCTCAAGGGCATTTGCTTCACTAGTTCATCCGCGTAATCGCCAGCGGTATTGCGCAGTGCTTCCGTTTCCGTCGGACCGGGTGCGATGGCATTGATGCGAATTTTTCGCCAACCCAATTCGCGGGCAAGCGAGCCGGTTAAACCATTGAGTGCCAATTTGGCCACCCCGTAAAACCCAATATTCATCCACGCCGCGGTGGACGATTGATTCACAATGGCGCTTCCCTTGGGCATGTGTGGCACGCAAGCTCGGGCCATCATTAAGCTACCGTGGACATTTACCCGCATGAATTTTTCAAGGTAGTCCATCTCAACATTTAAATACCCTTCAATTTTCATATTGCCGAAGATCGCCGCATTATTAATGAGGTAGTCGATACGTCCGAATCGCGCTACGGTTTGTGCGGCGCAGTCCAAACACGATTGCTCGTCCCCCACATCGGTCTGCACAAAGGCAACTTCGGCGCCGGTCTCGGCAATTTGTGTCGCCACCCTTTGCCCCTGCTCCACATTGAGTTCGGCAATAACAATCTTCATCCCTTCCGCTGCGCAGCGCTTTGCATAGCACTCGCCAATGCCCTGCCCCGCGCCGGTGATCACCACCACCTTGTCTTTAAATGTCATACATCCCCCACGCCGTTATTATTTTAGTTACGAGCTAATCCTGACTCATTGGCAAACGAATGCGCAAACCCGCCAAAGCGTCCGTAACAGGAATTTGGCAGGAAAGACGACTCTCCGGCCGCCGATCTGCGAGGCCATCTAGCATGGCATCTTCGCCTTCACTAATATTCGCAAGTCGCTGCTGATCTTCTAGATCAATAAAGCAATGGCATGTTGCGCAGGAGCAAATACCACCGCACATGCCTTCAATGCCGGGCACCATATTCAAGCTCGCCCCTTCCATAAGACTCATTTCTTCTTCAACATCGACGCAGTGCTCGCTGCCGTCATGCTCTATATAAGTAATAGCAACCATCTCATACTCTTTAGAATTTAAACTTTTCGACTAATTTATTCGGGCGCACTTCAAGTAAATCTACCGACACGCCCGGCGGCACGCCGAGGCAATAAACCAAGGCATCGGCAACGTGCCCAGGCTCCATGCCACTATCCATCCAGCGACCTTGCCGCTCATTCCAAACATCAACGGCAGTTTTTAGCTTCGCCATATCCCAGTCAGCAACAAACTCAGTCATCGCCGCACCCGGCCGCAATATCGTGACACCAATGCCATACTCCTGAACCTCGCGACGGGTATCTCGACTCAATCGCTCCAGCGCAGCCTTGGTCGCCGCGTACAATGACAGGCCCTGCATTTCATCGTGATGCTCTGCACTGGCTGAACTGATATTGACAATACGGGGGTTATTCGCATTTTTTAAATAGGGAATGGCGGCCCTCGAGCAATACATCGCCGCCGCAATATTGAGCTGCAATTGCGAGGTAATTTCGTCATCGCTGTAGGTTTCAATAGACCCCGGCCGCGCCATCCCGGCATTGTTGACCAGGCCATCCAGGCGACCGAAGTGCGCATGAATTTTCTGCAGTGCCGCGCCGGCCTGTTTGCTATCACTGACATCCGCAGTGGCAATAAAGCCGTTTTCGCTGCCAATGGTGGCCAGCGCTAAATCGAGATTTTCCTGGCCGCGCGCAATTAAGCCCACCACCGCACCAGCGGCGACAATTGCCTGTGCTATCGCGAAGCCATAGCCACTTGATGCACCAGTCACTGCATAAACATGACCCGCGATAGGATGATGGAAATTACTCATACGCGCTTCCTATACCGCAACTGCCACTGTCTTGGTTTCTAAATATTCTTCGAACCCCTCCGGCCCCATCTCACGGCCGTTGCCACTTTGCTTATAGCCACCAAAGGGCGCATCCGGACCGAGAAAATTACCGCCGTTAACCATCATCGTGCCGCTTCTAACTCGGCTGGCAAAATTCATGGCACGCTCCTCACTCGCCGAGTAAACGGCGCCGGACAAACCGTAAATAGAGTCGTTGGCAATGCGCAATGCGTCGGCCTCGGAATCATAGGGGATGATGACCAACACCGGACCGAAGATTTCTTCGCGAGCGATACTCATAGAATTATCAACGTCGCTAAACACCGTCGGCTCGACGAAGAAGCCCCGTTTAAGATGAGCGGGCACTCCGCCGCCCATGAGCAATCTCGCGCCTTCTGCCTTTCCCTGTTCGATATACGCCAGTACCCGCTGACGCTGACGCTCGCTGATTAGCGGCCCCTGCATTTCCGCACTCGTGTCCAGGCTGCCATAAGACAAACCACCTAAATAAGCTGTTACCAGTGCCTCTGCCTCAGCCAAACGCGCACGGGGAATAAGAAGACGGGTTGGAATGGCGCAGCCCTGGCCGCTGTGCGCGCAAACAGCGAATACACCAAACAAGGCACTTTCGAGATCGGCATCGTCCAATACCACCATCGCTGACTTACCACCCAACTCGAGAAACACGCGCTTAACCGTATCTGCGGCATTGCGCATAACGGTTTTGCCAACGGCGGTCGAGCCAGTAAAAGACACCACATCGATACGCGGATCGGTACTCAATATGGCGCCAATTTCCGCAGGGTCTTTGGCTGTCAGCACATTGAACACGCCTGCGGGTAAGCCCGCCTCTTCAGCAATGCGCCCCAATAGCGACGCGGTCCACGGCGTTTCTGGTGCAGCCTTTAATATCACCGTGCAGCCCGCCGCCAGCGCTGGCATACACTTGGCTAAATTAATTTGAATGGGAAAATTCCAGGGGCTAATTGCCGCCACCACACCCGCCGCCTCTTTAAAAACAATACGACGACTTTTTATGCCCATCACTTCATAGTGGCCGATATCGCGCTGCCAAGTGAATTGCTCTAAATAATCCAGCGGCCACGACGCCATCGCAACCGGCCCGTCGCACTGCGGGCCGTTAACAAAAAATTGCGTGGCCCCTGTTTCAGTCGCAACCGCGGCGCGCAGCGCATCTATATGCGAATTTAATCCCTGCACAAAGCGCCGTAATATCTTTGCCCTACCGCGATGATCCCGCGACCACTCCGTCTCGTCGAAGGCGCGGCGTGCAGCCGCAATTGTACGCTCCGCATCGGCGCAACTCGCGTCCGCAGCAACACCGGCTAGCTCTTCGGTAAGAGGGTTGATATTGTCGTAAACGCGACCACCCTCGGCATCACATAATGTTCCGTCTATATAGAGCCGCTGTTCGGCAAAAAATGACATTTGAATTCCTCTATTCGAGTTATTTCTCGATTTTATTCTGGTATTTAGATACTTAACACTTAGCGGTAATCACCTCTAGGAAGGTTTGATGAATTCCCTCGCGCACCTTTTTTGCTACGCTAAACTCCAAACCTAATTGCGCTGCAAGATGCAGGGCATGGTCCAAATCTTTTTCAGCCAAACCCGCAAAGGGGCCAAAGATTGAAAACATTTCTTCTTTTGTACACCCTGAAAACAGACCATCTCGACCGGTGACAAACTGCTTTGCCATCGGCGTAATCACGCCATTGGCCTCACCGACTTCAAATAGTTTTTCAACATCAACACCCGCAGCCTTCACCAATGCAGTCGCTTCACTGATCGCCGTAAAGGCGGTGTAATTCATTAAATTATTCGCCAATTTTAAAACCGTACCCGCCCCCGGCTCACCGGCTGCAACCAGTTTGCTTGCCATGCACGACAGCATTGGCTGCAGACGCTCGCTAAGCTCAGGACTGGCACCGAGCATAATGCAGAGGGTACCCGCCGCCGCACCGCCAGCGCCGCCGGTAATTGGCGCGTCAACAACATGAATATTGTGTTGTTTAGCGTCTGCTGCCCAGCGCACAATATTGTCGCGAGTCACTGTGCTGTGAATCGCAAAAATCGCGTTCGGCCGCCCCAGCTTTAACATGCCATCCCGGCCGTTAGCGCCGTATAAAAGTTGCTCAACATCATCGTCATTGCGAACACAAATACCGATCAACTCACACTGCTTTGCCATATCTTCCGGACTATTTGCAGTCGACGCTCCCAAGGCAGCAAGATCCGCCATAGGCGCAGGCATAACATCAAACACCGTGAGCGCCATATCGTATGTCGCGCATTTTTTAGCTAGGTTTTCCGCCATCGGCTTGCCGATATTGCCCAGTCCAATAAAGCCACAATGCATCATCGCAAGCCCTCAGTAAGTTTGCGTAAAACGAATAGGTAAAGTTGTATAGCCCCGCACATTTGGATTGTGAGTTCGATCTGCACGACCCACGTCTACGTCATAGTGGGGAATGCGTTTAAGCAGTTCTTCAAAGCAGACCCTAACTTCTAAACGCGCTAATGCGGCACCCAGACAGGAGTGAATACCGGCGCCAAAGGCCATGTGATTCCGCTCGCCACGAAACACATCGTAAACGTCGGCATTGTCATAGCGATCTTCGTCGCGGCTGGCGGACACAATACAGAGACCAACGCGATCCCCCTTTTTCAGCTTCTTGCCACGCACCTCAACATCCTGCATTACGGTACGGCCAATCAATTGACTCGAGCCGTCAAAGCGCAGCGTCTCTTCCACGGCATCGCCAATTCGCTCTGGGTGGTCGAGCAGACGCTGACGCTGCTCAGGGTATTGCCAAAGTCGATAAGCCATATTGCCGATTAATTTGGTGGTGGTTTCATTGCCCGCCACCGCAAGTAAAATACCGAAACCAATGACGTCGTCATGGGTCATTTTGCCGTCTTTCTCAGCACGCAAAACGCAGCTAAACATATCATCGGGATCATAGGGTTTATGAGCTAAGGACTTTGCCAGCTCGTCAAAGTAAGCCGCTATTTTGAAGTAGGCTTTTACATTGCGATCGGTCAAGCCGAACTGACCGTCTTCGCGATAAATAAGATCGTCCGCCCACGTCCGCACATCGGCTTGTTCTGATTCTGGCACGTGAATCATGGTGGAAATCACGTCCATCGGCAGAATTGCGCTGAAATCTTTGATCACATCCATCTCACCGCCGGCCAGCATCGGTTCCAGCAAGGCAATCGCCTTCTTGCGGGTATAGTCCTCTAAAGACTTGATACGCTGGGGCACCATTAGGCCAGAAAGCAATTTGCGTATACGGGTATGGTTCGGCGGGTCCATATTAATAAACATGGGATAACCCGCATTGGCACTTTGATCAGCTTCTAGCGCCGGGCCATTGATACTGCTATAGGTTTTAAAATCACGAAACGCCGCGTGGCAATCATCCCATTTAGTAAATAACCAAAAGCCGTGTTCGCTGTTGTAATGCACTGGATCTTCAGCGCGCAAGCGCGCATACGACGGGTATGGATCATCGTGCATTGCATGTGAGTACGGGTCGAACACAGGTGCCGACCGCCCAGTATCTAGGGTCATCGTGTGCCTCATTGTTATTATTGTCTTACCCGCTACGCTGTGATCGGGTGAAATTTAAAGTAACACAGTGTTTTACATTTGGTAAATACATGAATAGTATTTAATATATATCCGTTTAGTATTAACCCCTACGCTAGGCACACGTAATTGACTAAAGAAGACACGTTAATCGCCAGTAATTGGGCGCGCTATCGCAGCAATCCGATTCGCCACTTAGGTGATATTGCGGCCTATACCGAAAAGAGAGTGATGCAGACACTTAGTGATGCTGGCTACCCGCAATTAGCCATGCAATACAGCGCGCCACTCAACCTGCTTTACCAACGACCCATGCGACTCACTGAGCTGGCCGAGCTACTCAATATGAGCAAGCAGCTCTGTCTGCAATCACTGCAGCCCATCAAAAAGGCAGGCTACATTCTCCAGCAGAATGACAGCGAGGACGGTCGCGCCAAACTGATTTCACTCAGCAAACAAGGTAGGGCATTAATCACCGACGCGGGCTTGCAACTCATTGAAATCAATCAAGAGTTTGCACAGCTACTGGGCGAAGCCGCCCTGCAAGACATGAGCGCTAAACTCGCCGCACTGGGTCGCAGCGCTGAACTTGCGACCCTAAAAAACGCCTCGCAAAGTGATATAGAACACACCGCAACAATGATAGTCGGCATGCTCGGTCGCTACCTACACAGTCGCCTAACCGCCAAACTTGCCAACAGCGGCCATCTGGAACTCCAGCTTTCCTACGCACAAGTATTGCTATACGTGGCACTGGATGGCTCGGCTATGAGCGACCTTGCGGAATACAACGGCGTATCGCCGCAGGCCATATCTAGGCTGGTTAAAGAGCTGGAACAGCGAGGCTACGTTCGCCGCGAGAACAGTTCAGTTGACAAGCGAGTTCGCAATGTCTGCTTCACCCCAATGGGCTTAACGCTAATAAATGACTCCGTCGCCGCGATGACTGAAGTAGAGCAAGAAATGACGGCCACGATTGGCAATCGCGCCTTTACTAAATTGACGAAACAGCTGGCACAACTTCACCAAGCACTCGGCCTGAACTCACACAGTGTCGGCCCCTATCAAGACGATTCTGTCAGAGCCATATTAAGCAAAACGCCACGCAACAACCCCCAGGAAAGCATCAGCAAAGTAAGCGTCCTTAAGCATTTCTCCGCGATACTCGCGGGCGAAGGCGGCGATAAGAATATAGATAAATGGATTGATTCACGCCTCACCGCAAAAGAGCAGCAAGAATTTAAAAAGCTGATTCAAAAGTTGCAGATAAATTGAAGTAGTAGCTCAGCACTTAAGACCGTCGCTCACCACCAAGTACGTGACCGCTATCGCGTCATTTTCTTAGCCGAACATGCGCAGATAGGCCACACCAACAGTCACTCTGACTGAAAGCAGCCACAATCGGCACCGCGAACAAATATTTACCACATTACACTTGATGTATATGTGTAAAGTAATATAAACTCAAAATCGTTCACAAGCGCAGCCATAATAAAAGGAATAGTCGTGAGCCAAGAGGTCTTTGATTACATTGTTGTAGGAGGCGGATCAGCTGGCTGCATCGTCGCGTCTCGCTTAGCGAACCACGGTAATTTAAAGGTACTACTTTTAGAGGCCGGGCAAGCTGCAGACCGCAATCCAGAAACCCTCAACGCAGATGGTTTCCGCGATGCCTTTGCCAATGATGCGGTCATCATCGACAGGGCGTCAACGGCGCAGGACAACTGCGGCAACCGCAGCCTTTTTGCCGGCAGTGGCCGCGGTATGGGCGGTAGCGGTGCAGTAAACGGTATGGTCTACACCCGTGGCGACAAACTCGATTTTGCCCAATGGCCCAAGGGCTGGCATTGGCAGGACGTAGAGCCAACATTTATTAAACTAGAAGAGACCTTGCGCCCAAGAAGCCGAGCCGGCAGCCCGTTCACCGAACTATTTATTCATTCTAGCGCCGCTCTTGGGTTTAGCCGAGAACAGGATTTAAACAACGGCAGCATCAATAATAAAATCGGCTACAACGCGATGAATTTTGAGGGCGATAAGCGTCGCAGCTCTTACGTTGCGTTTATACGTGACGAGCCGCCACAGAATCTCACTGTTAAAACCGATGCTCATGTCCATAAGCTCTGCCTACGTCGTGACAACGATAATCGGCATGTCGTCACTAGTGTGCGCTACCGCCACCAAGGTGCAATGCACGAAGCCAGCGTCAAGCGCGAAGTCATCATGTGCGCGGGCGCATTAGAAACGCCAAAACTATTGATGTTGTCAGGGATTGGGCCGCGCAATGAGTTGGAACCAGTCGGCATTACGGTAGACGTAGAGTCAGACGGCGTCGGCCAAAACCTCCACGACCACCCCAACGTTTGCATGTTTTATCGCGCTAAAAATCCCATTGATTTTGGCTACCCGCAGCTTTACGGATTTAACCGCGCCAATCCCCGTACGCAGCTAGCCAGTGGTCAAGCCGATACCTGCTATGTCCTGTTCTCTGCCCCCCTCACTTTACACAAGTCGATGCTGAGAATGGCGCCGGTACTCGCCCTGCCAGGCCGCCTATACAAAATCAAAACCTTGCGCAGTTTGTTGCGCGGGGCGATAAACCTCGCCTTTAAACTAGCGGCTGTTCGCAGCTACGTAGAAAAAATATACGGCATTGTGGTCATCCTGGGTAAGCCAGAATCCCGTGGCAGTATTGGCCTGCTGTCGGCAGACCCCGAGCAACAAGCCAGAATCGATCCCGCTTACTACAGCGAAAGACGCGACATGGACACGCTGCTGGCCGGCGTTGCCACCGCGAAAAAGATTGCCGAACAAGCAGGGATGGCGGCATGGGGCAATAAAGCCATGAGCCTGGGTGGCAAATCAGACGATAAGACACGAGTCAGAAAATGGGCTGAAGCGGCAACAATGACCACCTTCCACTATTGCGGCTCCTGCGCGATGGGCGAGACCGATAAACAGCCCGTCGATTTAGAATTGCGCTTAAAAGGCGTAGCGAACATTCGCGTTGCCGACGCCTCGGCTATTCCCGAAATTCCGGTTTCGGCTATAAACGCGCCAACAATGATGATTGCCTATCGCGCGGCGGACTTCATTCTCGCCGGCCACTCACTTTGAAAAACCAATACGGATAATAATGATGAATACCAGTGTTGTTGAAGTAGATATTGCGAAAACGGAAATGCCCTCACCGGCAATGATCTTGTGCAGCAACCCGGCAAATGGTCACGCGCTGGGACAAGTTGCGGCACTATCTGCAAGTGAAGTAGATGCGGCGGTAGAAAGCGCACACCGCGCGCAGAAAACCTGGGCCAAAAGCAGTTTCAAACAGCGGCGCGCGGTACTACAACATATTCTTGATTACCTGCTGAACAATGCCGACGAGCTTTGCGATTACATCGTGCAAGATTCCGGAAAAACCTACGAAAACGCCCTGCTTGGCGAAATTTTTGCCGCCTGCAATAAACTGAAATGGCTAATTAAAAACGGCGAGCGACATCTCCGTTCGGAGAAAGTCAGCTCCGGATTGTTAATGCATAAGAAAGGCCGAATTGAATACCGGCCATTAGGCGTTGTTGCGTGTATCGTGCCGTGGAACTACCCACTACAAAATATAATAAGCTCCTTGGGCGCTCCCTTAATGGCGGGTAATGCGGTCATCATCAAAGCGTCTGAAATGGTCGCCTGGTCATCGAGTAAATTTCAGGAAATTACCAATCAAGCACTGGAAAAAGAAGGGTTCTCCAGCGATACCGTGCAAATTATCAATGGCTATGGCGACACTGGCGCCGCCCTGGTGAGAAGCAATATTCAAAAAATATTATTTATCGGTTCGGTGGGAAACGGTCGCCGCATTATCGAAGGCAGCGCCAAAAATATCGTGCCGGTAGTAATGGAACTTGGCGGCAAAGACCCGCTTATTGTTTGCGAAGATGCCAACCTGGATAAAGCAGTTCACTCCGCATTAGGTGGCAACTTTATCAATCTGGGGCAGAACTGCATTGCCTCAGAGCGAATCATTGTTCACAACAAAGTGTACAAGGCATTTTTAGAGCAAGTGAGCACAGTCGCCTGTGCACTGCGCCAGGGACCGCCCCAAAAAGGTGGCAATGTTGATGTGGGCGCCATGACCTCTCCACTTCAGGTCGCCATTGTCGACAAGCTCGTGAAAGATGCCATCGCCAAAGGGGCTCGCGTTATTTGCGGAGGCGCTATCAACGAGGACCTCCAAGGCAATTACTATCCACCGACAATCTTGGCCGACGTTAGCCCAGACATGGCCATCAGTTACGAAGAGGTTTTCGGCCCGGTCATGCTAATCATGAGAGTGAGTAGTGATGAAGAAGCGATCGCGCTGGCTAATAGCACAGACTTCGGTTTGCACTCCTCCGTTATTACCAAAAGTCGCCGTCGCGGCGAAAAGATCGCCGATCAACTAGAGGCCGGCGCTACCTGCATCAATGATTTCGGGCTGTGTTACCTAAACCAGGATTTGCCTTTTGGCGGCGTTAAATACTCTGGCTTTGGACGCATGAATGGCCGTGACGGCTTGCGTGCATACACCAATCAAAAGGCCGTTTTAAGCGACCGCTTTCCATTTGAAATTCCGCCCAAACTCTTTCCAGTCGGGGCGAGCGACTACGACGTAGCCTTAGCGTCAACGCGCATGATGTTTTCAAATGGCCTAATTCAGAAACTCAAACATCTGTGCAAACTTATTTCACTTTCTCTTAAAAAGAACGGATAGACCAGGCTAAGCGCCGTGAGATTTTTATGAACACATACTTTTTAATTATGATCGCTGCGGTCTTCGTGACGAACACCGTATTAATCGGCTTTATGACGTGGGCGGTGCAATCAGAACGCTTTGGCAAGTATCGTATCCGCACGCCAGAGCGCAATCGTATTCCTACTGGCAAAAAATACATCAATGTCAGTCTAAATATGCTGCTTTCACTACTGCTGTTTGTCGCTGCGTTTTATTACCTTGGCGACAAGTTGGTCTATGTTGGCTCGACGTCGGTCGCAACCTTGGTCGGCGAAGTGCTGGCATCACTGATGCTATATGACTTCATGTATTATTTTCTTCATCGCGGCATGCACTATCCCAAAGTGATGAAATATGTGCATGGTGTACACCACTACGTGCGCTTCCCAACCTCGGTCGAGAGCACCTACCTGCACCCTTTGGAAAATATCTTGGGTGTATCTCTGCTTTTTATTGCCGTAGTTATATTGGGCCCAATCAGCACCACCGCGTTCGCGATCATGTTTTTCATCTATACCAGTGTCAATATTATTGTGCACTCGAATCTGGTGTTTCCGCACCCCGCCCTACGGCTGCTAAATTTCTGGGCTATAAAACACGACATTCACCACGGCAAACATTTAAACGCGAATTACGCGTCTATTTTCCCATTCTGGGACCAAATGTTCGGCACCGCAAAATAATATAAACAGGGACATGTTATGACAACGAAACGAAATATTGTGGTAACGGGTGGCTGCGGGTTTATTGGCCGCAACTTGGTCAACGGCTTTGCAGACGCGGGACACAAGGTCACTGTCCTCGATTTTGGTGGAAGCGCCTTTCGCGATGACGTGAGGTTTATCAACATCAATATTTGCGACAAAGCAGCGCTTATCGACGCCTGCCAAGGTGCGGATACTATTGTTCACAACGCCTCAATTGTGCACACCAAGCACAACCAAGAGGCCGCTGTATGGGCAGTGAACTATGACGGCACATTGAACATTATGGAAGCCTGTGTCGCGAACAAGATTCCGCGCCTGGTTTATATAAGCTCGGCCAGTGCAGTCTACGAAGGCAAGGACATAGAATACGGTGACGAAACCTTACCCTACTCGTCGATATCGCAGGCGCCCTATGCCGACAGTAAAATCAAGGCTGAAAAAGCCGTGTTGGCATTTAGTGGCACTACCCTCACCCAAGTCTGCGCTATTCGCCCCCACGTCGTATTTGGCGAGGGTGACAACCGTTTTTTACCCGCCATACTCGAAAAAATAGCCAACGGCAGTTTGACCCGCGCCGTGGGTAATCGCGACAAGCTATCCGACTTTACCTATATAAGTAATATGGTGGACGCGGTTTTGGCGGCGGAAGAAAATCTCGTGGCCGGCTCACCGGTCTGCGGGCAGGCCTACTTCGTTACCAATGGCGAGCCAATGGCCTTCTTTGATTTTGTCGAAAAAATTGCCGTTGAACTAGGTCACCCACCCATCACCAAAAAGGTGCCTTTCTGGCTGGCTTACACGGCCGCGGCGATCATGGAAGGACTTGATACGTTAAAAGGGGGCACGCTAAATAGTGAAAACGGCATGACCCGTTTCGCCATCCGCTATATGGTCACCCACCATTATTACAGTATTGAAAAGGCCTATCGCGATTTCGGCTGGAAGCCCAAAGTCAATCTGGAGCAAGGAATTAAGCTTACCGTCGGCGCACACCATAAAAACGGTGGCGCCCTGGACACAGCGCAAAAATTGCCGGCGTAGCTGCCGGTAATGACCACCCTACAATCCGCAACCCGGCAACATTCTGCGCTCAAGGAAACCCTTCAGCGCCCCCCTATCGCGGGGAATGGCGCTGCGTGTCATTAATAATGACAGCAGCATTCTGGTGGCGAATTCGGTTAACTCGACAAGCTCAGCCTCACTCAAGCCACTATCTTTCAATATCTCTTTGAACAAACTGAGCCGCACTTGCTGACTAAATTCATTGGTCAGTGCACCCTCGTTCACGAATACCGACAGATCTGAGCCGGTGAGCAAAGTGAGCGAATGTTCATTGGGCAGGGTTTCAACACAGAAAAGCACCGCTTCCAAAAGACGTGAGCGGGGTGTTTTAAACTTTCTAAAATGCGTATAAAGTCGCTCGGCAAAATCATAGGTCGACTGCACGAGCGCCGTGCTCAATATATCTTGTCGATTGGGGAAGTAATTATATACCGTTGGCCGCGTCACACCGGCTTCTTTGGCAATATCGTTTAAACTGGTCTTTTCTACTCCCCAGCGTTTAACACAACTGGTAGCGGCGTCTATAATGCGCTGCTGGGTTTCATTGAAGACGGGTTTTGTTCCGAAAATATCCATAAATAGGTAAGTGGCTTTCCTGTTTACAATCTTATAAAGAGTGTTTTTTCGTAAAGCCTAATTTTAGTGGCTAGGAATAAGAAAAGCTATCTTTGACAACAAAGTTAACGGCACTCAATGTCTGGAAGCCGCGCACTAAATTGGTGGCGATTACGCCGTGGAATTTGACGACATTACAAACTCGTGGCATTAGTCGCACTGCAACAGGGAGACGACATTCAATTAAGATTTGGTGTATCCGATCCTGAATCCATTAGGCACGAAGCCAACACTACGTCGTGTTTTTCATGCACTCAACGGGCCGCTCCAGGCCCCACAGTATCGCCCTCTTTAAGTGATCCAAGCACACCACACACTACTAACGACGAGACTAAAACTGATCGTCATAAGACATCATACGCGCAAAGACCTCACTAGAACCGTCCTTCTTCACAAGCACAACATTGTATGGCGTGAACTGGCTACCCATCTCCATACCAGGACTACCTGCAGGCATGCCGGGCACGGCTAATCCCGCAGAGTCGGCCGGTGGGTTTGCTAAAAATCGCGCCATCACACTAGCGGGTACGTGACCTTCAAAGAAGTAGCCCTCGGCGCTAACCCCGGTATGACACGAACTTAAATTTGGTGGAATACCCAATGCGGCCTTAGTCTCATTCAAATTAGAGGGATGCTGAACCGTCGCAGTAAAGCTATTTTCTTCAATGTGCTCAACCCACTTTCCACAGCAGCCGCAGGAGGGACTTTTAAACACGTCTAGTGCGGTTGCTCCCGGCGATCCCGTTTCAGAAAAAGCAACGTTAGCACTTAGCAATAAACAGAGAACGAAAATTCTATTAAATATATTCATCAAGACACCCTTAAATCTTATCAACGAGCTCAATTTTAAAAGTCTGATTCTAATACACTCATTTCTACACGTAATACTTCCGCACATCTATGACACATAACGAAAGCCGAACTACCTCCGCTGATGATAGCAAACCTTGGCTCAGCGGCCTTCTCTTTTACTATTGCCAATCAAAAATCACTACCGAACAATTACTCAGCTTATTCGCACAAACTAATAAAATACTGTTATTCGTCGAATTAAAGGTGTTTTCTCAACGACTGCGCCACCCATAAAGTCTACTAAGGTTTGGCTATTTCGATTGATATCCTATCCCGTCCATAAAGGTAAGGTAGTGTTTAACAACTCCGGTTGAATCTTCTACCTGAGGATAATGCCCAATTTCCGCCAATACACCGAGGTAGTCCAGCCGGCAGTTGAGCTCTTGATAGCGCGCGACCATATGAGCACCTGACACAGGATCAAGGGAGCCATTAATTAGTGCCAGGGGAATAGCAGATTGTTGTAAGACCTTTACCCAACGCTCGCGATGCAGTTTACGATCTCGCATATAGGTAATTAAATTATGAAAAATATGTTTGCCGTCTTTCTCATTAATTATCTGCCAAAACAACGCCAACTCCTCCGCCGTCGGCTTAGTATGCGGGCCAAAAACCGAGCTAAAGTTAGCGCTGAACCGCTTAAATCCGGCTAATTTATTCACCAGCGGCCCCAACGGGCTTAGCAGTAATTTCTGCGTTAATAAGGCGTGATGGGTTTCTGGAAATAGACCGCCGTTTAGAAAGCAACACGACAGCCATCGGCCTATTCCCGCGCCACTCTGCTGCCTAGCCAAAAGTTCCTGTGCGACCGTGTCGCCGTAATCGTGAGCCAACACGTGAAAGCTGTCTAAGGATTTAGCCGCTATAAGCGCCTCGACAATGTCGGCCTGACCGTGAATCGAGTAACTACTCACATTGGGCTTATCAGAGAAACCAAAACCCAGCATGTCGAGAGCGACTAAGCGAAAATGGGTCTTTAGCTCATCCCAAACGCCTGACCAATCCCAGCTTGAGGTTGGAAAGCCGTGAATCAGCAACAACACCGGTAATTGACTATCGCCCTCGTCTTTTACAAATATTTGATGGCCAGATATCTCCAAGTACTCTCCACTTGCCTTCCACGCGGCAAGATCGTTTTGCAAGTTACCCGCATTTTCAAAACTCATCTCGACTCCAGACTTAGACGACGGCTGATAAACCAGAACTGTGCGCTTTTCAATTAAAGCCGAACTTGACGTCTAGTTCAAGTTTTGACTATATTGCCAACAACACTTACTCAAACAACACCAACAAAATTCAATATTAGAGCGCCACAATGAAAGCAATTCCTACCCAAGCTAGGGCCAAGCAAAAACGCAGCGCTTTAATTAGCGCAGCGAAAGTGTGCTTTGTTGAGCAGGGTTATGACAACACCACGGCAAAGACAATCGCGAGTAGAGCCGGCGTTGCAACCGGCACCTTTTATCAATATTTCGAAAACAAAGAAGACATTTTGTGCGTTATCGCGCAACAGCGCATCGAAGATCTTTATCAACAAGTACCATCGACAACCGAATTCATATCGATAAGTGAACAAGCTAATACCACCAAAGATATATTCCACTATGTGCTCAAGCTGATTTATGCCTTCCACGAAGCGGAACCAGAATTGCACCAAGTATTAGAACATCGCAAGACCCTGGATCCGCAACTCGCAGAAATTTTGAAGCAAGGTGAAATTCTATTGGACGAGCGCGTATTACATTTCGTGCGCAGCTTTAATATTGAAAATGCCGAGGCCGTTGCATTTAACTTATTCGCGATGGCCGAAGGATTGGTACACCGCCATGTATTCGGAAAACCAGACCAATCAAAGGAAACGACGCTGGAGCTGGGCGCAAGCATGCTAGCCAGTTATTTCGAGCACTTATAACATAATAGGTAAAATCCATGAGCTCATCACCGCTATTCGATACCCTGATAAAAGGCGCCAAGATTTTTAATAATGGGGAGCCCGCCATTATTGAAGACATCGCCATCGCCGCCGGCAAAATTGTCGCACGAGGTAAAGACTTAGCCGCAGACAATGCATCGCGCGTTATTGACGGCAAGGGCAAATGGCTAATGCCAGGTTTTTTTGACATCCACACCCACTACGACCTGGAGCTGGAATTTTCACCAGGCTTACCCGAATCACTTCGGCACGGCACAACTAGCGTGGTCATTGCGAACTGCAGTTTAGGTCTGGCCTTTGGCAACCAACGGAGCGGAGATATAGACCCGATTGTCGATTGCTTCGCTAGAGTTGAGAATTTACCCAAATCTTTTCTGCGCAGCTGCGCGGAAAAAGTTCATTGGGACTCGCCAAAGACATACTTGGAACACCTGGAAGAGCTTAACCTTGGCCCAAATGTCGTCGCCCTAATGCCCCACTCCATGTTGCGGATTGACGCCATGGGTTTCGACAACAGCATCAGCCGCGATCCCAACGACAGCGAACTAAAGACCATGCAAGCTAAGCTTAGCGACGCACTCAAACTTGGCTACGCGGGCTTCTCAACCGATGCGCTTCCCTTCCATTACCTGGCAAATCAACCTAATTGCGAGAAAACCATACCGACCCAATTTGCCAAATACGGTGAGATTAAAAAGCTTACCCAGGTTGTGCGCGACCACGGCGCGGTATGGCAGGCGACACCACCGAAGGACAGCGCCATTAACACCATCAAAACCTTTTTACTTACCAGCGGTAGATTACATAAAAAGCCCTTGCGAACTACCGTCGTTGCGGCCTTGGATGTTGCCAATAACTGGAGATTACTCCGTCTGGCCAAATTACTAGCGAAGATTTTAAATTCCAAATTTATTCAAGGCGACTTTCATTTACAGGCGCTTGGTGCGCCATTCAAAGTCTGGTCAGACGGCGCAGTCACACCGCTATCTGAAGAAATTCCGGAGCTACGGAGACTCAACGAAACGAATTTAGAAGATCGTCAAGCCAGACTTACTATTCTCAACGACCCTGAATATATAAGCGCTTTTCGTTCAATGTGGCTAAAAGGAAAGCAGGGCTGGGGCCTGGCAAAGTTAAAACGCAGATTAAATATTGAAGACTATGCCTTTAACCGCAAACTCAGCGATATGACCGTGGAACGCTGCCCCATTGATCACTGGGTTGGCCTAAATATGCAGTATGTACAGGATCGCATACTTGATATTAAACGCGGCAATATCCCCAGCGACATTAGTCAGCAGGAGCTGAGCATCATCAATAAGGACTTCTTTTGGATCAGTGATGAAGCCGACTTTATGCTGCAATTACTGCGAAGCTTTGACCTCGATTTGAGCTGGAGTACGGTCACCGCGAATCGCAACCCTGACACAATTCGCGAACTACTCATGAACCCGCTGCTGATGCCCGGTTTTAACGACTGCGGTGCGCACCTTACCAATATGGCATTTTATGATGTAAATCTGCGCAGCCTAAAGCTAGCATCAAGCGGCGGCGACAAAGATATTAGCTATATCGTAAAACGTTTGACGAAAGACGCCGCTGATTTATTTGGCGTTAAGGCGGGCACAATTAACGAAGGTGATGTCGCTGATTTGATCTTGATAGACCCTAAACAGCTAGCTAATTACGACGGGGAAGCCAATGTTATTCGTCAGCACCGCAATGAATACAATCACGAACAACTAGTTAATCGATCTGACGGCGTGGTACCACTGGTAATGATTGGCGGGAATATCGCGTGGGAAAACGACGCCTTTAGCACTGAACTTGAAACCAAGCCCATGGGGAGGCTGCTTAGAGCGTCTGCTGCTTAACTCGCGATACAGGGCATTAACTATCGCGAATAAACACCGCGTTACTCACACCGCGACACCGAAACCGCGATCGACTTAAACTGCGGTGTATGTGAACGCGGATCGGTTAATCGCGAACTCAATACATTTGCTTCAGGGTAATACGCAGCAATGCAGCCCTGCGGCAGATTAAATAACTTCACCTCAACACCACGCATTTCTCCGTAGTCAGAGCTGATATCGACCGTCGCGCCTTCACTCACCCCCAACTCCAGTGCGTCTTGCTGATTCAGCAATACCGTCCAACGATTTGTAACACCGCGATAACTGTCATTCTCTTCGTAGATAATGGAATTAAACTGGCCTTCGCTGCGGATGGTCATCATGGTAAAGGGGCGCTGAGACGACCCTGATTCGAACGCGCTCAGAGGAACCACAAAGCGGGCCTTTCCGTCGTCAGTATTAAACTCTGGCGTGTGCTTGAGCCGACCGTGTACATAGAATTCGCGTTTGGCCACGTCAATATCAGCCAATTCTTCCAAACCGGGAACGACCTTAGCGATGGCGTCACGAACATGCTGATGACGCTTAAATTCACTGAAATTAATTTTACTGGCCGGTATCAGTTTCGCGGCGATATCAGCAAGAATAGCCACCTCTGAACGAACCGATGCAATACGCTCAATACCACCATCACTTAAACGAACATAGTTAAACATCGATTCTTGCGTCGTTGGTTCTGGCTCTTCGTCCCGCGCGCAAACCGGTAGCACCAGCACCTCGCCGCTGTCGACGCCGGTGATATGGCCTCGGTTGAGGGTCGTGGTCAGGAAAATTTTCAGGCCAATATTATCCAGCGCCTTGGCAGCCCACTTACTGTCTGGCGTGGCTTCGTATAAATTTCCGCCAAGAATGAGAGCCGCATCTATACCTCCCTCATGAGCCCGCTCCAGCGACTCCAGCGTGTGCATGCCTTTCTTACTCGGCAAGCTCACCCCAAAGGTTGCTTCTATGCGCTCAAAGACTTCACTGGGCAGCACCGGCTTAACCCCAATCGTTCCTATGCCTTGCACATTGCTATGCCCGCGCAGTGGCAGCAGGCCGGCATTAGCCTTGCCGACCATACCGCGCAGTAAAGCGAGGTTGCTAATCCATTCAATATTGTCGACGCCATGACGATGGTGAGTCATACCCATACCCCACGCAAAAATCGCGCTCTGGGAATTGATATACATATCAGCGACCTGCAAAACCTGCTCTTTAGCAATACCGCAGCGATCTACCAATGTAGCCCAGGACTGAGATTCAACGTGACTTAAAAAATCCGTATAACCGCTGCAATGCTGCGCAATAAAGGCCTGCGCGCAGCCTCCCTCCTCAATCACCGCCTTGGCAATAGCCGTGAACAAAGCGATATCGCTGCCGATTTTTGGCTGCAAATAAATACTCGCTACTTCGTCCCCGCCCTTGATCATAGAGCTGATCATTTTAGGCGCAGCAAACTGCACCAAACCCGCCTCTCGCAGCGGATTGATCACGACTACCGTACCACCGCGACGGCGTAAGCCGATCAGTTTATGGAGTAGCCGCGGATGATTAGAGGCGGGATTTGCGCCGATCAAGAAAAACAAATCACAGTGGGCGATATCATCAAGCTCAACAGTGGCCGTACCGGTGCCAACCGTATTACCCAAGGCTTCGCCGGTCGCCTGGTGGCAGTAATAAGAGCAGTTGCTAATATTATTGGTGCCGTAAAGCCGCGCCATCAGCTGCAGAACAAAACCCGCCTCATTTGAAGAGCGGCCTGAGCTATAGAAAAAACTGCGGTCGGGATCTACCTTTGCCATACCCGCGGCGGCGTGATCCAGCGCCCAATCCCAGTCCACTTCGCGATAGTGTTGCTCGCCCGCCGCCTTGTAAATTGGCTTACCCAAGCGCCCCAAGTGTTCAAGTTGGAACGCGGACAGAGCCCGAAACTCATCTAGGCTATGTGAAAATATTTCAGGGGGAATGGGCTTTTGAATATCGGTGGATTGCGCTTGAACACTTTTATTACAAACCGAGGGGAATTCGTCCAGCTCATTAATCATACCTCCGCGCTGACCACCCATACCCAAGCCACACGCCTTGCAGGCATTGCTCGAATTTAAGGCTTTAGCCGAACTAAGTAGACCGATCTTATTCGCGGTCTTCAAGGTATAGAGAAGCTTCTTAGGCCCTCCTCCCACAATCGATTTCATTTCTGTCTCCAGCTAGCCGATACCGCTCTATAAGGTCCTCGGGTCTATTGCATGACAATACACAATAAATACGGCTTCAATTAACCAAGGATACTGCAGGAGGGGCACGGCTAAAATACTTTTCAATCGCAATCAGTGAATCACATAATTCTTAGCTTAGCGATTACGCATTGCAAGAGCCAAACTTGGCGATTCACCCATAGAATGAGCTTGTTGGTCTATTTAGAGTAAAAAACTGAGGCTGGCCACTTTTCGGTATAGCATCTTGTCGAGCGTGTAGACGCAGGCCGGTCTTGGTTGTGGACGCTCAATCATGACGGCATTTGAATCTATCAAGAAATTGTGACAAGACTGCAAGAGAAATAATATTTAATGTCGGGATTTACCGTTAAAAAAACGATTTACTTGGATTGGCTAGCCACCGGAAACCGATGCTTATACGTCTCCACACGATCTTCGAGCAGGATCTTAGAAAGGTACGCGGCAGTAATAGCTGAACCGAAATAAAAAGCCTGAATCCAAATTGGAGATTCAGAGATGTGGGTGTTCTTTGTGATGAACAATATGGCGCCTCGAATTGGTACATGAAATACATACAAGGCGTAACTGATAGATCCAAGGAAGAGCAATGGATTCGACGACAACACCTTATTGAGATGTGGCAGCCACCCTTCTACCAGTATCAATACAGTCGCGCCAAACAACAGATTGTAACCAAATAGAGAAAGACCATTTCGCCAGCCGGGAGAGCACAGCTCTAATGACAATGCATTCTGCGCAACGAGACTGAGCCCGATGATGATAACCATGGCTGTGTGCCAAGGAAGGATTTCGACTTGAAGAGAGTGAGAGGTAACTTCGTCGGCACTATTTTTAAAGCGATGTCGCTTGGCGTGCCAATAAAATGCCAGCGCAACACCAATGGACAAAGCATCAACTCTTGAAATCAAGAGCCAAAAGAATGCACCGCTGGAACGGTAGTACACGGCAACCGGGATCAGCATCAACATCACAACAAGGGCTACACGCAATCGTGTTTTAAATACGATAAGCAGCAGAGGCATGAGCAAGTAGAATTGTTCTTCGACAGCAATAGACCAACTATGGTGAAACCATAATATGAAGTTCTCTTCACCAGCATGAAGTCCTGGTGAGAAATAATGGTGGACATACTGCAGGAAGAACGGAGCGGATGCCGCGCCACTAAAATGATCAATTTCTCCGGTTAATAGAGCCCTCCCCGATGCGGCAAGTAAACACAATACTAGGGTGAGGTAGTAAACTGGCCAGATCCGAAGGACGCGGCGCATCATGAAATTACGCAGCGAGAAGACATCCCGCCTAAGCGCTTCGAGTATTATCCGAGTAATCAGGAAACCCGATAGCACGAAGAATAGATCAACGAAACGCCACATCCAATCCAAGGCAGGCCCGTAGTGTGCATGAAAAATCACCACTCCAAGTGCTGCTACCCCGCGCAAGCCGTCAAGCTGCAGGTCGCGCATTAGTTTATTCCTTATTATTGTTGAACTGCACCTAGAAATGACCCTCTATTTTCACGGTTTCTTGACCCGCCAGAAAACGTGAAACCTTTCGATATTATTGTATTTTTTACTCCGACGACGGGTCAACTCGAAATGCAAAAAATAAATCGAAGTGGTTAAAATTTCGATGCAATTCAAAATATTACGGCTTATTTCGTCTCAATTCGGCGAGACACTGGATTCCCTTTTGAATCTTCTATCCACACCGCGGCGCGGTCATCAAAGATTTCTCCTCTCACGAAATACTCTACCCCGCGGGCCAGGTTTACGGTGACATCGCCCTCTGCTTTATAACGATCATTAAACAGGGAGAAAAATGGCACTGTTAAGTAGTTAACTGCTCGAATGCGCAGGGTGTGTTCTCCTGCAGGCACAGTGTGACGTGCGGAACACGCGTTCACACCCACCTGCTCGCTACCACCGCCGTCGTAATGACAGCTTGAGCTAGCGTAAACGTCCCTGCCATCTACCATCGCCAACTCGTAGAAATAAATCCGAATGGCAGATTTTTTCCTGCTGGCATCGTTAATATAGGCGACTGGCCCAGCATAGCTCGCCTGTGTATTGGGAAGCTGTGAGCATGCCGTCATCAACAACACAGCAAGTGTGACAAGGATTAGTTTACGCATTTGCAGCTTTCCTCTAGAGACCTTTGCACGATAGTTATTTTACCCTCTGCCTTCGTCGCCTATAGCGCCTACTGTTGGCAAAATCGTACCCAAAGCACTCGCTCCGCTCGCGGGGCAGGCTCTACTCAGTCGGTCATTTATAACTATAAACTCCCTCATTTACCGTTCCCGCTGGTCACTCGCACAAGTGCGTGATCTCCGCTACGCTACGGTTCGTGCGCTTTTTTCTTGCCAGAGAACAAAATTCCGGCTCGTGCAAAGGTCTCTATTAATCTTTTTTGCGCGACTTTATATCGATAATAGCCTGAAAGCCGTCGCTGTTGTCGTTAATCGATATGCCCGATACGGAATACTTAGCGTCACTAATTATCATCCCAACGCCAGCGCGCACTCTAACCCTGCTGGTAATCGGCTTAGCTTGACTCGCAACATCTTTTGCCTTGATCTCATAATTATCAGAGATATCAATTCCGGTGCTACTGGCCACACCGGACATCACTTCTTCCAGCGCCTCTGAATCTATATAGCGGGATGATAAACTTTTAATCTCGCCGACCGACATCAGGTCTGAGGAGTTAATCTTCTCTGTAATTTCCTCGTTGAGCTCGGTGATTACTTGGGAATCTTCTATTTTAGACGTGACCCCCTTTAAAATAGATCCGCATATTTTTGCATAGGATTTCGAGCTTGCTCTTGGCGTCACCTTTAAAAAGGTATCCAGCCAGTATTTCGTTTTTTGACCAAGATTATCGACGACTAAAACACCCGCTGAACCCGGCAAAATTAGCGCGCCTTTTTGAATTTTATTCAGTGAGACACCTGATCGCTCAGACACCTCGAAAGTCCCTGAGTTTTCATTTATCTCTATAAAATTATCCTTGTTCTCCATTTTCATCACGGCGAGAACGGTCGACTCAATGCCATTCACCATAACGCCAGAATACAGCAAAAAAAGCAGATCACCTGACGAGATATTCTGATGGGTAGACACGGCATACAAATGCTTCGCCAACGCCTGGGTCTGGGCAATAAATTCGCCCTCTTCTCTGAACATTTTGCCGGAAATATTGGCAACGGCATTTAGGGAAATATCTGATTCATGAAAAAAGTCATATATGTTTTTCTGCTTTGAGAGCGGCAGTAAATAGTGATCTATAAATAGCTCACCCAATGATTCACTGACCGTAGATTCGCTCTCCGCCAAGCTAATCCCTTCGTCATGCGCTTTGCTGCCTACTCTATGTACCGCAACCTTCATTAGTCGCGCAGCACTTACATCTATCATACCCACTCCAATTCTTATAAATATATGAAGCCTATTTACTGCCAGCGTCAACCAGGCCCATTGATAATCTTTGCTTTGCGCAAGGAGGTAGAGACAATCGCGATTTAAGCCTAATCGGGCTTGCGATGCTCACAAAATACATAGCGGGCGCCATTGTGTCACAGCTACGAGCGCGAAAGGAATCAACTTATAGCTCGCTCTGAGAGTAGACAATAGCAAAGTCGATATAGAAGAAATGGGGACTCAGCGAGAAAACTCGGCCGCACTGCTCAAAGCAAGGCAGCAGACTAAATAGACGTTTGTATTTTTAAACAACACCCCTGGCGACAGGTCGATTTGGGGTGCTTTACATTAAACAAGGGCCACAATCAGCAGTGGCCTTATTTCATCTAAAACCGCCGACTCATAAACTCTCGCGGGGACTTTCCCGTCCTCGTCCCGACGCAAAACTATAGATCGACGCTGAAGATAGGTGCATCTGCTCAGACCAGTATCCCCAGCTCGCGACCCATACCGCTAAAGATAAGTTCTGTGCCTGCGACTAATTCATCTACCGGTTGCTTGAAGCCAGTCGCAATCCAGCCTTGGCACAAATGAATTATTGCCCCAACGGCACCTTTCGCCATCACAGCCAGCAAGGTATCACTGCATCCACTATCGGGTAAAAATGGCTTGGTGAACCCTACCAGCAATTCCACAAACTCGTTATAGCTTTTCCCATACATCTGACCCAGCTGACTCCGAACAGACATAGCCTCAATCATTATGAGCCGCGCCTTATCAGGGTTGTCTTTTACAAACCCAAATGCTTGCTGTAATCCGGCCCTCACCAGCTCGCGGGAATCATTTAGGTGAGGCCGTGTCGCCAGCATTATCGTACTCAGATATTCCTGCGTCACTGTCCGATAGGCCTCAACAAGCAACTGATCGCTGTTGGTGAAGGACTCATAAAAGTAACGCTTGGTCAGCCCTGCTTCATGGCAAACTGCATCGATACTCGTCGCGGCATAGCCTTCGCGACCAATGAGTTTGATACCAGCGGATAGTAGCTTTTTTCGGCGTTCTGCCTGGCGAGTACTCGCTGCCTTGCCGGCGTACTTACCGCTGCGCTGTGGTGTCGGCGCTGATTTTGTTGACATAGAACTCATGGCTACTTGCTCAAAGCTACATATTTGACACGAAGAAGTATCACATATATATTTGACACTGACTAGTGTCAGTTAATGACTGCACGATTATAAAAAAAACAGACACCAATATAGACCCAATACATATCCCGCAGGAGCACTGTCCGTGACATATCTATTAGCAAGCCACACTGTGGTTTGTCGTTTATATGCTCCCTTACATGGACTTAGCAGAGCCTGCGTGGCACTTTGCACCTGTCTGGCCATAATCTCCTGCGGCGGTGGCAATAAGCAAAGCAACACAAGCATTAACACCGCACTCCCCAGCGACACATCATTTGATTCTCTAGCGCGTTGCTCGACGGTAGATTCAATACCTGCGGGCCAGCACATGGTCACCAGCTGGCGCACTGCACCCACCGACGCCCTTATTACCCACCCTATTACCGCACTAACAGTTCGTCAGTTCTTTGCCCCACACTGGGATGGCGAAGTCATGCGGCTGCAACTGTCCAATCGCTACTCCAGCTTGCCTGTCACGTTGGAGAATATTCACATCGCAAAAGAAGTCGCACCCGGCGCCCCCGAGCTGATACCTGACAGCGAATGTCTGCTGACGGTGGGTGGCGAAAACCGTATCACCATTCCGGCGGGAGGATCGGTTGTCACCGACGCCATTGCTTATCCGATTCGCGCCTTTGAGCGTGTCGGCATCAGCTTTTACGCACCTGCAATCACGCTGCAGATCACACGCCACTTGGGCGCAGACGAAATCCTTTATATGAGCCTCCCCGGTGATCACAGCGCCGACCCGAGTGGCACTCTGTTTCAAGCAGTCCCCGACGGCTACGCCAGTAATTTTCTGGCCATCGAGGCTCTGGAAGTAGCCGCGGCGAAAAAGGTTACCACCCTAGTTGCGGTGGGCGACTCCATTACCGATGGCTCCGGCTCCACGACCGAGTTTCTGAGTGGCGAACCTGCCCGCATGACCTCGACCGACCAACGCTACCCCAACCACTTACAGCGCCGTATTCACGAAGCTGGCTTGCCAATATCTGTGGCCAATGCCGGCATAGGTGGCAATGAATTATTGAATGACGGCTGGCTGCCGCAATTTGGGGTAGCCATGCTTGACCGACTGGACTATGACGTCCTCGCCATTACCGGCGCGACCCATGTGCTTGCGATGATCGGCACCAATGACTTTGGCAACCCAAAACCGGGCGCGGCGCCCAGCCCGGAAGACATGATTGCCGGTTACATCGAGCTGATTGAAGACATCCATCGCGCTGGCATGAAGATCACCCTCGGCACCATCCCGCCAGCTGAAGGCGCGGTGACAGATAGCATGCCACTGATTGGCGACCTGCCCATCGGCATCGATGTGATGCACGGCACCGCTGAAGCCCGCGCCAGTCGTGATACCGTCAATTTATGGATACGCACACAAGAACTCAGCGACGGCATCGTCGATTTCGACGCCTGCCTCGAAGACCCTGAGAATCCCGGCTATCTCGCCGCTGAATACAATAGCGGCGATAACCTACACCCCAGCCCTGAAGGCTACGCCGCCATGGCGGAGTGCGTGAACCTCGACTTATTCCGCACCCCCGACAACGCATATTAAATACTGCAACGAGCCCATAAATGATGAAAACCATAGCCACGCACATCATCAAATACGCCGCATTCCTGCTGATCATGCTGACCACCGCCTGCGGCGGCAGCTCTGGCTCGAGTGCCAAGCAAGACACTGCCAATAGCGGCAGCGTTCAGGAAGGCAATGCACGCTTCACGGTTATTTCACCTACCCTAGTCCGCATGGAATATGCCGAGAACGGTCAGTTTGAAGACCGCCCCACACAGACTCTCGGCACACGCCCACCAGCCTCTGCTGACTACACAACGCGTGTCGAAGACGGCGTACGTATCGTCAAAACTAGCGCCCTGACCCTTCGCTACAAACAAAACACAGGCTCCTTCAAACCAAACAATCTCGCGATTGAAGTACTGCGCGGCAGTGACGTCATCGAAGTCCACCCCGACTGGTCATTCGCGCCTCAGCCCGGCAACCTCGGTGGCTGGCGTCGAGGCCTCGACAACGAAAAAGACCCGCAGGAATTGCACGAAGGCATACTGAGCCGCGAAGGCTGGTACCTACTTAACGACAGCAACACTGTATTGCTAACAGAGACAGCGCCCGGCTTTGAAGTTCGCCCCAATGATGGCGGCACTTATCAGGATGGCTACCTGTTCGGCTACGGTCTAGATTATGTGCAGGGTCTTAGCGACTTGCGCACCCTCACCGGTGCCGCCCCACTCTTGCCTAAGAAAGCACTAGGCGTTTGGTTTTCAAAATGGTGGGCCTACACCGATGCCGAATGGCGTACCGAAGTTGAATCCTTTTCCGCGTATGGCGTACCTCTGGATACTATTTCAATCGATACCGACTGGAAACGGGTACACCAGCCACTGGGCTGTCTGGTCTGGAACGTTGTGATTCAAGCGCCTATTAACGATGCCTGCTCTTGGAATGGCTGGGATTGGAACCGCAACATTTTCCCCGACCCAGATGGTTTCGTTAGCTGGCTGCACGAACGCGGTATTGATGTCGGCTTAAATGTTCATCCATCTATTGCTGGCTCCGACCCCGCCTACCCAGACACATTCGCCCAAACCGGCAAGCTGATGACCGATGATGCCGAACTACCCTGCAGCATCATTCAGGCTGACCCCTCAACACCCTGCTACATATTCGACTGGACCGAGGCTGAGCAACTCGACGCCTACTTTGATTTGCATGAGCCCATTGAAACCACCGGCATCGATTTCTGGTGGTTAGACTGGTGCTGCGAAGGTTCGCGTGCCCAGGCCCCAGGTCTTTCCGCCGACACCTGGATTAATGCCGCCTATGCCAAACAACATGAAGACATGGGTTCCCGATGGCCGGCCTTTTCCCGCATAGGCGGCTCATTCCAGAATGGTTTCGATGGCGTCGATAACAATGGTATAGGCGCATTTGCAGAGCATCGTTACAGCATTCACTTCACCGGCGACACATGCTCCACGTGGGAGCTTATGGCGGCCCAAGCTGCAATGACCGCAGCAGAAGGCAACATCGGCCTGCCCTATGTCTCACATGACATTGGTAGCTTTCTGGGCGAGCCCCTTCCTGGCAGTGACTGCACCAACAGGCTCAACACCGGACAGCATCTACCCGACGACATGTACGTGCGCTGGATACAGCTTGGTACATTCCAGCCCATCCTTCGCCTGCACTCTCACCACGGCGACCGCCTACCTTGGGAATATCCCGGTAAGGCCGAAACCGTAGCCAGCGACTTCCTGCGTCTGCGCGGCCAACTCGTGCCAATGCTCTACACACTCAGTCGCAAAGCGCATGACACGGGCCTACCAATGACACGCCCCCTGTACCTGCAATGGCCTGAAAGCGAAGAAGCCTATCAGTACAGCAGCCAATTCACTCTCGGCAACGACATGCTCATCGCCACGGTGGCAGCGCCCGGCGACCCAGCAATGATCGATGTGTGGATACCACCCGGCGAATGGGTCGATTTCTTCACTGGGGAAGAATTTACCGGCCCGCGAAAAATCAGCCGCAGCGTACCGCTTGAAGAATACGGCGTATTCATGCGCAAGGGCGCTATTCTGCCCATGCAGCCGCAGCTACCCACTAGCGCCCATGGCCCGCAAGACAATCTAATTATCAATGTCTGGCCAGGTGCCGACGGCAACTTCGAACTCTATGAAGATGAAGGGCGCGGCTTTGCCTATAAACAAGGTGCTTATCGCTGGACACCGATAACTTTATCGTCGTCAGCAAACGGTGCCTGTCACACACTCACTATCGGAGCGGCTCAGGGACAAAACTTTAACGGAGCGTTGAATTCACGCAGCTGGGAACTGCGCTTTAAGGGTATTGAAGAACCACAGACAGTCACAGTAAACGGCAGCGCGCCCACCTGGAGCTACCGCGCCGCCAGCCAGACTGTGACCATTGATGCTAACAACCTAAGCACAGGCAACCCTGTAACCGTGAATCTGGATACCGGAAGCTGTAACTAGCTTTAGCTTGAAACAAGATCCAGTGCCGCCCACTCTGGCGGCGCTGCAAGCTGTGAGTTTTAGTGGCTCAGGAGACGTCGTTGACCGGCGTATTAATAAGTCAGAATCCTAGCTAGCTCATCACCGTCAACAACAACCACGCGTTGTATGCCACAAATGACATCAGCAGGATGCCGCCCTTAAGCCGATTTAGCTGCCCCACCTTATGTAGGCTATAGGTCATGACTAGCAGCCCAACGGTCATCAACATCATGGTCGCCCAATCGCGGCTGATGATCTCGGCGGGGAATGCACTAACGGGATTTATCAAACCGGCAATGCCAATAACCGCCAATAGGTTAAACATATTTGAGCCCACCACATTGCCAATCGCAATATCGTGTTCGCCGCGACGAACAGCAATGATCGACGCAGCTAGCTCTGGTAGCGACGTACCAAAGGCCACAATCGTCAGACCAATAATTAAATCGCTTACCCCGAGCGCTTGGGCGACAGTGACCGCCCCCCACACCAGAATCCGTGAGCTGATAATCAGTGCAATTAACCCTAGCACCAACCAAAGCAAGGCTTTTTTAATTGGCATTGCATGAGCTGTTAGCAGCTGATCCGTTTCGACTTCTAAATTATCGCCTCGCGCCCGCAGGGCCATAAAAATGGTCCAGCCCACGAGCCCTACAAATCCGCCAAGCAGTAACAATGATTCAAAGCGACTTAGCGCGCCGTCCCACAGTATAAAGCCAACGACAGCGCCAATCAGCGTCAGTAATGGCAGCTCTTTGCGCACGATATTTGAGTGGACGCTGATCGGCGCTAGCACAGCGGTAATACCAAGAATAAGGCCGATATTCACTATGTTTGATCCGATCGCGTTGCCGAGCGCGAGGTCCGGATTGCCGTCTAGCGACGCCATGGCGGACACCACCATCTCAGGTGCTGATGTGCCGAAGCCGACAACCACCATACCAATGAGTAAGCTGGGCATACCGAGATGCTTAGCCGTAGCAGCGGCGCCCTCAACAAAACGGTTTGCGCTCCAAATAAGCAGCACAAATCCACCAATAATGGCCAATAGTGCAAGTGTCATCTTTTTTACTACCTATAAATAAATGTTAAATAATATTGAGTTGCTGAGGTATCTCGCCAGCGAACGTTGCCCGACTTATATAAAGCAAGCCAAATTCGTCGGCAGCATCTCATGTCGTTTGCGTAGAAATCCATCTAAATTTGGACCCGTATTTGCGCAATTCGCTTCTTAAAACGTTCAATACTAAGGAGTGTGCCGCACCGAATGTATCCGCGCAGCACACGTAGTAACTAAGGAATATGCGCTAAGGATTGACGAACGTCCTCGGCACTAGGCCGCAACTGCTTAAGACCTTTTCGTTCTCGTCCAATACCAAGAAAATACAAGATTGGCGACGCGATAAAAATTGATGAACTCGTGCCAATGATAATCCCGAACAACATAGGCTTGGCAAAACTGGACACCGCCTCGCCGCCCGCTACCGCCATTGGCAGTATCGCCAACAAGGTGGTTGCCGAGGTGAAGAGCGTCCGTGTCAGCGTGGCCGAAATACTATCATTGAGTACGTTTAGGAGAGAGGCATTCGGATCTGCGCGAAGTCCTTCACGCACGCGATCAAATACAACGACTTTGTCGTTAATCGAATAGCCTATCAGCGCGAGTAGCGCCGCCACTGCGGTTAAATTGAACTCCAAGCCCGTTAAGGCGAAAAAGCCGATGGTTTTGGTAATATCTAAACCAATGGTGGCGATGGCGGCGGCGGCAAAGTGCGACTCATAGCGAATCCACAGATACGCCAGCATACCGCCAGCGGCCAAAAGCACCGCGAGTATAGCGGCGTCGGCAAAGCCACCACTGATTTTAGGACCGACCATATCCACCCGTGGAAATGTCGCAGATGGGTCTTCACTGAGAATTGATTTTTTTAACAAATCAATCTCGTTGGCATTTAGCTGCGTGTCACCGTTGTGTGCTGGCAGCCGAACTAAAAACTGCCCCTTGTCGCCAAACTCCTGGATCGCCGCGCGATCAAAATCATGGGCCAGTAAATTGCTCCGCATAGCCTGCACAGACAGTTGCTCGGTTTTCACATTCACCAAGGTGCCGCCAGTGAAGTCGACCCCATAGTTTAAACCCACCCCAAAAAACAGCGCCACCGAGCTCAGCGACAGTATCGCCGACAGCGCCAAGCCCAAAAAGCGCCCACCCATAAAGTTAGTCTTGCGCTTGCTAAGCCGATCCAAGCTCGCAAATCCAGAGAAGGAAAGGATCTCTCTTTGCCGGTTTCGTATATGCCATTGAATCAATACCCGAGTAACCGCGATAGACGTAAACATGGATGTCAGCAAGCCGATGGCGATCGTCACCGCAAAGCCACGTATTGGCCCGTTACCAAACATGAACAGCAAACCCACCGCGATGAGGGTGGTTACGTTGGCATCGATAATCGTTGCGTAAGCTTTATCAAAGCCCGCGCTAATTGCTGCCATGGCCCGTTTGCCGCGTGCCGACTCCTCTCGGATTCGTTCATTAATTAGGATGTTAGCGTCAACGGCCATACCAATCGTGAGAATAATACCCGCGATACCGGGCAGTGTGAGGGTCGCCTTGAATAGACTTAATAGGCCAAAGATCAAGCCAATATTAATGGTCAAGCTCGAGCAGGCAATTAAACCCCAGCCGCGGTAAATTACGGTCATGAATATCAACACCAAGGCCGCGCCGAACACGCCGGTAAACAAGCCCATTTGAATAGCATCGCTACCAAGGTCCGGTCCAACAGTGCGCTCCTCAACAACGGTTAAGGGCGCAGGCAACGCACCGGCGCGAAGCAGCAGGGCGAGATTGCTCGCCTCAACGGAGCTAAAGTTCCCAGTGATTTCACCCCTGCCGCCGGCAATGACGCTCTGAATTACCGGCGCGGTAATCACATCATTATCAAGAACGATGGCCAGAGCCCTACCAATATTGGCGCGGGTCATTTCGCCAAACTGCTTGGCGCCAACGTCGTCGAGCGAGAATGTGACCACCGGCTCGCCGGTGTTTTGGTGAAAGCCCAAACTAGCATCGCTGATATGCTCCCCTTTCATGGCGACCCGTTTCTCTAGGGTATAGTTTTGCAGGTCTTTGCTGCTCGGGACCGATACCGTGGGCGTTGCGGCCTGAGGTCGAGCCACCCAATGAAAAGACATCTGCGCCGTCGTACCAAGCAACTGGCGGATATAAGCGGGATCGCTCACACCCGGCATTTGAATCAATATGCCATCGTCACCTTGCCTGCTAATACTCGGCTCAACCAAACCGCTTTCATTTAGCCGCCTACGAACCACTTCAAGACTGCGGTCTATCGCGTCTTTCTTTATCTGGCTTATGTATTCATCCGTGAGTGAGATGCTGAGGGTGTTTTCAGTGCTAGACACCTTAAACATTCTCAGGCCCTCGGTGGTTCTATTGTTCGTCGCTGCCAGCGCTGCCGCCTGCTCACGCTTGTCTGCGTTGCGCAAGGTAATATGCCAGCTTGCGCCTTCCGTGTTCGGCTTTGCGTAGGCAATGTTATTCTCTCGAAGCTGGAGTAATACCTGCTCCGATACACGTTCCAGTGCACCATCGATAAGTGGCGCAGTATCTGCGCTCATCAGCAGATGTGAGCCGCCCTGAAGATCCAGGCCAAGCTTCAATGTGTTTTGAGTAAACCACGCAGGTAAGTTTGTCTGTGTGTGCCCATTCAAAAAGTTTGGCACCGCGCAGGACAAACCAAGAAGTATAAGCAGCAAGTAAATCACCGCCCGTTTTGAGAAGAGTCTCATGAATAATCCTTCCAAATTAATGAAATAAAAATATCGTTACAGATAAATGAGGAGGATTAGTTAAGCGGTGGTGCGCGCAATGGTGGCCGCAGGTGAAACGCAGCCTGCAGCGTAGGAAGCCAGCTACTAGCCGTTTTCAGCAGACCAAGGAATTGCCAATGACACTTGACGCTGACAAAGGCATTTATTGTTGGCGTATCTAAGAGATGATCACTGTCATCGCGCTCAAACAGAAGAGCGGAGCTACTGCCACTTGAAAAAACAAAGACTTGCGCCGAATCTGCGGTATTAACATGCTCGCCGGTGTCCAGCACAGCGGCTTGTAAATTAACCCCGGTGGCGAGCATACCAACAAGTGCAAAAAGCCAAACCAGCATCTTCGGCGCCGAGCGCTTATCCAGTTTTGTACTTATTGGGGGCTTAAACATGATGGCTATATACAGTGTCTGCAGTTCGCGGATTATTGGGGCGAATCAAGCGTTAATCAAGCACCGTTTCTAGCTATATAGTGCCAAGCGTCAAAATTCACATTCGCGGTGGCCTGGTGCGGGGCAACAGGCCTCTGTGACATTTGCCATTTACTGCCCTGGAATTATCTGATTCCGACTTTTCGACGTATCTATTTAGTCAACGGTTTAGCGTTGCGGCGGCAGCAGAGCTCCCGAACAAATCCAGGGAATCCAATGTCGTTCTTTATGAGGATAATGCTTAGAAGTATAGAGAGCATAATTTGATCGACGAGACGCGGTTAAAAAATACGCGTTTTGGTGTCAGTGGCACTGCCGCGACTGTCGCCAACTTAGCAGCGATAGTCGCGTGGATGCCAATTTAGAAAGCTGCATTGAGAACTTACTCTAGCAGCGGTAGTTATTTGTCTATTAACTGAGGGATGTGATGAATATATTAATAACCGGTGGTACTGGCTTAATCGGATCGGCGTTTATTGAAAGCGCTAAGGATTGCCAATTCACCGTGCTCACCAGGTCGACTGCGGGAGCAAAATCGACATTGCCCTCCTCGGTTACCTGCATTGAATCCCTGTCAACGCTTCCACATCTCAATGAATTTGATGCGGTAATAAACCTAGCGGGGGAACCCATTGTTGATAAGCGATGGCGTGATGAGCAAAAGGATATTATCTGTCAGAGTCGCTGGGAGATAACTCAACAATTGGTAGATTTGTTTGCCAAAAGCGCGACGCCACCGTCGGTGTTTTTAAGTGGCTCGGCAATTGGCGTGTATGGCAATCGCGGAGATGAGTCCTTAACGGAAAAATCATCGGTATCCGAAAGGGATTTCCCAACACGCCTGTGTATACGCTGGGAAAGTATTGCGCGGCAAGCCGAACCGTACACACGGGTAGTGTTATTGAGGACAGGTATTGTTTTAGCGAAGCAGGGTGGCGCATTAGCAAAAATGCTATTGCCATTTAAACTTTGTCTTGGCGGCCCTATAGGCAGTGGCCAGCAATACATGGCGTGGATTCACTACCGCGATCATATTGCCGCGATGCACTTCCTGTTAAAGGACAAAGGCATTTCCGGCCCGGTTAATTTGGTGGCTCCAAACGCGGAGAAAAACAAGGAATTTACTCAGACACTTGCGAAATCCCTGCGCCGTATAGCAATTTTTCCGATGCCACGGTTTGTCTTACACGCCTTACTCGGTGAGTCATCTAGCTTGTTATTAGATAGCCAGAAAGTAGTGCCGCAGACCTTGTTGAATAGAGGGTTTAGCTTTGAGTTTAGTAAATTAAAGTCCGCCTTGATCAATTTACTTAATTAAGTACGTATCTAAGACCGTCGGTTATGGACGAACACGCAATTACAAAATTCTAGAGCAATTACTGGGGCGATTATGGGCACTACAAGAACGAGATTACCGTGCAGGGGATGCTTGCAGAGCTGCAAGAATATAACTATTTGCGAGGGCAAACCTTGGCGGCTAGGCGAAAAGACTGGCGCTGATAAAATTGCGAGTATGAAATTGGCGGGGTTGAAAGTCGAAAAATAGCGACTTGTTAAATATTGCGGTCGCCAATGAGCAGAAAAATTTGCTCGTCGTTGATGCCATCCTGAACCAGTCAAAGGAAAAAAGGCCTAAAGTAGGCTAACTAGCCATTTCGGCTGATTTTCCATTTAATTTATATAAGCGTCTGCGCACAAAATGGGCGCAGAGCGGCCCAAGGCGGTCACAGAAAGAAACTAGAGACGAAAAAAAAGCGCTGCACATTTGCAACGCTTTGATTTTCTTCGGAATTTGATGGTGCCGTGATGGATTCGAACCCCAATTGGTTAAAAGACATTTCCTAATATTACAATTTAATCCATATAAATACTATTATAATCATAAGTCATTGTTTTTACTACTATATAAATATTATTACATCAATATAAATAGTAGTTTTATTATATTATTGAATTTTAATAGCCTTAAATACGCTACATTAATTATTATTGTAATTTACCTCTTCTCTCGATAAGTTAGTGAACTTATACATTATTTCACCAACTGATCAGACGAAGGAGACATTGAACAATGTCGAGAGGCGGAGAGCTTGCTGAAGAAGAATCAAGCGAACTGCCCCCCATCTCCGACCTCGGTGTCCCGGGAGTGAGGTGGGATGAGTCGATTCATTCGAAATTCGCCGTCAATGTCGCCGAAGAAATTTTAGCCACCGCCCAGGCGTTTTCCGACCAGCTAGATGCCGACGAATTAGAGTCAGCCATCGAACTTTCCAGAGCAATAGCAGCTACTTATGACCCAAACGCAACTCTGATTTCTAAAGATCGGGCCGGCGCCCACTCCCAAGTGTCGTACGCAAAAAAAGCTCCGATTTTTGTTGCGATGGACCCCGATCCCACACGAAATGATGACGTAGCTGTTGAGCTCGAACGAACAGTGCGGCTTATGCTTCTGCTGCATGTTTTGGGACGAATCCAATTACCTAAGAATGTCATAGTTGAAGCTTCCGAGTTTTGTCGCCTCTTTCGGCATCGACCCTCTGTACTTCTCACTGAGACAGGCACGTACCCCCAGGGCGAAATTGAGATGGCGCTTTCGTCATTTATACGGGATCGTGACTGGGAGGGCCTAATCAAAGGCATCTCACGGATACAGCTAACCGTCAGAACCGAATATCCAAATAAAATTGATGACGCCGATACTGGATTAACGGGGTTTGAGCGTGATTTAGATCGTTTTAGTAATTTGATGAAGTATTTCAGATCAAAAGAAATGAGCGAGGAAATCGTTAAGCAGCGCCGCCGAAAGAGAAAATTAGTACAAGCTATTTCTGCACCGTTAAATTCGGGCTCCCCACACTCAGGATTAATACCGCCCCTAGCTGGAACAGATCTCGATCCTCCGGTGAATCTCTGTGTACTTGACGAAAACGAAACCCGTGTACCAAGAGCCAAGAACAAGGTAGTTAAAAGCTTAGCCCTATTCAGCTCTGCTATGAGGATAAATAGCCTGTGGAGCGGACACTCCATTCAAGCCTTACTCCCAGATCAAGGGAAAGCTTGCATGTATTATATTATTTACGTGTACCAGCCTGATTCGCTAGCTGGAAAAATCGCACAAATTCTATGGGTATTATCTGGCGCATCAACGCTACGTTTCGATAATTTACTAGTTGGATGCGGAGCCCAGCTCCCTCTTACCTCAAGACCAAAGCCAGACGTGTCCGTAAGTGTTCGCGGCAACACAATCACTATCGAATTCGATCCTCCGGCGGAAGTTAATTTTGAGGCAATCAAACCTGAGATTGCTCACCTTTATTCCGGCACTAGCCAGAAGGTTTCGCTACAAATTGAGTTACCTGGGTCATTAGACCTTGCATGCCTAAGCCAACTCCAAGGAATCCGCTCCTTAGACGACGCGTTACGCAAAGCTGTGACCACGGCGAAAGGCGAAATTGAAGATAAAGTACGTGAGTTCTGCGATTACTTTCACGAAAACTCGTTTAGAGCTGGGTTGTATCAAAGCGCTTTCGGGCTATGCCACGACATCCCTTTATGCCAGCTTCTGACCGGCGATCAAAACGGTCTTTCCAATGCCGCCCTACACTACACTGCATACCCAATGTCCGCGGTCCAGTCAATCCTCAACCAAGCACTAGCGGCACAGTACCCAGGAATATTTTACTCATCGAATTCCAACAACCTAGAGCAAGAGTCAACTTGGATTGGCGCACCGACCTCGACATTCAGTTTTTCCGCCTATCAATTAGTTACGAAGTCGCTATACGATGAACGCTGTATCGGTGATCCGGATGGCCCCGAAATCGATCAACTAATAAGAGACCACAACGCAAGAGTGGAATATCTGGGCTGGTTACTTTTGGTTGTGACGGGGAATCGAAACCAAAAGGACTTCCCTAAATTGCGCCTAGCGCAAATTTCCTTTGCGCTCAAATGCCTTCTTTTTTACGACAAAGGCTCCGACCCAACGTTGTTTCGGCGAATTTGCTTCCTACCAGATTATGTTATCAATGAGTTACTGACCTATATTGCCCACATACGTCGCCTGAGTTCGCGGTTAGCCAAATTCAGATCAGCTACTGATCTCCTAGCTATTGGAGAATATCTTCGAGAAGCAAGTAAAGGCGACCGCCCGCTACTTGTACTCATCCAACATCACGGAGAACAGGTTCCAAGAGCGAAACTAGCTCATAGACTAAGCCATACCAAGTTTGGCTATCGCTGCAGAAAATGGGATGGGCGAGCTTTTATAAAGTCGCGATTTGGGGATGGGGTTCAGGGTGATCTGCCGCGACACATGATGGCGACCCAAATGCGCTATCGCACACAATGCTCTGCTTCGCTAATCGAAATTCAGATTGGGCACGGTATTGGCTACGACGTGTTTGGCGATAACAGCATTGTGTCATTGACTGAGCTGGCCAGAGATCTGGATCCGCATCTGACCGACTACCTTAAGCTTTGCGGTTTCGACACTATCGAAGAACACTCAATGTCAACGAAGCATAGCTGGGATGTCGTGCCTGTGGAAAATTGGCACCAACTTGCTGCGAAAATAAGCAAGAGCCTGAGAGAAGACACTGAGCGTACTAAGAATATGTATGGCTCGGACCTAGCGATTGATGCGACCACCAGCAGAGAAGTCATCGAAAAAGGTATTTGCCTTGCCTGCGGTGCGGATAATTGGTCAGCCCTACCTATTAAATTCCATCTGGATGAAGCTCAGTGCAAGCGCATCTATCGTGATGTGCTTGTGAATCTTCCAACCAATTATGTAACAGGCCTGCTTTCGGCAACTCATCTTCTCGAAAGAAAAATCAAATCACTCAAATTCAGCCATCAATGGGTGGTAGAGTTTCCGCCAAGACTGTTCTGGGACTTTGGACAGCCGATACCGCTCACAGAATTCCATTTACATTCTCATGAGCTGCTTCAGCAATTACGCAAAACGGTTGCAAAGCAACGTCCAGCGGAAATCCCTCCAGACAGCGTGTTTGACTATCACGCATTCCTGTTACTCGTATTTGGCGGAACGTCGACATGGAACGAAGCATTTGAGGTCCTAAGGTGCGCAAAAGACCACCGTCAAACTTCCCCTGACGGGGAAGCACTTCTTGTTGAAATGCAGGAGCCGGTAAGGGAGTCCAGGACGTTAACAGGAATTGGCATGGCTGTCATCAAACTGCTGATAAAACGCCGCGGCATTAACCGTCAACCTACGATCCAGCCAAGTCGACTTAACGCCAAATTCAATTGAATCAGAGGTCTCCGGCTCTAAACTAATAAACGAGCGCTCCCTCGCACTAGGCGTCACGCTAAAATCACCCACCGCGGAAATACCAGGGCGCCAAGAACTGCCCGCCGTCGCGTACGCCATCAACTCATCGGTAAATTGGTGGCGATAAGACAGTAGATAAATAGTCTCTGCCCAATCCTCATCAAAGTTAGACACTCTATTCGTCACGCCTTGCGAAGTCACGTCTACGGTAGATGTGGTTTCATACATAATACGTCGCAGCCCCAGCGAGAGTTCGTCCATTTCGCTATGGTCCCATGTCACGTTAGCGAACACAGACTTTTCTTTAGATGCCGTTTCCGACTTAATGGGCGTCAACGTTATACCGGCAAACGTCGCAGGGTTTAGAATCTGAGCAAATAACGCGGTGGGATTAAGAATATTGTTTTCTGAGCTATTGTCCTGAATTAAGAAACCAGCTATGACATTAAATTTACCCGCCAGCGGCTCATTCGAGGCCACGCGAACCTCATGACTTCTACCACTTGTTTCAGTCGAAAGCTGTTGCCCAATATTATCAAGCGCAGGATTATTGTAGCTCGCGTCAAAGAAATCGCCGAGATCGCCACTTTCATACGGCGTCTTCCGCTTAACCATCATATCGGTTTTCGATCCGGAATAATTTAAGGTAAATTCGCCGAGATCAAGTGCTATCTCAACTCCGGTGCGCTCGATATCTTGGCTGCTTTTCTCAGCATAATTGGTTACCGCTAAACGGTCACCACTGCGGATAGTTCTTGGACTCGCCGCCAGTGACGGCTCAGCAATATTGGCGGACTCCATTTGAAACAAAGTCTTGCGATCCGGCGAAATTTTCTGATGCATTAAATTGATGGATAAGACATCGGTGGGTTCAATACGGAACGATGCGCGATAGCCTTCACCTGTATATTCAGATCGGTCGGTGCTATTAATACTGCGCACGCCATTGCCATCATTTTCCTCGTAAAATCCTGCAAAACGCATTGCCACTTTGTCTTCGACCAGCGGAATATTAATCGCTGCCTTCGCATTTCCGCCACCATTGCTAGACGAGGTTAAATCAACATAGCCACCCAAATCTTGAAGATCAGGTCTCTTAGTTGTAATCGTAATTGCACCAGACGGCGACGCGCGCCCGCGCAATGTACCCTGAGGGCCACGTAGCACTTCAATTTGGCCGATATCAAATAACGCCTGTATAGCTGCCAACGAAACAATGGGGGCATCGTTCATATAAAATTCGACAGTGGGATTAAAGCCACTAGCGAAGGTATCAAAGCGAACGCCGCGCAATGACGAATTTGGCGCAATTGAATCTTCTTCCAAGGTTAAACCCGCAACGACCGATTGCATGTCTTCTAATTTTCGAATATTTAATTTATCAATACTTTCAGATGTCACCACAGCGACACTGACAGGTACCTCTTGAAGTGACTCGTCACGGCGTCTAGCAGTAACTAACACTTCTTCGATTGCGAACTCCTTACCTTCACTGACAGGTTCCGCAGCAAGACCAATATTGGAAGTAGCGACGATAAAGGGAACCAGTAAAAGTCCTCCTAATCGGCTGTTCGAATTCGTTCTAGCATGTCGCATCTCTTGCAGCATGGACTTTATCTTTGGTTTTGGCACTTGCATATATCTCTCCTGAGGTTTATCTAATACTTATTATTTAGTTACTCGGCCTTAAGCTTCGCCAAGTAGATACGCAACAGAACAAGCACGCACAATTAGCGCGCCACACCACAAAATATGACTCACACTAGTTCACAACTACCATATTTTGGATTTAAATTTATTCTAAGAGGATCTTTTTCAGAGTAAATATTGAAATCGAACTAAGTAGATGAAAGCCGTTTACCGTGGACTTCCTCTGCACTCTTATTATCACACTTCGCCCGCCAGCTTCCCATCACTTTAATCAACAGTGGTGTTCATGAAGATATCACCAATATTTGATGCGCGCAAGCACGGGAATTATAGGTATTAATACTTAGACTGAGTGCTTGGATCGATGACGAAGAAAGAAACGAACTGACATCATTGCCTTGTAATGTCATTAGCCAAATAGTGTTAGAGCTTATGAGGAAGAACGTGCGGGAAAATCAATTTTATTGCCGTTCCGGCTAAACGCCACGTCGCTCGCACTGGCACAAGATTTTTGTCAATTCATGCATTGGGTAACGATCAACACTGCTCCGTCGATAAAGATTGGTAAAAGAAAATAAAAATTCGATGAATTTAGATATAGCGGGGGGAAAACTTTTGTGCGCCAATAAAACAGGAAAATAAGAATATATAAATAGGACAGCCAGCACCTGATATACGGGCCACCCTTCTCCAAGAAACAATAAAAATTATCTCAGACTTTCATTAAGCTTATCCAGAACTTTCTGACCAGGACATAACTCTGCCGCGCCAAGATCCCGCAGCGGGGTTTTACTGGTGCCCAGGATTTCGTGCAAGTCCTGGGATTTTTCATCCATAAACAATAGACCCGTAAGTATTTGATCCTTTGCCTTGTAGTCCTTAATTAAGCGCAAGGCGGAGCGCCGGCTATTTAAATCGAGCTCCGGATCTGCTTTGTGAAGATGCACAACAGAGCCGTCATGCAATGTGACCTCTTTGGATTTACCCTGCTCGTATTGAGTGGAAATTTCTTGTTTAAATGGCACGTAATCAACCGTACCCGTCGCCGCGAGATGATCGCGCACGTGCTCGTAGCCCTTGGTCGATTTAGGATTATTATTAAAGGTCACGCAGGGCGAAATCACATCGATAAAAGCAAAACCACGGTGACTGATCGCCGCTTTTATCAGTGGCACTAGCTGCTCTCTGTCCCCCGAAAAACTGCGTGCCACAAAGGTGGCGCCAAGCTGCAGTGCAACACTTGCCAAATCGATTGGCTCAAAGTGATTAGGCTCACCTTTTTTACTGGCCGAGCCAATATCGGCAGTGGCTGAATCCTGGCCCTTAGTTAAGCCGTAGCAGCCATTATTCTCCACCACATACATCATATTTAAGTTGCGACGTACCGCATGGGTAAACTGCCCCATACCAATAGACGCGGTATCACCATCGCCGGATACGCCCACATAAATTAAGTCCCGATTGGCGAGATTCGCGCCGGTGGCAACCGAGGGCATGCGACCGTGTACCGAATTAAATCCGTGGGAATTGCCCAGAAAATAAGTTGGGGTTTTTGAGGAACAACCAATACCAGAAAGCTTGGCAACCTTATGCGGTGCAATAGACAGTTCAAAACAGGCTTGCACAATAGCAGCACTAATGGAGTCGTGGCCACAGCCGGCGCACAGTGTCGATATCGCTCCTTCATAATCTTTGCGGGTAAAGCCAATATCATTGCGCGGCAAATCTGGATGGCGAAACGCGGGGCGGATATACGTCATTACACAGACTCCTTAGCCATTTTTTTCTTGTGCAGCGGCCTCACGTTGTCACCTCGCAGAACCGCAATAATTTCATCGTGAATTTTGCGCGCAGAAATAGGTGTGCCGTTGTAATTTAAAATTGAAATTAAATCTCGTGGCGATACCAAACACTCATTCACCAGCAATGTTCGCATTTGCGCATCGCGGTTTTGATCTATCACAAACACGGTCTCGTGCTGTTCGATAAAGGCATCGACAGATTTGTGGAAGGGAAAACCTCTTATCCGCAAGGTATCAACCACAATGCCCTCAGCGGCTAACGCGTCGACAGCTTCCAGGGTCGCATCGCGACTGGTACCAAAATGAATCACGCCAACGTTAGCGCCGCCCTTCTTAGCCTCAATAATCTCAGGCATTGGCACTAAGTTCTTGGCGGTGTCCCACTTCTTCAGCAGGCGCTGCATATTCTTTTCATAGGCTTCGCCGTCTTCGGTGTAGACCGCGTATTCATCCCGCGACGTACCGCGAGTGAAAAAGGCGCCTTTAGTCGGATGAGTGCCGGGGTAGGTTCGATAGGGAATGCCATCGCCGTCGACATCTAAATAGCGACCAAAGCGCTCACTCATCGCCTCTAACTGCTCTTCGTTAAAGACTTTGCCACGCTGGTATTGACGTTTGTCATCCCAGACTAGCGGCGGCGACATGGTGTCGTTCATACCGAGATCGAGGTCCGTTAACATAATGACCGGGGTTTGCAGGGTTTCCGCTAAATCAAAGGCTTCCGCCGTCATTTCGAAACATTCCCGCGGTGTCGCCGGAAACAGCAAGACATGCTTGGTGTCACCATGGGATGCATAAGCACAGGCGAGGACATCAGACTGCTGGGTACGGGTTGGCATGCCGGTAGAGGGACCGGCGCGCTGGACATCAATGAGTACCGTCGGGATTTCGGCAAAATAAGCCAAGCCCAAAAATTCGCTCATTAAAGAAATGCCGGGGCCACTGGTTGCGGTAAATGCCCGCGCACCATTCCAACTAGCGCCGATCACCATACCAATTGCCGCTAGCTCATCTTCCGCCTGTACAATCGCATAATTTTTACTGCCACTACCTGGGTCTATACGCAGGCGCTTACAGTATTTATCAAAACCATCAACCACCGAGGTCGACGGTGTTATGGGGTACCACGCCGCAACCGTTGCGCCGCCATATATCGCACCAAGTGACGCGGCGGTATTACCGTCAATCAGTATTTGATCACCCACCGCATCGCGGCGCTCAACTCGAATCCCCAATGGGCATTGATAATGTTCAGCCGCATAGTGATAGCCAATTTCCAAGGCGCGAACATTCGACGTGATCAACTTTTCCTTGCCGCGGAACTGATCCGACACCAAGCCGGTGAGCACATCAAACTCAATATCAAGCAGTGCCGACAGGGCGCCAACATAGATGATGTTGCGGAATAACTGCTGCTGACGCGCATCACTGTATTCGCGCTGGCACAAGTCCTTTAACGGCACGCCAATAAAATGAATATCACTGCGCATCATACGCAGGTCTAAGGGCTTGCTGGAGTCATAGAAAAAATAACCACCCGCCTCCACTTCTTGGATGTCTTTCGCCATACTTTGCGGATTCATACACACCATCATGTCTATGCCACCGCGCCGGCCGAGATAACCTTTCTCGTTCACCCGCACTTCATACCAGGTTGGTAGGCCCTGAATATTCGACGGAAATATATTCTTGGGGCTTATTGGCAAGCCCATTCGAAACAGGGACTTGGCGAACATATTATTTGCACTGGCAGAGCCGGTACCGTTCACATTGGCGAATTTAATGACAAAATCGTTTACTGCTTCGATGCGTTTCATATCAGCCGCACTGCCCCGCTTTAGTCACCGAGTAATAAAATTTCTGCATATCCCAGGCTGCTGTTGGGCAGCGCTCTGCGCATAAGCCACAGTGCAAGCAGACATTCTCGTCTTTAATCATGGCGCGGCCAGTGCGTAAATCAGCAGACACGTAAATGTCTTGCTCAATATTGTTCGCCGGCATTTTTAAGGTCTGGCGAACGCTGTCCTCGTCGGCATTATTAACAACGATACTTAAGCAATCAGTCGGACAAATATCGACGCAGGCATCGCATTCAATACACAGTTTTTCGCTAAATACGGTTTGCGCATCGCAATTCAAACAGCGCTGAGCCTCTTGAAAAGCGGTCGCGGCGTCGTAGCCAAGCTCCACTTCTAATTTACGATTGCTAAGGGTCTGCGAAAGCTCAGCTTGCGGAACATGATAGCGGTCGTCATTTTCAACTTGGCTATCGTAACTCCACTCGTGGATACCCATTTTTTGACTAACCAAGGTCACCCCTGGCGGTGGTCGCTTGCTAACCGAGTCGCCCTGGCAGTGCAAATCGATTGAGATAGCGGCCTGATGACCGTGGGCCACGGCAGTAATAACATTTTGCGGACCAAAGGCCGCATCGCCGCCAAAAAATACGGTGGGATTACTCGACTGGAAGGTCGTCTCATCCACCACCGGCATATCCCATTTGCCAAAATCTATGCCGACGTCACGCTCAATCCACGGAAAGGAGTTTTCTTGGCCAATGGCCACCAAGACATCGTCGCAGGGCACAATCACCGGCTCTTCACCGGTGGAGACCAAACTCCGTTTACCTTTATCGTCATATACCGCTTTCACACGATCAAAGCGCATCGCCACGAGACGCCCATCTTCAACGATAAACTCCTGGGGCACGTGATTATCCAGAATCGGAATACCTTCATGGGCGGCGTCTTCTTTTTCCCAGGGTGACGCTTTCATCTCCGCGAAGGGGCTGCGCACAATGACTTTTACTTCGTCGCCGCCCAAGCGGCGGGCGGTGCGGCAGCAGTCCATCGCGGTATTACCACCGCCGAGTACAATGACATTTTTACCAATGGCTTCAACATGCTCAAAAGCCACACTGGACAGCCAATCAATACCAATATGAATATTGGCGTCAGCGGCTTGGCGACCAGGCAAATCCAAATCGCGACCACGAGGCGCGCCGCTGCCGACAAACACCGCGTCGTAATGTTTATCTAATACGGCTTTGAGGCTATCGACGTAATGGTTGAAATGAGTCAACACACCCATATCGAGTATCCGATCAACCTCTTCGTTTAGCACCGATTCCGGTAAGCGGAAAGCGGGGATTTGGCTGCGCATAAAGCCACCACCGGCGCGTTGATCATCGTATAGATCTACGCTGTAACCCAGTGGCATCAAGTCTCGCGCGACGGTTAACGACGCGGGACCCGCCCCAATTAGCGCAATCCGCTTGCCATTTTTCTTTTTGGGAATGATCGGCATGCGGTCAGTGATGTCGCCTTTATTATCGGCGGCTACACGTTTTAATCGACATATCGCCACTGGCTCTTCGTCGATACGACCGCGCCGACAGGCTGGCTCGCAGGGACGGTCACACGTACGCCCCAGCACACCGGGAAACACATTCGATTCCCAGTTGATCATATACGCGTCGGTATAACGCTGAGCGGCAATTAAACGAATATATTCTGGAACCGGCGTATGTGCCGGGCAGGCATACTGACAATCGACCACCTTGTGAAAATACTCGGGGTCATGGGTGTTAGTGGCTTTCAATGCGCCCCCTCAAATTATTATTAACAGCGAGTTGGGTAGCAGGTGTCGGTGGTCTTGCTGGGGCCGACACCCCTCAAAACCCAGAGATTACAACACAGCAGAAACATAAATTCATTAGAAAAATGGCGCCATAGTTATTAATTTATCCATATTGAATTCAGGCATATGCCTGACAAGATTTCAGATGCCTTGGCCACAACCCCCGAGCGTGACTGATACGGGCAGTAAACGAGGCATTCTTAAATTTAGCAGCAATAGCACGCGGATAGTCCCGCAAATTTGACGGTCTGTGCTAGGGTAGGCAATACATAGTTAGCGAGGGAGCTCACCATGCAAACAACCGAACATCTGCGCGCCACTCTCAATGTCGACGGCCACAGTTACGACTATTTTGATTTAAACAAACTCGGTGACGACCGGCTTTCGCAATTACCAAAATCGCTAAAAATACTACTCGAGAACCAACTTCGTCATTTTGACGGTGAGTCGGTCAACGCGGATATCATCGTCGCCTTCTCGCGCTGGCTCGATAAGCCAAGCGGCGGTGAAGATCTTAATTTCTCGCCTGCTCGGGTATTAATGCAAGACTTCACCGGCGTACCTGCCATTGTCGACTTAGCTGCAATGCGGGACGCCGTCGCCAAGCGTGGCGGTGATGTTTCGGCTATTAATCCACAGATTCCAGTCCACCTCGTTATCGACCACTCCGTCACCGTAGACCAGTTTGGCTCCCCGCAAGCTTTTGGTGAAAATGTGGCCAATGAGATGGCCCGAAATGACGAGCGCTATCGGTTTTTAAAATGGGGGCAATCCGCCTTCCAGAACTTTAATGTGGTGCCGCCCGGCACCGGTATATGCCATCAAGTAAACTTGGAATATCTCGCGCAAGTAGTGTGGAACAGCGATGGTATGGCCTATCCCGACACCGTATTAGGCACGGATAGCCACACCCCAATGGTCAATGGCTTAGGTGTCCTTGGCTGGGGGGTTGGCGGCATCGAGGCCGAGGCCGCCCTACTTGGCCAACCCTATTCAATGATGCTACCCGAAGTCATCGGCTTCGAATTAAACGGCAAGTTAAATGAAGGGCTTACCGCAACCGATTTGGTGTTGACGGTGGTACAAATTCTGCGCAAAGCGGGCGTCGTCGGCAAATTCGTCGAGTTTTACGGCGACGGGCTCGCTGAGCTAAGTGTGGCCGACCGCGCCACCATTGCCAATATGGCACCTGAATACGGCGCAACCTGCGGCTACTTCCCGGTTGATGAGGCCACCCTCGCCTACATGAAGCTAACCGGGCGCAGCAGTGAAAATATCGCTTTAACAGAGGCCTACTGCAAGGCGCAAGGAATGTGGCGAAATGCCGGCGACCAGCCGACGTTCACCAACACAGTAAAACTAGATCTCGATACTGTCGAGCCCAGCCTCGCCGGGCCGAGTCGACCACAGGATCGTGTTGCGCTGAGAGATTTAGGCGCCGCTATGCGCGAGCACTTAGAAATAAACGGCCGCGACCTCAAGGAAAGTGTGGATATTCCCGACATGAAATTAAAACTTCATCATGGCGATGTGGTGCTTGCGGCTATAACCAGCTGCACCAACACCTCCAACCCAGACGTGATGATTGCGGCCGGCCTTGTCGCCCGCAAAGCGAGAGAGCGCGGTATGCGCGTAAAACCGTGGGTAAAAACCTCCTTCGCACCAGGCTCAAAAGTCGTTAGCAGATACTTAAACGACAGCGATTTACAAGAAGACCTCAATTCTCTCGGATTCGACTTAGTTGGCTATGGCTGCACCACCTGTATCGGTAACTCTGGCCCGCTGCCGGCACCAGTCGCCGCAGCCATTGACAGTAAAGACATGGTGGTATCGGCACTGTTGTCGGGCAACCGCAATTTCGACGGTCGAATTCATCCGCAGGTAAAAGCCAGTTGGCTAGCATCGCCCCCACTTGTTGTTGCCTACGCGCTAGCGGGCAGCACATTACTCAATCTACAAGAAGACCCCATTGGCGTTGATAGTAAGAACAATAAGGTTTTTCTCAAAGACCTGTGGCCGAGCAACGCTGAAATTCATGACATTCGCAAAATTGTCAGCGGCAGCATGTTTCGCGAAGCCTACAACGATGTCTATCAAGGCACAGACGAATGGCAAGCTATCGATATTGAAAAAACGGATACATACCAGTGGCAAGCCGACTCTAGCTATATTCGCCTGCCGAACTTTTTCGAGTCGCCATCTTTAGCAGGAGAGGAATTCCCAAGCCTGCGCGGCGCACGGATTCTCGGTTTATTTGGCGACAGCATTACCACCGACCATATTTCACCGGCGGGTAAAATCGCCCTCGACAGCCCCGCCAGCCATTATTTGCAGAGTATTGGCGTTGAGCCAGATGACTTTAACTCCTACGGTTCACGACGAGGCAACCACGAGGTTATGCTGCGGGGCACCTTTGCCAACACCAGACTGCGCAATAAGTTGGTAGACCGCGAAGGGGGTTACACCCTGTCACCGGACGGCAAAAGTGTCGTGCCTATATATAAAGCGGCTATGAAATATCAAGAAAGCAATACGCCATTGGTGGTTATTGCCGGCAAGCAATACGGCACCGGCTCAAGTCGCGACTGGGCCGCAAAAGGCACCTTACTGCTGGGTATAAAGGCGGTAATTGCCGAAAGTTTTGAGCGCATTCACCGTTCTAATTTGATCGGTATGGGTGTCATGCCCGTAGAGTTCGACAAGGAAATACCTCAGGAAATGCTAGACCTTCAGGGCGATGAATACGTCGATATCGTATCTTGCGACGATAAACTCGCACCGAAGCAAAAGCTCAGGATTATATTATCGCGCAGCGATGGCAGTCGCCATGAAGTGTTGGGGCGACTGCGGATTGATACCGCCGAGGAGATGGCGTATTTCCGCCACGGTGGCATCTTGCAGTACGTTTTGGCCGAGCTGGGAAATTGATTCTCAGGGACTAAATGAACGGCGATTTCACATGGTTATTATGCATCGCCGCGACTATTTGAGACCTTTACACGAGCCGGAGTTTTACTCTCCGGCAAGGAAAAAACGCACGAATCGGAGATCACGCACATTGTGCGAGTGACGAGTGGGAACGGTAAATGAGGGCGGTGCCGACCATCGTTTTTATTGTTATAAATGACAGATTGAGTAGAGCTCACTTTTTATGCCCTGTGGGTACGCGGGCGGAGCGAGTGCGTTGGCTACGATTTTGCCAACGGTAAGCGCCTTTAAGCGACGCCGGCGAACGGCAAAATAACAATCGTGCAAAAGTCTCTATATTAAACCATTGAAACTCGCTCGGCGCTGGCATACACAGGCCACTCAGTGACATACTGAATGCGAACATAAGACGGAGTCAGATCTATGAAAATTCATGTTGAGGTTGAAATTAGTCCGGAAGAAATGCGCCGCCTTGTCGGCCTTCCCGACGCTCAACCACTCTGGGATGCAGTATATAAACGCATTGGCGAGGGGGACTCAGAAATGATCCAACAAATGGCCAAAACCGCATTTACCGAAGGCATGAAAACCATAGACTTGTCCGCCCGCGTTTTAAAATCATTGAGCGGCCTGGCAAGCAATCGCAAAGGCAGTGACAAAACAGAAACCAAAACACCGGAAGCAACTGACGATAAAACCTCAAAATCAACTCCCAATAAAGCCGCGCCACTGCGTCGCAGCGCCTCCAGCAAGAGCAAAACCTAAGCGCAGCACTGCTGGCACAACACACGACTTCTCACCTAATTCAGAGTGGCATCAACATGGCAAACACAATAGCGGGCAGCAAGAATATTGCTGCCTCTGGCAAAGTCCTGCGAGTTCGCACCGCAACCTTGGCGGATATTTCCGCTATCGCGGCGCTCTCAAAGCGCGTCTATACCGGCACCGGCATTGACCCCTACTCTCGCGCCGAATTGCGTGGCCAGTTAAATAATTTTCCGGAGGGGAAATTTGCGGTCACCCTCGACGAAGAAATCGTCGGCTATTGCGCAACCTTTCGCGTTAGCGGCGACGTCTGTTTGCGACCCCATAGCTGGGCCGCCATCACCGCCAATGGTTACGGCACCCGTCACGACCCTGAGGGCGAATGGCTTTACGGGATGGAAGTGTGTGTAGACAGCAGCGTGCGAGGCTATCGCATTGGCCAAAGACTGTATAACGCCAGAAAAAAACTTTGCGAAGAACTTGGCCTAAAGGGCATCGTCTTTGTCGGCCGGCTGCCAAGCTTGTCGCGACGCATTAAAAAATACGGCACAGCCGAAAATTATCTCGACGCCGTGGTCAACCAAAAAACCCGCGACCCGGTATTATCGTTTCAGCTTCGCAACAACTTCGAAGTCATCGATTTAATGCCGAACTACTTAACCGATGACAAAGACTCTATGGGCTATGGCGTCCACCTTGTGTGGCACAACCCCAAAGTGGAGACCGCTGCCAGCGTCGCTCACACCAAACGCCACGGCGGCCGCCAGCCAGACACCGTGCGCGTCGGCACCGTGCAGTATATGCAACGTCGCGTCACCTCGTTTGTCGAATTCATGTCGTTTATCGAATATTTTGTTGACGTGGTTGCTGACTACAAAGGCGACTTCGTGGTGTTTCCAGAGCTAATCACGCTGCAACTGCTCTCTATTGAAGACCAAGAGCTGACACCGATTCAATCGATAGAAGCGCTCACCAAATACACACCGCGCTATGTTGAAGCCATGCAAGATTTAGCGGTTCGCTACAACATCAACATTATTGGCGGCTCACATCCAACCCGTGTACCCAATGGCCGAGTAGAAAATATTTCCTATGTATTCCACCGCGACGGCCGCGTTGACGAACAAGCTAAAATCCACCCCACCCCGAACGAGGTGTATTGGTGGAATATTGAAGGCGGCAACGAGCTACAAGTCATCGACACCGACTGCGGCCCAATTGGTGTATTGATTTGCTATGACTCTGAGTTCCCAGAACTAGGCCGTCACTTAGTAGACCAAGGCGCGGAAATACTTTTCGTGCCCTTCTGTACCGACGAACGCCAAAGTTATATGCGGGTGCGTTACAGCTGCCAAGCACGGGCGGTTGAAAATCAGGTTTATGTCGTTATGTCTGGCAATGTGGGCAACCTGCCGAATGTGGCAAATATGGATATTCAATACGCCCAGAGCTGTATTTTAACGCCCTGCGATTTCCACTTCGCGCGGGACGGTATCGCCGCCGACACAACTCCCAATGTGGAAACCGTCGCTATTGCCGATCTGCGCCCAGAATCACTGCGGGTAGCCCGCAATAGCGGCACTGTGCAGAATCTACGCGACCGTCGCCACGATTTGTATCAAATGAAATGGAGAGGGAATTAATCGCCTGACGTCCGACGTCTGACGTCGGACGCACCTCACTACAAAACGCAGCTCACACCTGTGCCGCCCAAACCGCAGTAGCCACCGGGATTTTTATCGAGATATTGCTGGTGGTAAGGCTCCGCATAGTAGAACTCACCCGCCGTCACAATCTCGGTTGTCACTTCGGGCAATCCCGCTTTAGCTAGAGCTTCCTGATACAACTCTAAAGACGCTTTGGCCACTTCTTGCTGCTCAGCCGTAGAACAGTAAATGCCAGAGCGATACTGGGTGCCAACATCGTTGCCCTGCCGCATTCCCTGGGTGGGGTTGTGGCTTTCCCAAAATAGTTTAAGCAGAGTTTGAAAACTGACTTGGCCGGGGTCAAATACCACCAGCACCACTTCGTTGTGGCCCGTCATACCTGAGCAAACTTCTTCATACGTGGGGTTGGGGGTGTGGCCACCACAGTACCCCACGGCAGTAGAATACACGCCGGCTTGCTGCCAAAATTTGCGCTCCGCGCCCCAAAAGCACCCCAAACCAAACACAACCTGTGCCATGCCCTCCGGAAACGGGCCCTGCAACGGCGTTTTGAGCACGGTGTGCTCCGCTGGCACTTGCATTTTTTCTTCGCGACCAGGAAGGGCTTGCTCAGCACTTGGAAGCACTGCCGGCTTGCGGTAACGGTCAAACATACTCATTTGTCATGCTCCTCATAATAGCCTCGCGGAATAGTACTACTATGCCTTGATTCGCCCACATTCCGCCACCCCCAGCAGCTGCGGAAAAACACTGGCGGCTCAAGGACTTTGCTATCGGCAAACGGGGGGAATTTTACGGGATTTTTTATTGCTATTTGGGGTAAAACACGTTTAAATCGCCCGCTCTTTAACCAACGCGGAGGATTTATGCTAAATGAAAAGCTTAGATCATATGCCTTCTCTGGAGGCCGGCGCAGCCACGTGTAATCCGATTACACAGTCGGACGAAAATCTCGACCACTTCATCATCCGCGACGGCGTTGCTTACGCTGGTACGCACTTAATTATCGATCTTTGGGGCGCTTCGCACCTCGACGAACTCCCCCGCATGGAAAAAGCATTTATTGACTGCGTCAAAGAATGCGGTGCAACACTGCTGCACATCCATATGCACCACTTTACCCCCAATGGCGGTATTTCTGGTGTGGCGGTACTAGCTGAATCACATATTAGCGTGCACACATGGCCGGAGCGAGATTACGCCGCGTTCGACGTCTTTATGTGCGGTGACGCTAAGCCCGAATTGGCCGTGGAAATCCTGCAAAAGGCCTTCTCTCCTTCACGTATAGAAGTTGGCGAGAACCTGCGCGGGAGAATGGACGATGTCTGAGTGGTTTGACGAAACACTCCACGACGCGTACCACCAGGGCTTTAAAATTCGCAAGGTCTTGTTCGAAAGCAAGACCGAACACCAGCACCTTATTATTTTTGAATCCGGCAGTTTCGGCCGGGTAATGGCGCTCGACGGTATTATTCAAACCACCGAGCGCGATGAGTTTATTTACCATGAGATGCTGGCCCACACGCCTTTATTCGCACATGGCAATGCTAAAAATGTGTTGATTATTGGCGGCGGAGACGGCGGTCTATTGCGCGAAGTACTCAAACACCCGGAAGTAGAAAGTGTCGTGCAAGTCGAAATCGACCAAGCGGTTATCGACATGTGTGTAGAGTACCTACCCAATCATTCTGCCGGTGCCTACGATAATCCCAGAGCAGAAATTGTGATTGGTGACGGAATTGATTTCGTCAAACAGTGCTCGCGCCAATTCGACGTTATTCTGTCTGATAGCACAGACCCAATCGGGCCTGGCGAAGTATTGTTTACCTCTCCGTTTTATCAGGGTATTCAACGCTGCTTAAAGCCTGGAGGTATCTTTGCCGCACAAAACGGCGTTGCCTTTATGCAGCCAGACGAAGTGAGCACCACCCACAAACGTCTATCGCCGTTATTTGCAGATACCGCCTTTTATACCGCAGCCGTTCCGAGCTATGTAGGTGGCATAATGACATTCGCCTGGGCTAGTGACAGCAGCACTGCGCGCGAGCTCGATCTGGCGACCTTAACAAGTCGTTTTATCAGCAGTGGCATTCAAACTCGCTATTATAATCCCGCCCTCCACATGGGTGCTTTTGCACTACCACAATATCTTGTGGATAGTTTGGGCTAAGCGTGGCGGCCTGTTCGCAGCAGGCCACCAAAACACGCAACACAGCAGTAACCCCCTCAATTCCATGCCAATCGACAGCCAAATTGCACCTATATAGCTGACAGTTGTCATGGATTATTGATAGGGTAGAAATATTGCGGGACTAAACCGTAAAAAAGTTTCAAAATCAGCGCGCGAGCACCCTCAGAATCTGGGCTAAATAATTCCCTCGATCTGACCAACTAAATGCGCAAACGAGCCCAGCTAGAAACTGGGAATAGCCTTAACCCAACAATGGCCATATAAATGAAATTTCGTTTTCCCGTTGTCATTATTGACGAAGACTTTCGCTCCGAAAATATCTCAGGCTCAGGCATTCGCGACCTTGCCGATGCCATCAGTAAAGAAGGCATGGAGATAGTCGGACTAACGAGCTACGGTGACCTCACTGCCTTTGCCCAGCAAGCCAGCCGTGCATCCTGCTTTATCCTGTCGATCGACGACGAAGAGTTTGGCGACGGCAGCGATGAAACGGTGAGCCAAGCCTTAGAATCGATTGCAGAATTCATGACAGCGGTGCGCCAGCGCAACACCGATATTCCGGTTTTCCTCTACGGTGAAACTCGCACCTCACGCCATATTCCCAATGAAATTTTGCGCGAGCTGCACGGTTTCATTCATATGTTTGAAGACACCCCGGAGTTCGTTGCACGACACATTATTCGCGAGGCCAATAAATACCTCTCGTCCTTGGCGCCACCGTTTTTCAAAGCGCTTATGAATTACGCCAGCGACAGCTCCTACTCTTGGCACTGCCCAGGGCACTCCGGTGGCGTGGCATTTCTAAAAAGCCCTGTTGGACAAATGTTCCATCAGTTTTTTGGCGAAAATCTACTCCGCGCCGACGTCTGTAATGCGGTGGAAGAACTCGGCCAATTACTCGACCACACCGGCCCAGTTAGCGCCAGTGAAAACAACGCGGCGCGGATCTTTGGCTGCGATCATTTATTCTTCGTCACCAACGGTACCTCCACATCAAATAAAGTGGTCTGGCACTCTACCGTAGCCCCCGGCGACATCGTGGTGGTTGACCGCAACTGCCATAAATCCATTCTGCACAGTATTATTATGACCGGCGCTATTCCGGTATTCTTAATGCCCACGCGCAATCATTACGGCATTATCGGCCCAATACCGAAAAGCGAATTTGACCCCGCGGCAATTCGCAAAAAAATCGAAGACCACCCCTTTGCACGTCACGCCGAAGATAAAAAACCGCGCATATTGACGATTACCCAAAGTACCTACGACGGCATTGTGTACAACGTCGAAGAAATTAAAGATATTCTCGACTCGACCATCGACACCCTGCACTTTGACGAAGCATGGCTGCCCCACGCGGCCTTCCATGAGTTCTATCACAATATGCACGCCATCGGCTCCGGTCGCCCACGCTCGGACGACACGCTGGTATTCGCCACCCAATCCACCCACAAATTGCTGGCCGGCCTGTCCCAAGCCTCGCAAATTTTGGTGCAAGATGGCACCCAGCGTAAGCTGGATACCCACCGCTTCAATGAATCCTATTTAATGCACTCGTCTACCAGCCCGCAGTACGCGATTATCGCGTCGTGCGACGTAGCGGCTGCCATGATGGAACCGCCCGGCGGCACAGCGCTGGTAGAAGAATCTATTCTTGAGGCACTGGATTTCCGTCGCGCCATGCGCAAAGTCGATGCCGATTATGGCGACGACTGGTGGTTCCGTGTGTGGGGGCCAAAGACCCTTGCTGAAGAAGGCATTGGCGACCGCGACGACTGGGTTATTCACTCTGACGACAGCTGGCATGGCTTTGGCGAAATCGAGTCGGGCTTCAACATGCTCGACCCCATTAAAGCGACCATCATCACTCCCGGCCTCGATGTCGACGGCAACTTTGATGACATCGGTATTCCGGCATCTATTGTCAGCAAATACCTCGCTGAGCACGGTATCATTATTGAAAAAACCGGCATGTACTCCTTCTTCATCATGTTCACCATCGGCATTACCAAGGGCCGCTGGAACTCGATGGTAACCGAGCTACAGCAATTCAAAGATGACTACGATCAAAACTTACCGCTTTGGCGCGTCATGCCGCAATTCGCCGCGAAATTCCCCCAATATGACAAAGTGGGTCTGCGTGACTTATGCAACAATATTCACAATGTCTACAAAGAGTACGACCTAGCGCGTATTACCACCGAAATGTATTTATCGGAAATGGAAGCGGCGATGATTCCCGCCGATGCCTGGGCAAAAATGTCTCACCGAAAAGTGGAACGTGTTGCCATCGATGAGCTAGAAGGCCGCATTACTGCAATGTTGGTAACACCCTACCCGCCAGGTATTCCACTATTGATTCCGGGCGAGCGCTTTAACAAAACCATCGTTCGGTATTTACAGTTTGTGCGCGACTTCAATTCGCGTTTTCCCGGCTTTGAAACTGACTGCCACGGACTGGTTAAAGAGCGTGTTAATGGCGTGGATCACTACTTTGTCGATGCGGTTATCGACAACTAGAATGAAATAAACCCCACTAAAAATAGTGGGGAATTTGCAATACCCTAGGCTGGAGGAGAGACGACGACTCCGGCCTCATCCTCTGCACTAAACATCTTAACGCTAAAACCTGGCGTTAGATTTTCACGCGCAGCAGCCAAAAACCCGTCTTTCAAATGAAGCTGTGACTCCAGTCACAAAAGCAGCTAGCCGTAACAGCACATTATTAACACAATATGTGCTTATATTGGGCCTTGAGCATACCTATAATCGCAGCCTCAAAACATTTAGCGTCAAGGACTTGGCGAATAATCGCGCCTTGCAACTTAGCAATTGCAATTTTTAACTATTCAGGATGAAAAATATGATGAATTTACGATCGCCATCAACTTTAGCGTCTGTAATCATATTAACCGCAGCAAGTAGCACCGGCTTAACACTTAGCCCCTCTGCCAATGCACAAGATCTCACGAGAATTTTAGACTTAGGTGCATTACTAGCGCCGCAAAACCAACAGAGCATTACCAGTAGCGAATCAATTCTCGCACCGATCACCAAACCTCTCGGCGACTCATTGGCACCTTTAATCGATACTGTCGATATGGCGCTTGACCCGTTAACAGATCCCATCGACGATCAACTGGGCCTACCGGTACTCGACGCACTCTCGCCATTAACCGACCCACTGCTGGGCGCGCTGCAACCAATTACTGACCCTATTGACGGTATCGTTGCCGATCTAACCGGCGGCAGCGTAAGTGACGCACTAAGTAATCTCGACGAAAACTCCACCGACGGCGACGGTATTGTCAATGACTTACTCGGCGGCGACCAGGTATCTGGCAGCGGCACCGAAGCGGGGGAATTATCGCCCTTAGGCTCAATCAGTGCGAGCTTAGGTGCCACGCTAGACCCGCTTATCGATTCGATAGATCTGGGCCTGGATCCACTCACAGACGTCGTTGACGACCAACTAGTAGAACCTCTCCTAGACGCTTTAACACCCGCGACAGATCCACTGCTGGCGGCCGTTGAGCCTGTCACAGACCCGGTAGATGGTCTACTTGCCGACCTCACTGGCGGTAGTATTGAAGACGCACTTAGCAATACCGATGACAATACCGCCGACGGCGAAGGTGCCGTCAATGACCTACTCGGCGGCGGATCGGCTAATACCGCAAGTGGCACCGAAGCGGGCGAAGCTTCAATTCTGGCCCCTATTACCGGGCCGCTAGGTGAATCATTAGACGGTTTAGTTAGCACAATAGACTCGGGCCTGGACCCCATCACAGACGCCGTCGATGACCAAGTCGGTGAAGCTCTATTAGACGCGCTAGCACCGGCCACGGAACCCCTGCTAGACACCCTAGAACCCGTTACTGACCCAGTAGACGGACTCTTAGCGGACGTCACCGGCGGCAGTATCGAAGATGCCCTAACAAATTCTGATGACAACACCGCTGACGGCGACGGCATTGTCAACGATTTACTCGGCGGCTCAAATGAATCAAGCACCGGCGATGGCAATGGCAATGAAATATCTCCTTTAGGACCAATCACTGCATCGCTAGGCGACGGTCTTTCAGACTTGATTGACGCAATTGATACCGGCTTAGACCCTCTTACCGATGTTATTGACGATCAAGTTCTAGAGCCCGTGCTAGAACAACTAAGCCCCGTAACAGAACCCGTACTTGCTGGACTAGAGCCTGTTACTAATCCGGTAGACGGCATTATCGAAGACTTGACCGGCGGTAGCATTGAAGACGCACTTACTAACGATGACGAAAATACCGCAGACGGTAATGGCTTGGTAAACGACTTGCTCGGCGGCGGCGATGTTAACACTGACAGCGGCACCGAAGCAGGAGAAAGCTCGGCCCTTGAGCCCATTACTGGCCCGCTTGGCGACTCCATTGATAGCTTAGTTTCCGCAGTAGATACTGCACTTGACCCAGTCACCGACGCTATTGACGATCAAGTTGGCGAGGCCTTGTTAGATGCACTGAGCCCAGCTGTCGATCCTTTGCTTGATGCCGCAGAACCGATTACCGATCCAGTTGATGGGATTCTTGCCGACGTCACCGGCGGTAGCATTGAAGACGCACTAACAAATAATGATGACAACACGTCCGATGGCGACGGCATTGTAAATGACCTACTCGGTGGCAGTGACGGCAACGGTGATGAAATATCGCCGCTACAACCTATTACTGAGCTAGTTGGCGACGCTATAGAACCCGTTATCGATAGCCTTGATAGTGGCTTAGACCCTCTTACAGAAGTTGTCGACAATGAAATTGGCGACACCTTGCTTGACGCGCTTGCGCCGGTAACTGAGCCAGTTCTAGAGATGGCTGCCCCAATCACCGATCCCCTTGACGGTGCGCTGGCCGATCTTACCGGCGGCAGCCTAGAGGATGCCCTAACCAACAACGACACCAATACCAGCGACGGCAATGGCATTGTAAACGATACGCTTGGCGGTGGCGGCAGTAATAATGGCGGTCTCACCGGTGGCCCGAACAATGGTCCATTCGATCAGCCGGCGCTCGTTGCACTGCTAGATCGCGACCTCATGGCCAATCGTGCGAGTGCCGCCTCTAGCTGCGCAGACCAAGATGCCGATGGTGTTTGTGATGACAAAGACGAGTGCCAAGACACACCCTTAGGTAACGCGGTTCTCGCCAACGGTTGCCACCTCAGCGAGGCTGCCCCACTGCGATTAGACGGCGTATTCTTTGAGTTTAACAGCGCCGTACTGACCGCTAACGCAACTACAATTTTAGATGAAGCCGCAGTCGTTATTCAGCAGTCAAAGGCTGAGAAAATAGAAATCGCAGGTCACACCGATGGCAAGGGTAGCGACAGCTACAACCAAAACCTATCTCAAAACCGCGCTCAGTCAGTTAAGCAATACCTGAGCGAGCACGGCGTTGCCAGCAGTCGCTTAAGCGCTAAAGGTTACGGCGAAAGTAAACCAATCGCAGACAATGCTAGTGATGCAGGGCGCGCAGAGAATCGCCGCGTCGAATTGTCAATTATCGAAACAGAGCAATAACAACTTCAATGGCCCGCCTAGTGGCGGGCCTATGGAAACTTACTATATAGGGAGAGCTTCACATGGCAATCGATTTGCCCCCAGTAATACCGCCACAACTTGCGACACCAGCACAAGTCAGTGCCTACAGCGCAGTATCAAACACCGCCATTTCTAGCGTCATCAACGGCACCAATGTTCGGGTTTTAGGTAATAGCTACCTTGCCGACGCTGATGTACAAGATGTTTTAGGCAGCGCAAAAACACCTGCCGAAGGAATTATCAACCTCACCAAACGCTATTACCAAAGCGGTCATTTGCTTGTCAGAATTCGCTATGCTCGGGAAGGCGACGGCGTTGTCGTATTTGTAGAGCAACTGACGCTTGCCGATATTCTTGTCGACGCTGATATCAAACCGTTTTTCGAAGAACTGGTCGGCGATACAGACCTGAGTATCTCCGAGTTTGATCGCGCGCGCATTCTGGCTAATCTTAAAGCGGAACGCGGCGGCTACCAATACAGCATGAGTTACCAAGAAGCTGGCAACGACGCTGTCGCCTTGGTAATGACCAAAACTGCCGTCGAAAACTACGACAGCACTGACTACATTCTTGAGGCCAACAACAAAGGTAGTCGCTTCTTAGGACGCTACTTTGGCTTAGCAGGTATAAAACACCGCTTTGAAGGTGGTACTGAACTATCAGTTGCCTACCAGACCGCATTTACCGATTTGGGCGAATCCCGCGACGGTGAAAACTTAGATCAATTTAGCCTTAGTATCGACCGCCCCTTTACCAGCGGACTTTACGGCGTTGATTTATCCTACGTTGAATACAGCCGCGACCCTAAATTCGCGCAAGTTCAACAACAAGGCTTGTGTCTCCTTGGCTTGCTCGGCTGCAGCACCACAACGGTGATGACGACAGTGAGCCTAGATGCCGAGATTTTACAAGCTGCCTTCCACGGCGAACAAATACTATTCAGCGACCTTGAATCACGTATCTCCCTCACCGAAAGGCTGTCACATACCGACTCCACCATTCAGCAGGCGGGAGCCAATGGCAAGCTACTGGAAGAAACCTATCAAGTTGTCGATATCGGACTTAAATACCAAAAAGTACGCTACCAGACTGAAGAAATAGCAGCGGCGCAACTCAATGTAGGCCTCAACTTCTTAGCGGGTTATGGCGATGGCGGCACACTAGACAACTACGCCGAATATCAAGCTGCCTTTATGGCGCAAAACCCTGGCGTTGCCGCTCCAGATGTTGTTCCATCAGCCAGAACCGCTGAATTCATTGCACTGCAGCCAAGTGCTCGCTACTTGGTGCGCGTAGCGGAAGACACCTTGCTCTCCTTCTCTGCAAATGGTCAATTTACCGACGAACAAGTGCCGCAACAACAGCAATTTGTTTTAGGCGGTATGAATACCTTAAGCGCCTACCTGCCAGGTGTATTAATCGGTGATGAGGGTTACTACATCAACGCCAGCCTGGAAAAAACGTTTACATGGAACGAGTACAAAATCTCGCCATCTGTGTTCGCGGAATACGGCGCAAGCTGGTTTAACAATACCAATAGTGAGCTCGGCGACACCCAAAGTATTGCCGACGCGGGGGTAAAATTAAGAATCGAATTCAGTGAGTATCTCTTCACCGAGCTTGTCGCCGCACTGCCCGTCCACGATGACGTAGTTAACAGCAGTGAGCTAGACTCTCTAGAAGCCGACTTTTTCTGGCGGGTTCACCTGACTTTCTAGCTAGCTTGAGTATGCTCGGGCACACTGCCGAGCATACTCAGCCAAACTATTTTTTCAAAACCGCGCAAAAACCTATTTACACACTGGCCCGAACTTTGCTAGCTTAAAGGTGTCTGAGCATTAACCTTGACGAAACACAAAAATTATTCAAGGTAAATAAACAGTCGATTTAAGCAATTGATAGTATCCGCATTTGGGCCAGCTTTACCCGCAAAACCCCGCGTAGCACGGTTGGTAGTACATACAGTACTAGCACCCATTATCTAGATCAGTTGCTCAAAATAGGACGCTTTCATCCAGCACACCTAAGTCTTAGGTCTGGAAAAGCGCTGTTTTGATGACCCACAGTGACCATGTTTTTGACATCGCACCAATATGGGTCAATAAATTTCGACTAAACAGGCAAAAAAATGGCGTTGTCATAAGGCTGTCACGGACAGCATAGATAGTAGTGAACGGTAAGCAAACCGATGCAAAACTAAAGTGATGATGGAAGAAGGCGCAGAGAGCGCAAAGTAAGGAGAAGAAGATGAACAAGCAAAGTAATGATATGAATGTTAAAAACCTATGTAGCCGCAAATTGTGGGAATTATTGAAGAACGCCGAATGGCAAAGCAACACTGAACGTTTCGCCATTGAAAGCGAATTGTCAGATCGCCGCCACTATGTGAAAGAATTGGAACAGCTCAGCGGCCGAGAAACAATGCATTAAGCAAGACAATATACGGCAGTAAACCCAGTAGTAACCAGGGCAAATAGCCCGACCAGAAAGTCAGTTGTTCCTCGCAAACCCGATGTATCGCCAGCCCTAATTGGGCTGGCACTTGTTTAGCCTCCCCCAGCTTAGATACCGACGGCAACTCCACCCCGTTCAAAATACCACTTCGTAACAACGCGGCAGAAAACTGTTCACCGGCTTCCACTTCTGCTGCTAATTTATGAAATCGTCTATTGATCGGCGACTCGGGTAAGCGCCGCGCTGACTGCTTCAAAGACTGTGGCAAGCTGAAACCGGCAGCAATACAATCGGCAAGGTGATTCATATAGTGGTAACTCTGGTATTGTGCCAAGGCCCTTCCCAAGCCCGGCAAACGATAGCAAAGTGACGTCATACCGCGCGCCAAAAACGGCACACCAGCCGCTATCTTTAAAAACACAAAACCCAATACCAGTGGCAATACACCAGCAACCATAGCGATCCCCGCATATGGTCCGGCAGTGACTCCTGCACTCACAGCCAAAGCCGGCAATATCACCGCAAACGCAATCACTAAGACTAAAGGCCAGCGCGTGTGACGCTTTACACTCTGCTGAAATTCGGCCATTAAGCGGTAGTGCTCAGCAAGGCGCAAATACATTTTGGCGAGATTCCCCACGGCCAAACCCAGTTGCAAAAATTGCAGTTCCCACTCTAAAAAAACACCGCCTTCCCGCAACTCCTCCAGCATCACCCGCTGACCGTCGGCAAACTGCGCCGCCACGCTGTCGAGCTTTGCGCGCTGGGCCGCTTGCTGCCCCTTGCTCAACAAAGCAACGACCTGATCCCAGTTATTATCGCCGGACTGACTGGCCTGATATAAAGATTGAAATAATACAAAGCGCTGCGCGGGTGAAAAACCAGAAGCCATCTACAAATCCGTTATTAGAAGGTAAACACCGTCGTCACAACTGTGGGTATATGACGCTCGAGGCCTTATACTTTAGCACAGCTAAAAATTGCGATGGCATGCAAAATAACGTGCCGCGTCGACTTAAGGATAAACATGATAATTCGTCTGCTCTTTGCCGCCGTGGTTTTGTACGGCCTATATCGTTTTGTAAAACTAGTGCAAAGCAAGCCTGCCAAGGAGCGGCGTGGCTATTACGTCACATTGCTCATTGGCCTCAGCGCAGCAGCATTAGTTCTATTATCACTAACCGGTCGAGTGCCTTGGATTGCCGGTCTTATCGGCGGCGCGCTGCCATTTATACGGCAGCTGGCATTGAAATACGCCTACAACAAAATTGGGGCTAGCAAGCAGCAAGGTGAAAATAGTCAGGGACAATCAAAGCCAAAATCAAACAGTGCAATGAACCGAGCTCAAGCCTTATCAGTACTTGGCCTGCAAGCTGGCGCCAGCAAAGACGATATCATTGCTGCGCATCGCAAGCTTATGCAAAAAATTCATCCTGACCGCGGAGGCAACGACTTCCTAGCCAGCCAGATCAATGACGCCAAAGATATACTACTCGATGACCCTAAAGTTTGAAGACGAGGGACGTATTCAAGCCCCGCGTCAAACAGTTTAAAATTACCCACTTGTTTCACAATTTCAACATGATGTAAGGCAATAATGGCTACTGTATTTGTTATTCAGAATCAGCACGGACACTACCTAAACAAACAATTGGAATGGGTTGATGGCCGCGACAAACGCGTACTGTACAGAACGGTTCACCGCGATGAGGCCATCAACGTGGTATTTGAACAAAGCAGCAAAAATATTGAACTGCGCGCCCACCCCCTCGAATGTGAAACGGATGAAACTGCAAATCCTAAAGTGGAAGCCGGGCCGGCTATCATGAGCCAAGTCGACGATTTACTGGCCGACGATGAGCAAATTGACGAAAGCACTCCAGACCATATAGGGGAAGCAGCTGACGACATTATATTGGCTGAGGATAGCGACGAAAATCGTCGTCAGTAACTTGAAACTAGCCGCACGAACCTCCATCTAATAGGCAGTATCCACTTACCGGAATTATTTCCCATGATGCGTATTTTTCTGTTTTTGGCCACAAACTTGGCCGTTGTGCTGGTTGCCAGTATTACCCTGAGTTTACTCGGGGTTGAAAGTCTCTTGGCGCAAAACGGTGTCGACCTGAATTTGGGCTCTCTCCTGATCTTTTGCGCCGTTTTCGGTATGGCCGGCTCGCTGATATCTTTGCTGATCTCCAAATGGATCGCGAAACGCTCGACCCGCACTCAGATTATTACCCAACCAGCAAACAGCAACGAGCGCTGGCTGCTCGAGACTGTTGCGGAGCTCGCCCAAAAAGCAGGAATCGGTATGCCAGAGGTCGGTATATTTCCGTCTCCCCAAGCCAACGCATTCGCTACGGGATGGAACAAAAATTCGGCCTTGGTCGCGGTGTCGGAAGGCTTACTACGACAAATGAAGCCCAACGAAGTACGCGCCGTACTCGCGCACGAAATTGGTCACGTTGCCAATGGCGATATGATTACCCTCACTTTAATACAAGGCGTGGTAAACACTTTTGTAATGTTTTTCGCACGCATTATCGGGCACACGGTTGACCGCGCGGTATTTAAAACTGAGCGCGGCTACGGCATTGGGTATTATGTCACGACGTTTTTTGCCGAAATGGTCTTAGGGATTCTCGCCTCGACCATCGTAATGTGGTTTTCGCGCTGGCGAGAATTTCGTGCGGATGCCGCAGGCGCCAGTCTAGCCAGTCGCAATGATATGATTGCGGCTCTGCAAAGTTTACAAGCGCAACAGGGGCTGCCCAACGACATGCCCGGTGAAATGACCGCCCTCGCCATTAGCAGCCAAAAGAAAACCGATCTAGCTGCCCTGTTTAGCTCTCACCCGCCGCTAGAAAAGCGGATTCAGGCACTGAGAGATGCGGCATAGTGGAATGGGAGCAACAGCGCGCGCTGCTTGTTAGCGCGCTTCACGGGCTAAGTAGAGCCCAGCTCAGTCCCGGCGCCAGTGGTAATGCGTCTGTAAAGACTCCTGATGACGGCATGCTGATATCCGCCACTGGCCAAATCGCCGCGAATACGAGGCCAAGCGATCTGGTTTATATCAAACCGGACGGGCAAATCACTGGCGGCCAATTAAAACCTTCCAGCGAATGGCGGATGCACTGGCAAGTATACCAAGATCACCCCGAGGCAGGTGGCATTGTTCACTGCCACTCTCGCTACGCCACAGTATTAGCCTGCCAACGCAAAGAGATACCGGCCTTCCACTACATGATTGCGGTCGCGGGAGGGTCATCCATACCGTGTGCGCCTTACGCGCTATACGGCAGTAAGGAGCTATCGGAACGGGTGAGTCATGCCCTTCAACAGCGCAAAGCCTGCCTATTAGCAAACCACGGTCAAATTGCCTTTGGCAGCGATCCGATCAAAGCCCTAGCCTTAGCAAAAGAAGTTGAAGAGTTAGCAGCAAACTACTATTTCAGCCTACAACACGGCGGCCCCACCTTGTTAAGCGAACAGGAAATGGCTGAGGTATTGGCACAATACGCAGACTACGGACAACAGCGATAAGCCACGTTTCGGCACCACTTTGTGGCAATAATACCAGCCCCCCGCTACTCCCTCCGCTGAAAATACTGTGTTAATCTCAGTCGCGATCGCACCAAAATAAAGCAATCGCATTATCTCGGTGCATCACTATGGAAATATAAAAATATCACACAATGGAAACAGCTGTGTCACAGACGATCTTTATCGTGGTGCTCAGTTCTTACGGGGAGTGAACAAAATGAAAAAACTACTATTAGCAAGCGCCATCGCCATAGCAGCGACTGGTCAAGCCTATGCAGACTACCAATTTGAAGTGGGCGCAGTTTACACTGATTTTGAGCGCAATACGGTTGATTTTGATGGCTTCGGTGTTGGTGGCGAATTCCATTTCGATAAAGTCGACACCAGTAAAGGACCTCTCGCAGAGGCCGCCTTTCTCGACAAATCCTCTTTTGTTAACTTTGCTTTCCTAACTGTCGAGCCAGATTTCCCAAATGCCGATGACGAAGACACCACCAATATTGGCGGTCGCTTCGTCACAGCTACAAACCTTATCATCGAGGCCGACTGGACTACACAAGATGATGGCAACAACGACACCGACGCAGTTCGAATCGGCGTGGGTACTTATCTTAGCGAAACTAGCGACGTTGTTGTCAGCTACACAAGCCAGGACGATGACAACAATAACGACGTTGATTATCTGAATGTCGATTTCCATGGCGTAAATTCACTGAATCAAGGTGCCTCCGTCGCCTATGATGTTAGCGTTGGCTATATCGATGCTGATAGTGACGATGGCTACCGTATTGGTGTTGGCGGCACATATTACTTCAGCAATATGTTTGGCTTGGGCGTAGACGCAGAACTGATAGACGTGGGCAACTTCAGTTCAGATGAGATTGGCATTGAAGCTAGCTTCTTCCCGAATGAGCAAGTTGAGCTATTTGCCCGAATATTTGATGTTGGCGGTGATGCAGACTCCGATGGCATCATCATCGGCGGGGCAGTGCGCTTCTAAGCCTTAATCACTATGCAAACGAAAGGCCCCATATGGGGCCTTTTTTATGTCGTAAATTTGCTATTTAGACGAAGGCTTGGGTTTTAAGCGCGCCGTGGCGACGGCGGTCGTTGGATCATCCGGCCAGGGGTGCTTAGGGTAACGCCCCTTCATTTCCTTTTTTACATCGTGATAGCTACCCCGCCAAAATCCGGCAAGATCCTGGGTGACCTGTAGAGGTCGACGCGCGGGAGAGAGTAAATGAACTACCAGAGCCTGCCGCCCCTCGGCAACACGCGGCGTGTCTTGGCAACCAAACATTTCCTGTAATTTCACTGCCAATACTGGCGGCGACTGGCAGTAATCAATTTTCTTTACGGAACCGGATGGTACCGTGAAAGATTCAGGTGCTAATGTTTTTAGGGCCTGCTGCTGTGGCCAATCTATCAAGCCCGTCATTATTTTCGCCAGATCTAAACGCTTAAAATCTTGCAGTGTATTCACACTAATCAAATAGGGCGACAGCCAGTCTTCTAAACTTTCAAGCAAACCCTCATCACTCACATCTGGCCACTTGCCCGGCTGGCACGCTAACTGTCTTAGCAAGCTAAGCCGTGCACGCCACTGCAATACTGGCTCCGGCCATTCAAATACCGCCAGACCACGCCTGCGCACAAAGGCCAGTAAGGCTCTACGCTTTTCGTCCCCAGGTACCTTCGCAAGTGTTTCGGTATGTAGAACAATTGCTCCCACTGAGCGCCGACGCTCGGCGACAAATCGCGCTTTAGCCTCACTCCACTCGGCGGTGCAATTGACGTCGACCAATTCCGCTAGCGCTCCATCAAAATGAGATACCGGCAGAGACGCCGCCAGGTAAATGGTATCGTCGCGACGTCCGGCTTTCCCACCCAGAGACGCGACAACAATATAAGGGGCAGCGCGCAAACCGTCAGACTCCTGCAACACCGCCGCTCGACCGTTACTTAATACATAATCACAGCCCCGCTCACGCCGCTGCTTAGCGATACGATCTGGATACGCGAAGGCTAATAACAAACCGGCGTCTACCGCAATCTCCGGAACAGGGCTGAGCCTCGTCTGAACACGCGACAATATTTTTAAATACTGTTGCTGCTGTCTTTGCAACCGACTAACTAGCGATTTAGATTGCCGATCAATCGCCATATCACCGTTCAATATATCCAGTCGCAGTTGAATATCGGCAGCGCCTCTGGGGCCAAAATCGCGATCACTCAGCAAGGCTGACAGTTGACACGCGAGCACGGTGTGACCGAGCTCCCGTCCTTTTAAAAGCATATGTGCTAAGCGCGGATGAAGCGGTAAACCGGCCATTAACTCGCCATGCGAACTAATTGAGCGCGCCCCGGAGTCTGTCGTCAAAGCACCTAGTTTTTGCAGTAAATCTGTCGCCTGCTGAAATGCCGCGCTCGGCGGCGTGTCCATCCATTGCAATTCGCTTGGATCACTCATTCCCCAGCGATGCAATTGCAAACACAAACTGGCCAAGTCCGCTTGTGCGATCTCTGGTTCGCTATAAGACAATAAATCATTATTTTGCGATTCGCTCCACAGTCGATAACACACCCCTTCGCTTAAACGCCCCGCACGACCAGCGCGTTGCTCAGCCGAGGCACGCGAAACACGGCGAGTATCCAAGCGATTCATTCCCGTGCGAGGATCAAACGCCGGCACCCGCGACAAACCACAATCAATCACAACCGTAGTACCTTCGATTGTTAAACTGCTTTCAGCAATACTCGTCGCCAGCACGACTTTGCGACAACCCTCTTCTGCCGGCGCGATTGCGCGACGCTGATCCGCAAGACTTAAATCTCCGTACAGCGGAGCTAACACCACAGACACCCCAAAGTGATCCTCAGAAAGACGGCTAAGACAGCGACGGATCTCTGCTTGCCCTGGCAAAAATACTAAAATACTCCCCGTATTTTCGTCCAGCGCTTGGCGAACGGTAGAGCAAACACGGCTTATTAGATCTTGTTGCGGGCTATAAGCGTCACCATAACGCAATGCGACGGGGAACTGACGACCGAGGCTGCGTACGATTGCCGCGCCGTTCAATAATTCAGATACTCGATCGCCGTCCAAGGTCGCCGACATGATCAATAGCTTTAACGGTGTTGCGCGGAGATCAGCAAATAATTTTCGGCTTTCCAATGTAAGTGCCAAGCCGAGGTCGGCATCTAAACTTCGCTCGTGAAACTCATCAAAAATTAATAAGCCAATACCGTCTAGCGAGGGGTCGTCCTGCAACATACGAGTGAGAACGCCCTCGGTCACGATTTCGATGCGAGTCGTCGGACCGACTACCGTTTCCATTCGCATTCGGTAGCCTACGGTCTGCCCGGTGCGCTCACCCAACAGCTCAGCCATACGCTCCGCAGCGGATTTCGCCGCTATCCGGCGGGGCTCCAACATCACAATACGCTGCCCTTCAAGCCACGCTTCCGCCAGCAAGGCCAATGGTACGCAGGTTGTTTTACCCGCGCCGGGTGGCGCCTCTAAAACGAGTTCATTGCCGGTCGCCAATACTGAGCGAATATCGGCAATCACAGATTGAATGGGTAAATCAGCCATATACGGCTATCGCTCCAAATTGGCGAGTTATCATTGTTTCAGCGGCGAAGTATAAAATAAGAAGCGCAACAATAGCGCCTTGCGGCTATCGCAATTAAACATTCCACTAACACGCCAAGGCTAAGATCTCGTCCTGCGTCAAATTGCGATACTGGCCAGGCGCTAAACCGGGATCTAAAACGACAGACCCAATCGCGTCGCGATGCAATGCTAAGACCTCATTCTGGAAGCGCCCAAACATTCGCTTTATTTGATGGTAACGCCCTTCGACGAGCCGAAGTCTTGCTACATAATCCGATATTATTTCTAAAATCACCGGTCGAGTAGTTACATCTTCATAAGAGAAGTACATACCTGCGGCAAATGCTGCTATATAGGAATCGTCTAATGGCTGCGCCAATAGCGCCGTATATACTTTGGCGATATTACGTTCGGGCAAACTCAATTGCCGCGACCACCGCCCATCATCAGTTAATAGCAATAAACCAGTGGTATTAAAATCTAAACGACCTGGAATATGTAAGCCCGCGCCCTCACCTGACGAAAGCAAATCGACAACTGTTTTATGCTTATCGTCTTTGGTCGCACTCACCACACCTGCCGGCTTGTTCATCATCAAATAGCGCGCTTGTCTGCTAGTCAGCACTTCGCCGTCCAAACAAATACGAGAAAATTTTCCAACAAGCTGACTGATATCAGTGGCAAAAACACCGTCCACTTCTATTCTCTTTTGCGCGAGAAGTAGACGAACATCCCCTCGCTTAATCCCTAAACGGACACTGAGAAATCGATCTAAACGGGCGGAATTAGATAGCACACCTTGCCTCAAGGAATTAATGACACTGGCGACATTGTATTGCCTAGCAATAAATTAACCCATAAAAAAAGCCAGCTGAAATAATCCACTAAGACTAGTGTCATTCCAACTGGCTTTCTAGGTACTTAAAGATACGACCCAAATACGGATCTATTTGCATCATGCCAGGGTTAGCTATGATCGTCTATTTCGTCCTTCACTTCTTCAACACCCTCGTTGTATGAATCTTTAGCGCTATCCATACTTTGGTCAATCTGCTCACCGGCCTTCTCAGCAGGACCTTTTTGTTCGCATGCACTCATGGCAAAAACGGTAGTCGACAGCAAGAAAAATGCGACTAACAATTTGCTGGTTTGGGTAGATTTTAAGTTTTCCAATAATTTTTTCATTTTTCAAAATTCTCCATTAATTGATTCAGCTTTTTTGCTACGGATTGTTTTGAGTCACCGTATTTCTGCTGAATTTTAGCTGCGATCGCGTCAATATTGCCTTCGGCTTGCAATACTTCATCATCCGTCAGATCGCCCCATTCCTGCTTCACTTTCGCGGTAAATTCACGCCACCGGCCTTCAGCCTGATCTCTATTCATAGTGCTTTACTCCGTTAAACCCATTAGAACAGTAACAAACGTTAATCCATACCGCTTACTTGCGTATTCAGGTGATCTGACACGAGCTGTCTACTGATTGTTCCCCGGCAGGGAAGAATTACGACTTAATTACAATTAGTGAACTTATATGAAAATTTGAAATTATTACCGAACCCAAACAAAAAAAGCCGCCAAGAGTTCTATCTTTGCGGCTTTTTTTACTTGAAATTAACGTACTTTTTAAAAAACTAAAATTTAACTCGCAGCGCAAGTTCGATATTTCTTCCCGCCTCAGGCGCATAATCACGAATAAAAGAAGCGCTGCTACGAATTTCTTCATCGCCCAAATTGTGCCCAGAAAGCATAATCGTGTAGTCATTTCCCGCCACGTTAAACTCCCTCGAGATACTGGCGTCCAAGCGATTATAAGCAGCGGTGGCCGCCTCATTTACACCTGCTTTATTCTGCGCATGGGCGTGTACATAGCTCACATCAGCCCGCCACTGCTGCCATAGCCACGCTAGGCTCAAACCATCGTGCCCGGGTGGCAAACGTGGCACATTTTGGCCGCTATCTAGTTCAGCGCTCACGCGATCGCCAAATAATGTCACTACATATTGCTGCGCTGTGCTGGCTGCCGACAGAGTATAACTAAACTCATATTCGAGCCCCGTAAACCTTGCATCCTGCTGGCGATATTGCAGAATTTCCACGTCATCACTCTCGGTACCGGTATTATCAAGGTAGATATAGTCTGCAAACTCATTGTGAAACGCAGTCAACTTCCCGCTTAAACCACCAATATCTGCTCGCACACTAAAATCGGCATTACGTGATTTTTCAGTTGATAGGTTTACGTCACCAACTTCAATAGCACCCGTTGCACCGTGAACAACATATTGTTCAACGGTATTACCGATATTAGAGAAGCGTTCCTCCGCATTCGGCGCGCGTTGCGACTCTGACAGCGAAAGCGACAGCGTCCACACTTCATTAATATCGTATATACCCGCTAGTGACGCACTAAAACTCGTGTCCTGCTGATCATCAGCAATCGCTTGCGATATCTCTAAACGATCAACATCTGCACGCAGTCCAGCTTCCAGCGACCAATTCTTGGCGTGGTAATCCTCCAGCCAGAAAAGGCCGACAGATCGCGTGGTGTTTTCAGGCACAAATGACTCTTCGCCCAAGGCCGAAAAATCGGCATCTTGCCACTGCAAGCCCCATACTCCATGCCATTGTCCCCACGGCGCATGGGACACCTCGACGCGACCAGCCCAGGCCTCTTTGCTAAATGTGGTGCCCACTTCACCACTGGGTTCAACCTCCTGATGCTGGTAATCGCTGTAGCTTAGACGCCAACGCATGAGGTCTATGGGACCGCCGAAATGGAAATCACCCGCCATGTCCCAGCGCGTTTGCTCAATAACGAGGCTAACACCCGCTTCGCCGTGCTCTTCATCATGCTCTTCATGATCATGGTCTTCGTCATCATGATCTTCCTCGTGCTCATCATGATTATGAACGCCGGAGGGAATACCGTATTGATTACTCAGTTCGGAATAACTTAAACCCCAGTAGCCACTGTCGAAGTGATAGCTGCTACCCAGGGTTAGGCGGCGGGTTCGCCCGCTGGCATTGCCTATACTACCGTCAGTGCTCTCGTCGACGTCGTCAACATTACGGGGATTTATCGCCAAGCCCGGAATGTCTGGGTCAGACCAATCTCGGTACAACGCGCCGAGGTGCACAACCCACTGACCGTCGCCCGCATCCACTCTAAAAACGCCACTGCGGCCGTCATTCACACTGCTACTACGCAGCTCTGCGACTCCCTCAACACCGTCTACCGGCTTAGCAGGAATACGCCCGTCTACCACATTAATCACGCCGCCAATTGCACCGCCGCCGTAAAGCATTGTCGCCGGCCCGCGCAGTATCTCAATACTGTCTGCCAAAATAGGCTCTACTGACACAGCGTGATCTGCACTATTGGTAGAAACGTCTAAGGCTTGCATGCCGTTTTGTAGAACCTGTACTCGCGGCCCTTGCTGACCGCGAATAACCGGTTGCCCTACCGCAGGACCAAAACTTGCGCTACTCAAGCCCGGCGAATTATTTAAGGTTTCGCCAATCGTTGCCGCTGCTCGGCGTCGCAACTCGGCGCCATCTAAAACGGTTACCGGTAAGGCGGTTTGCGCTTCCTTTTTATGTATTGGCATAGTCACCAACACATGCTCCATACGATTTTCATTTGCGGCCATCACCGGCGCAGCACTTACTGCTACCAGCGAAGATAGAATATATTTTTTCATCAGAAAACATCCTGCGTATCAAGTCATCGCAATCGGCAGTCGCGCGACTACCGAATCAACATGCTATTCAGGAAACATCGAACTCACGCGCTGCTAGCAACTAGCACGCGCCCATAAAATAATCGCGCGCACAGTAAACAAGGAGCTAAGCCTCGCTGTACGCATTCAATAAATTCGACACTTCCAGAGATTTAAACGATGAGTTTTGCAGGTGGGGCGCGCGCAGGTGGGCGCAATGTGACAAGGAGTACAAATACGGCAAGCGACACCGTATCCGAAAACACGGCTGCCGTGCGGATAATATCGGGACTGCTCGTCGTGGACGGCAAACTTGCCGCGTTGTAGTGGCAGACCACACAGGCATCAATCGCTGAGTGTTCCGCAACATGGACGTGATTACCCTGCAACCACACCGACCAGCTAAGGCACAGTAATAATACTGCCAGCAGCGATAAGCGATGTTTGTGGACTAATCTCGTCATGTAAACTTAGATCTTGAGAAGAGGGTGTTTAGCGGAGAGTAGGATAAAGCCCGTTTATGACAATCATCCTACAACTCGCTGTGTTTAAATTAGGCGTCGAAATCAATTCCTAAACGGCGCCCAACAATTTCGTATGACTCAACGACGTTGCCCAAGCCTTGACGGAAGCGGTCTTTATCCAGCTTCTCGCGGGTATCGGCATCCCACAAACGGCAGCCATCTGGTGAGAACTCATCACCGAGATGAATTTGTCCGTCGCTGAATACGCCAAACTCCAGCTTGTAATCCACCAGAAGCATTCCGGCATTAGCGAACATGCTCTTCAGCACGTCGTTCACTTTAAAGGTCAGTTCCTTCATCCGGTCTAGCTGCGCGTCGTTTGCCCAACCGAAAGACCGAATGTGATACTCGTTGATCATCGGGTCATGCAGGGCGTCATTTTTAAGGAACATTTCGAAGGTAGGCGGATTTAACTCCTTACCCTCTTCCACGCCCAACCGCTTAACGATCGAACCGGCAGCAATATTACGCACAACACACTCGATGGGTAACATATCGAGCTTTTTCACTAAGGCATCGTTGTCTGACAGCAGCTTTTCAAAATGGGTGGGAATACCCACGGCTTGTAATGCCTGCATAATGAAGGCATTGAACTTGTTGTTCACCATACCTTTGCGATCCAGCTGCTCTACCCGCAAACCGTCAAAGGCCGAGGTATCGTTTCTGAAATTGAGGATATAACGGTCAGGGTCATCAGTTTTGTATACTGATTTTGCCTTGCCGGAATACAACTCTTCGCGTTTTTCCATGGTTTGCCTCATTAGCACAATAAATTCACGCTATTTCAAGCCAGTCAAAACCAGCCTCTTGATCAGCAGACAGCAGCGCGTCACTGTTTGCCAACATCGGTTCTATCGCTGCCCTCGCCAAGGCGGGGGTATTGTTCTGTTCACTTAAATGGGCCATCACCACGTGCTGGAGATGCTCCACTTCTGCTTCAGCCAGCAAGCTAGCCGCCTGCTGATTATTCAAATGCCCCCAATCGCCGCCCACCCGCTGTTTTAGTGAATACGGATAAGGACCATTGGCCAACATGGTGACATCGTGATTGCATTCTAAAAGCAGGGCATCGCAGCGCCGGTAGTGCTCTCGAACGAAGGGCGTAATACTACCTAAATCCGTGAGCAGCCCAAATGTTTTTTTTCGGTATCTGAACACAAATTGACAGGGTTCACGGGCATCATGTGGAACAGCGACTGGCGTCACAGCAATACCACCAATATCCACTTCAGTTCCCAGCGCTAAATGTTGCCAGTGATGCGAAAGCCGAAGCTGGCCGTATTCACCGGTGCCATGACTACAATATACTGGCAACTTATACTTTCGAGCGAGTGGCAGCACACCTTTGATGTGATCGCTGTGTTCATGGGTAACCAAGATTGCGGCCAGGTCCGTCGGCGACCGCCCCAAACGCGCCATGCGCCGTTCGGTTTCCTTAATGGTAAATCCGCAGTCAATCAGCACACAGCTTTGATCGGTTTCAAGCAGGGTAGCGTTACCTTTACTGCCGCTACCCAGCGATGCAAAGCGCACTAATACAAATACCCCATAATGCGAGTAAGCAATCTTTCACGCTCTGCTTCTCGGAGACGACGCCCCTTTTGGTAATTTAAGTAAATACGGGCTTTTTCTGGGCCGACTTCCTGCATTTCAACCACATAGCGGCTCAAACCATTACGGCGAGCACCAAAAGTACGCGCAAACCAACTCGGCTGCTCAGCCTCTGGATCAACGTAAGTAAGCCAATACTTATTAACTTCGCGGCGCTCGTCTTCAATTTCAAATCCGGCTTTCACCAGCGCAAGCCCCAGCGCAGCCCATGCACGATCAACAGGAAGCTCCAGGCGCAAGTGGCGACTATCCGGGCCACCCTCGCCACCTTCTATAAATATTTTACCCTGACCATCTTTGCGCTGCGCCAAAATTGACACCGACCCAGCTGTCTCCTGGTCAGCCAAGTACTGGGCTACCACTCGTACCATCTGTGATTGACGCTCAGAGCTATCCGACTTTGCCGGCCACTGCTCATTGCCGTTTATTTGGACCAACACGTGTATTTCGCTGGTTCCCTGCTGTACACCCTCTTCCAGGCGGAAGCGAAAACGCTCGCGGCTGGCGCCATCACCATTGGGATCGCGCCACTGGGTTTCAATAATGGCAGCCTCACCGTCCGCTTTTGCAATTTCTAAACCTGCACGGCCAAGGAAAACCCGCATACGCGGCCATACTTGGTTCGGGTCGCCATCTAGCAATATCCAGCTGCGGTCCTCCAAGGTCTGAATTTTAACCTCGGCAGTCCCTACATTCTTTGCGAGTGGCTCCGGCCGCAAAACCTCAAACTCGCCTTCGAGGGGCTTGTGGTTTTGTATTCCCGGCACCACATATTGGTCATCAAGGGTGTCGGAACGCACTCCCGGCGGCAACTCAATTGGCGCGCTTAATTTTGCACGACGATAATCATGTCCGCGATCACGAAACATCCCATCGCCGCCAAAGCAGCCCGACAACATTGCCAGCCCCAGACCCACTACCGTTAATCGAAAACTGGTGCTGCGCATAAAAGTGCTCATCTAGTCTAATAATCCCGCTTGCGTTAGCGCTTCACTAACGCGTGGTTGTGCCGCTTCACTTAATACCGTCAAGGGCAAACGAATGCCATCTTCCATCATCCCCATGGCTAACAAAGCCCATTTCACAGGGATGGGGTTAGCTTCAACAAAAAGACGCTCGTGCAATATTCTCAATGGTGCATCCGCCTCAATAGTCGCTGCCTTATCACCAGACATCGCCGCCACACATACCGCTTTTACCGCTGCAGGGGCAATATTGGCGGTCACCGAAATATTACCTTTGCCGCCTAACAACATCAGTTCTGCGGCTGTGGCGTCATCGCCAGACAGCACGTCCAGCTTATCGCCGACCGCATCAATCAATTCTTTACCGCGCGCCACGTCACCGGTGGCGTCTTTGATCGCGATAATATTGCGGTGCTCTGACAAGCGAATCGTCGTTGAATTCAACATGTCACAGGCTGTACGACCCGGCACATTGTATAAAATTTGGGGAATATCCACCGCATCGGCAATCGCCATATAGTGGCGATACAAACCCTCTTGGGTAGGCTTGTTATAGTATGGCGTCACCAGTAGGCACGCGTCTGCGCCTACTTCACGGGCGACTTTAGTCAGCTCTATCGCTTCGGCTGTCGAATTGGCACCGGTACCCGCCACAACCTTAATGCGGCCAGCAACTTGATCAACACAGGCCTTGATGACCATTTTATGCTCATCCATTGCAAGGGTCGCAGACTCACCAGTGGTACCCACTGCAACAATACCGTCTGTACCCTGCTCTATATGCCATTCGATAAGACGCGACAACGCTTGCCAGTCAATACTGCCATCGCTGTGCATCGGGGTTACCAGGGCAACTACACTACCCGAAATCATGCCGCTATCTCCAAATTTGGTGCAAGCCGCTAATGGTACTGGCCAGTGCCACACAGCTCAAGGGACAAATCACTGTAAACCGGTTAGGCTTAGCCACTTTTGCGAAACAAATTGCGTTAATTGCAATCAAACGCCTTAGAAAACCAACGTTTTGCCGACTTGAGACAGGAGAAAACCCAATGCGTTTCCCAGCCCTAGTGCTTCTGCTTATTTTGGCGCCGCTGAGTATAGCCGATCCTTGGCGCACTGACCCCATGACTCCCTTAGATGAAAAGTATATGGAGGATAGCCGCACGCAGCTAAATGACCTCAGCCGCATTGAACTCGGGCGCAGTTTCGGCGAAAGCCGCGACAATGACCTTCGCCTGATACAAACCCTGCTGGACCGCAAAATCGTCACCGGCGATCAAACCCGCCTGCTGCAGGCAATGGGTATTGTCATGGGCGACTATCTGCGCAAGGAACACAGTCTCAAATGGGTCATTTATATCGACAGATTAGGTCGCAGTCGCGCCCTAGAGGTGCCCTTTAAAGACGAGGCGATATTCCCTGTCACCCAAATATCAAGTCGCGCAGCGGTTGGCGGCGACATAGACGTCAAGGCGATATACCAAAGACTAGAATCTGAAATTGCCCGAGCTAAAAAGAAAATCATTGTGCGCTAATGCGAGAACCCACAGGCAGCGAAGTCCATCGCTGCCTTGCTAGCTCACCTAAACACCCAGAAAATACAGCAACACCGGAATACTAACAAAGCTGATCAGGGTTGAGCTCACCACCATTCCCGCCACCACATCAGCTTCACGCTTATACTGCATTGCCAGCAAATAATTGAACACCGCAACCGGCGTAGCGGACTGCAGTAACAGTACCTTGCGCTCCATACCTTCGAGATTCAAAAAATACACGGCAGCGAACCCGCCGGCGAGCCCAACAACTAAGCGGAGCACACCCAGACCAATCGACTTTCCGGCCGCGTGCAATTTCAGCGAACCCAGGGATACACCCAAGGTAATTAGCATCAGCGGAATGGCAAGCCCACCCAAGAGACTCAAGGTATTTTGCAGCGCGAGCGGCAAGCTCCAGTGATTTAAAATTAGCACGCAGGCAATCGCACCCGCATATATGATCGGCGAGCTAAGTACGCCTTTGACCATCGCCTTGCCACTTAATATCGCGGCCCCCAATGAGAAGTGGACGATGGTGGAGATCAGAAATATCCCCAAACCAATTGCAAGTCCCTCTTCGCCAAAGGCAAAAAGACACAGCGGCAAGCCCATGTTGCCAAAATTGCCAAACACCAAGGGCACCAGAAAACTGCGCAAATCAACGCGCAAGATCAAGCAGGACAGCACAGCAAACAAAGCGCTAAAACCTAGCATGCACATACTGGCATACAAGACGTGCTGGAGTTGCGCAGCGCCAATCTCTGTTTTTCCCAGCGTACCCACGATCAGCGCAGGCGTACCCACACTCAGTACCAGTACCCGCACAAAGTCATGATCAAAAGGCTGGCGTAAACGCACCCAAAATACGCCGATGGCGGCGCACAATATAATCGGCAAAATAATGGGTATAAGTGGATAAACTAGCGACATGACAACTCCGACATCGCGATTACCAACACAGCTCGCGAGGCAGTATTATCAGCGTATCCCAAGGCATTTCCAAGTGAAGCATTTATTGCACGGAAAATTACGCAGCTATGTCTACGTTCATCTAGAACGCTGAGCTCAACGTACACTGAGCAATCGCAAATCTATATAACAAGCTACACACAACGACTACTCATGACTCCTTTAAATCCCAAAAAGCTCCTCAACAGTAAATGGACTGCGCTTAAGCCCGAGCGCAAAGAAAAGCACTTTTTGATTCGAGAAGTCGAGTTTGATGAGGATGGCCAGGTGATTCACTGCCTCGTGGAAGCCATCATGACCAAGCGAGAATTTGAAATTGACTGGCGGGATTTAAAAAACACCGCCCGCTGGCAAGCGGGCTGGTGCTAACACATTAACTAGAACTGATCTGGACGCAACATGGCGTCGTGGCCGCCGTCGACAAATACAATCGATCCCGCCATAAAGCTGGCTTTGCTGCTCAAGATAAAGCACACCACATCGGCGATTTGTTCAGGCTTACCAATTGAACCGATCGGTACACTGTCACCAAAATCTTTCATCACTTGGCCAAGATCTTTATCGGCGAGAACTTTATCACTCAGCGGCGTATTGATAATGCCCGGCGCCACAGCGTTTATACGCACACCTTGCCGCGCATAGTCAGGGGCATTGCGACGCAGCCAACAACTTAGCGCATGCTTTGAACCCGCGTAAGCAGTGTGGCCATCTTTGCCGTCGACGAATTCGCAGGCCTGCGCTTCTTTATCAGCTAACAATAATTCGACGTAATCATCGTGCCCAACCATGGCCGCGGAATTAGAGGAAATCATCACTACACTGCCTTTGCGCTTCACGAGTAAATCGAGAAGTCCTTCAGTGACGGCTACGGCGGCAAAGTAATTTACTTTTGTGATTAGTGAAAAAGGTCGTACTGATGGCCCCAAACCGGCACAGGGAATAAAACCGTCGAGGCCGTTTGGTGCCAGCGCCCGAATGCCATCTATGGCCTTTTGTCGACCCGCCAACTCCGACAAGTCTGCACAAACATCACCCTCAACGAGGTCAACCACGATCACCTTGTGACCCGCGTCGCGAAGTTGCGATTTAATCGCCGCGCCAATGCCAGTCGCGCCGCCTGTTAATGCATAAATGCCCATTCCTTATTCCTTTATGTTTGGCAACAAGACTTATCCGACCGCAATCAAAGCCTCGTCAGCGGCCAACTTACTGCGCTCATATTTATGTGCGGGTGTATTGACGATCTCATCGAGCGGAGCGGCAACGCGAGAGCGCTGACTCTGCTGCTCATCTGCGGGCCCGTAAAGGGTATTGCGCTGAAACGGTTGACGATTAGCGCGACGAATACGCGCCTCCATCTGCTCTGGCGCCGTTTCTTGGCCGTGCACAGCGCCTGCAGCGCGAGTGATAGTCTCATTCATCAAGGTGCCACCAAGATCGTTGACCCCGGCATTTAGCAACGCCTCTACACCTTGTTCGCCCATCTTCACCCACGAGGCTTGAATATTGTCGATCAAGCCATTGAACACCAGTCGCGCGACGGCGTGCATCAGCACCGCCTCACGGAAACTAGGCCCGCGCCGTGACTTTCCTTTTAGGTAAATCGGTGCTTCTGACGCCACAAAGGGCAGCGGTACAAACTCGGTAAAACCGCCGGTTTCCACCTGCACTTGTCGAACCCGCAATAAATGCCGTGCCCACGATTGATAACTATCAACATGGCCATACATGATGGTTGCCGTTGAGCGCAGACCCACTTTGTGAGCTGTCCGCATCACCGTCAGCCATTGCTCAGAGTTTATTTTGTCTGGACATAATACGGCTCGCACTTCGTCATCTAACACTTCTGCTGCAGTTCCCGGCAGAGTGTGTAGGCCAGCTGTTTTTAATTTCTGCAAATAACTTTCCAGATCCAGGCCCAAGGTTTCAGCTCCCTGCCACACTTCTAATGGCGAGAAAGCATGAATGTGCATATCGGGTGTAGCCGAGCGCAGCGTGGCCACAATATCGAGATAGGTTTGGCCTGTGTACTCGGGATGAATTCCGCCCTGCATACACACTTCACTGGCACCGCGCTGCCATGCCTCAATTGCGCGTCGCGATATTTCTTCGCCTGACAAATCATAGGGCCGACCGCGCAAATTCTCACTTAGCTTACCCTTGGAAAACGCACAGAACTGACATTTGAAATAACACACATTGGTGTAATTAATATTGCGGGTAACAACATAACTCACTCGTTCGCCGCAGCGCTGCTGCCGCAGCTGATCCGCCGCGCGACACACCGCAGCAAAATCACTGCCACGGGCGCTAAACAGGCGCACAATATCAGCTTCGCTTAATGCTTCTGCCTGTAGTGCCCGATCAATTAAGTGGCCAATATCAGCAGATACCGGCCCGTAGTTCTTTAATGAAGCGGACTCTGATCGCAACAGTGCCAAGTCGGCAGTTGGTGCAGCCACATCCTGCCCCGCAACCCAATCATCTTCCTTGGGAAGACCTTGGCCATCGCTTAATTGTAAAACCTTGGTATGCAGCGCAGCGTCTAGCCAGCGCGTATATTGCCGCACATATGGAGGGTAAATGGTCAAACGCTCGTGCAAAAACTTCCCTGCGCTGGCGGTTTCTTGCGCCAAGTTCTCTAAGTGCGGCCACGGCGCTTCGGGATTGACAAAATCGGGCGTAAGCGGCGACACGCCACCCCAGTCATTTAAGCCCGCAGCAACCAATTGCGGCAATACACCTGGGCTCAAGTTCGGCGGCGCTTGAATGCTCATGTCTGCGCCAAAAATCAAACGCGCTACCGCGATAGTCCACAGCAACTCATTTAAATCTGGTTCAGGGGCCGTCGCCATTTTGGTATTGGGTTTAGCGCGAAAATTCTGAACGATAATTTCTTGAATATGGCCGTAGCGCTGATGCAGATCGCGCAGTGCCAAGAGAGATTCCACCCTCTCGCGACGGGTTTCACCAATACCGATCAATATACCAGAGGTAAATGGCACCGATGCTCTGCCCGCTCGCGCAATCGTTTCTAACCGCAGTGCGGGGTCTTTATCTGGAGAGCCGTAATGCGGCATGCCCTTTTCGCAAAGCCGGCTTGAGGCAGATTCAAGCATGATGCCCATTGAGGCCGAGACCGGCCGGAGCATCGCGATTTCCGCATCGTCCATGCAACCCGCATTTATGTGAGGTAGCACATTGGTTTCTGCCAACACTCGAGCAGCAACATGAGCGAGATACTCCAGTGTGCTGGCAAAGCCCATCGCCGCCAAGGCATCCCGCGCCGCCTTATAGCGAAGTTCAGGCTTTTCACCCAAGGTAAATAACGCTTCCTTGCAGCCCATGCTCTCCGCCACTTTTACCTGAGCCAAGACGTCATCGACGGGCAAATAGGCCTGCTCTATTTTTTTAGGGGTTTTCGCAAAGGTACAGTAATGACAAACATCGCGGCACAGATAGGTGAGCGGAATAAAAACCTTGCGGGAATAGCTAATGCCATTGTAAAAACCACGATCACGCAAGCCTGCCGCCGCCGTCATCAGCGCCTGAGTTTCGGTCATGTCGGCAAGCGCTAATGCCTGTTCGGTGCTCAGGCCATCATCGCCTACGTGAGACAGTATTGCCGCAAGTGCGTGTTCCACGGCTAGCCCTTTGCTCATACGACACTCCACGTGGGTACAGGTGTATTTGCTGCGCCATTAGCCAATTGTTTTAATCTCTGCGCGATGCCATTTTGATGTAAATAGGCCAAGGTTCGCTCTGCGGCGGGCAAGGCAATCATCGCCAGCAAGCGCTGCAGATCTTCTTGGGTGTCAATGTCCTGGGCAATCCCCGGCAGGGAAATAACTTGTGCGGGCAACGCCATTGCCATGGCTGACGCTTGATGCGCTGCGCAGCTGTCGCGGCCATAAGACAGGGCCGGAACCCGCGCAGGGTCGCACATCAAAATATTACTGCCGCGACCATGTCTATCCGTGGCGATACTCACTGCGGAAGGATGAGCCAGTGTTAGGGCAGCGTGCTGAGAAATAAGTAAATCCAACTCTTTCTCACCCAGCAGCGGTAAATCGCCGTGTATAACCATTGCCACACTCACCTTAGATTCGCTCTGTGTGAGTGTCGCCATTTCCTGCAGCGCCGCCGCGACGACGCCATTTAAGCCACTGCGACCAAGACCCCGCTCAGACCAGCAATCTATTCCAAAATGTTCTGCCAATAATTGCGCAGCGGGATCATCCGACACCACTACAATACGCTCAAATCCCGGGTGCGCAGCTAAGACCGTCAGAACGTCTTCCACCATCGCATGAAATAAACCTCGGCGTTCCGACACGGTCAAACATCCCGCAAGACGCTGCTTGGCCTGCACAAAATCTTTTAACGGCAATAGTGCCCACATATTGTTATACGCTTCTGTCCGTTCACTTTTATTATGAAAGAGCTTTGCACGATTGCTATTTCATCCTCTGCCAGAGAACAAAACACCGCTTCCTGCAAAGATCTCTATGAATGTGTTTTGCCAACCTGTTATGCGAAAACCCTCAAGCCCGCAAGCTTGCCGCAAATGCCAACACGTCTTTCGCTAAGGAAATCTTGCTCTCAATATCCGTCATTAAACTCGGTGCCACGCTAACTGCTAAGCCCATGGCCGCAATGTCATCCATGTACTCCGCATCGGCCTCATCCAATACAAAGCCATCCAGCAAATCACCGTAATACTCCGCCACCGCCAGCGCCGTGGCTGGCATATCTAATTCCCGCATCATCTTCGCCGCAGGCCCCTTTACTGCACGGCCTGCAATAATCGGTGACACTGCAATAACGGGCGCCGACGACGCCTTTAGCAAACGCCGGCAATCGGGCAAACTCAATATCGGATCAATACTGACAAAGGGATTCGACGGGCAAACTACAATGGCCGCCAAGCTCGCATCCGTCAACATCTCGCTTACCAGTGGATTTAATTTAGCTGAATCCACACCCTCAAAGCGCAGATCGAGCACTTCAGGTTCACATTTATCGCGCACAAAATAATGCTGAAAATCTAGCCAACCTTGAGCGGTGTTCACCTTGGTCGCTACCGGCTGCTCAGTCATCGGCAACAGCGTGTGACAAATACCCAAGCCCGTCGCTATGCGCTGCGTTGCGGTAGACAAGGTTTCGCCGGCAGCCATAAGCTGCGTTCTGAGCATATGGGTTGCCAAATCTTGGTCACCAATTTGAAACCATTCATCACCACCCAATCTGCGCATGGCAATGAGCGTTCGCCAGGTCTCGTCCCGCAAGCCCCAGCCGCGCTCCTCGTCGTTTAAATCCGCAAGGGCATACATCACCGAGTCAAGATCAGGGCAGATGCGCAAATCCCAATAATCAAAATCATCGCCGGTATTTGCCACGATTGTCAGTTGCTCAGCGGCTAACACTGCCGCTAAACCTCGGCATAACTTTGCACCACCAACACCACCACTTAAGGCCAATACGCCGCCGCTAAATGCTGTTTCCGCGGGGAGACTTACCTCAGCCATTAGCGAAACATATCCTTCTCTCGGTCGCGGATTAAAGACGCGGAGCCAAGCGCTGATGGGCGCAGTTGTGCACCGCGAATCAATACCACCGGCAGCGCCTCGTCACCTTGCCCCATCATAAAAGACGCCGCTGCGGCTAACTCATCGGCCACAGCAACTTCGGTAATTTCCAGTGGTCGGCCATATAAATCTTGCTCGCCAACGCGGTTTTCCAATGCCTCAAATCCGGCGGTGCCAATCGCAAAGCCCATGGTGCCATTGCGCCAGGCCCGGCCGGCGCTGTCATTGATCAAAATATGGACGTTTTTGCCGGTGCTCGCCGATAGCGACGAACGCAATGCAGCCGCGCTGCCATCGGGATTTTCGGGCAACAGTAACAAACGCGGATTCTCGTCATCGCTGCTTATATTCGAGCGATCAATGCCCGCATTGGCGTGCACATAGCCGAGTACATGCTCAACAATCACCACCCCCGGTCGGCGACGAATAACCTCGCGGGACTCATTTAACAAGACCTGCATATGACGCGGATCTTTATCGCACTGCGCCGCCAAGGCAATCGCCTCGGGCCCGGGCTCTACTTCGTTTAAATAGGCGTAACGGCCTTCCGCTTTAGACACAATTTTTTGCGCCAGCACCAAAACATCACCATCCTCTAACACCCATTCGGAGTCATCCAAGGCCTTGAGAATAAGATCCGCCAGATTATCGCCGGGCTCCACCATTGGGATCCCAGCTAGCGCGTGAATAAGCAATGACGACGTCATGTTGGATTAATGGTCCAAGCCCGTTAATTTGATCCCAGCGTGACACTTATATTGCTTGTTGATAAAGATCAGTAGCGAGGTCATTGCCTCAACTGCAGCGGCATTGGCGATGCTACCGGCGTGAAAACCACGCAGCCCCGCCGCCTCGACCAGCTCAATCACTTTTGCACGCGCTTCTTTATTGTCGCCGCACACTAAGACATCGCAGTCCATCCCTTTGCCATCCTGCAAATGCACTGCCGCCACATTCTGAAAGGCCGATACGACACTAACGTCCTCACCCAAAATATTCTGGGCAATCTGTCCCGCTGAGCCTTCAGCCGGCAGCTGCACTCGGGCAACCTTTGGCGGTACCAAGGGCACGGTCACATCAATTAAGATTTTGCCCTGCAAAGCGGCCTTAACACTAAGCAGCGTGTCAGCATGGTGAGCAAAGGGCACAGTTAATGCGGAAATATCTGCCGCATTGGCCGCAGCGACATTATCCATTGCCCTAACCGATACGTCCCCTACTCCGCGCTCTTGCATTAACTCACGCAATTCCTGCGCCGCAGTCTCGGCTTTTTCTTGGGTGCGTGAACCGATGATGATTGGGTAGCCGGCCTCGGCCCAACGCCTCGCCAAACCAGTTCCTAAACCGCCGGTTCCACCTAAAATTGCCACTACTGCTTTTCTTTCACTCATGTAGAAATCTCGCATTGTTATTCAGTTTGTCATGCAGACTGCGACGTCTAATGCTCATTATTTAAGCGCCGAAGTAAGCAAAATACCGTGTATATAAGGTTTAGTGTATACATGTTGACCCAGCGAGAATACTGTCAAAAACGGTCTATCATCAAACAAATCCGATCGTTTTAGGCATTCAAAATAACAATACGCGGGTGTTCCAGCCCAAATCGTTCTCATTTAATAGGAGTGCCCACTCAAGCTGCATTTAATCAGTTGCCAGCGCTCAAACAATTAAGCATTACAGATTAGTCCCTTCAGACTACCCTTGTCGAAAACCACGCTACAGGCCACGTATTACGGCAATTTCATATTGGCATAGAAAATTGACGTCCCTGTATATTCCATTTCCGTGCGATCAAAATACGGTAAACTTAACGTAGATTGGCCTAGCTAAGCTTAAACAGCTGGAATTGTTTTATACCGGAGCAACCAGCGGAATGGCACAGCCTATAAAAAAGCTTATCAAATCACATGTGCGACGGAGTGGGAATGCAGAACAGACTAAACTTTAAGGGCCAGGTTGCTATCGTGACTGGCGGTGGCAAAGGTGTTGGCCGTGGAATAAGCGAACGCTTCCTCGAAAACGGTGCTACCGTCATTATCTGCGGCCGCAGTGAACCTGATGAGCTACCCACCGCAGATGGCAATACCGCTGTATTTCTGCCACTGGATGTGCGGGACGCCGATGCTATACAGAGTTTCGTCGATACCATTGTCCGCGACTACGGTCGCATCGACGTGCTCGTCAACAATGCCGGCGGAGCGCCAGCTGCTGACGCCGCCACCGTGTCGCCAAGATTCTCAGAATCCATTATTCGACTAAACCTACTGGCACCGCTGAACTTCGCACAGTCCTGTAACAAAGTCATGCAAACCCAAGACAGCGGTGGCGCTATTATCAATATTGCGTCGGTAAGCGCAGTCCGACCATCGCCAGGTACTGCGGCCTACGGTGCTGCAAAGGCGGGCTTAGTCAGCTTATCTACCTCTCTCGCCGTTGAATGGGCACCCAAGGTGCGCACCAACACCATCATCGCCGGACTCATTCGCACTGAGCAAGCTCACCTGCATTACGGCGACGAGGCGGGGATCGCTGCGGTAGGTAACACGATTCCACTGGGCAGGATGGCCGTACCCCAAGATATCGGTGACGCCTGCCTATTTCTAGCAAGTAATCTTGCCTCATACATCAGCGGATCAACCCTAACCGTGCATGGTGGTGGCGAAAACCCCGCATTTTTAGGTGCCGCAAACGCAGAATAAGCGCCCTATCAAGCTCGACGTTAAGCGCTATTTGCCTCACAAATAGCGCGTCTCAGCCTTATTGCGGTATCCCCCCTTAAAGATGTAGTGAATTACCGCAATTCACTACGCAATCTATGTATGCAGACCTCGGTAATTTCGAATAATCACGACATCACCACCGGAGTACATTGTCCAACAAGTAAGGAGTTAAATTTTTCTCGACGCGACGATCCACTATCGCCAGCCGCCGACAACCAAAATGAGGCGCACCATGACACCCAAGCAAATAGCTATCGTTCAATCGCAGTTACAGGCAGTGAAGTCCATCGGCAAGCCTTTTGCCAAGATCTTCTATGCACGCCTGTTTCAGTTGGCACCCGATTTACGAAACCTATTTAACTGCGCGGATAACGGCAAAGACCGCAAGCTCATCAATATGCTTTGCACCACAGTGCACTCATTAGAAAATATGGATGGACTCAAAGTAGTCGCCCACAATATGGGACAGCGCTATAGCGAACAAGGCATCAACGAACGTCACTACGATTTTTTTATACAAGCTATGCTAGAAACATTAGAGATGGCACTTGGCGACGATTTTAGTGGTGACGGTAAAGCCGCTTGGGTCAGCATGTTAGCCATGGTAAAAGAAACGCTGCTAGAAGCGAGTAGCTACCACAGAATTGAGCATACCGAGTGGGGTCATGAAGTTCCTATGGCATTAGTGGGTTAGTTATTCGGCGCCAATGTAGTTTGAAATACTGAATACACAGCAAGAAAACGTGCATCGACTTGTATTGAAGCCCAAATCGATGCCGTTACGCTATCAAACGCTTTTTGCGTAAACAGTAACCACCGCGGCCCCACCTAAACCAAGATTATGCTGCAAAGCCACCTTCGCCCCGGTAACTTGTCTCGCCCCAGCCTCTCCGCGCAATTGGGTTGTTAATTCAAAACACTGGGCTAAACCGGTTGCTCCAATGGGGTGTCCCTTAGACATCAATCCACCAGACGGATTTACAACAATTTTCCCGCCATACGTATTATCGCCATCGGCTACGAAACGACTCGCTCCTCCCTCAGAACACAGCCCCAAAGCTTCGTAACTAAGCACTTCGTTTGTGGTGAAACAATCATGAAGCTCAACGACATCCACATCCGCCGCATCAATCCCCGCCTGGGAATAGGCGTTAGTTGCTGCCTGTCTAGTCATACTCGAACCCACCAAGTTCATCGGATCGCTAAAGCTGTCGAGCTTATCCGTAGCCATGCTTTGTCCCGCAATGACGACACCTCGGGTAATACCGTGATGCTTTGCAAAGTCTTCGCTACATATAATCGCTGCCGCCGCGCCGCAGGTTGGCGGACAGCACATTAGTCGGGTGAGATAGTTCATATATAGCATCGGTGAGTTCATCACCTCGGCAAGCGAAAGCGGCGTATTGAATAAGGCATAGGGGTTATTCACCGCATGATTACGGGTTTTCACCGCTACCTGCGCGAACAACTCAGGTTTTGCGCCATAGCGTTCCATATAGCTATGGCCAGCAGCGCCAAAACAACGGAGCGCCAACGGGGCGGCCGGGTAATCTAGCCTGTCTAAGGCTTCGTCAAAAATAGTAAATGGCGATTCTCTATCATCCCACTGAGATGCAATTGCACCGCTGGGCATTTCTTCAAATCCCAGGGCGAGAACACAATCCACTTCACCACTTAGAATGGCTTGCCTAGCAAGATAAATCGCACTAGAGCCCGAGGAGCAATTATTATTGACATTAACCACCGGAATACCGGTCATGCCAACATCATAGATCGCTCGCTGACCACTACAGCTATCGCCGTATATATAGCCGGCAAATGCCTGCTGAACATCCGAGTAATTTAGACCCGCATCTTTTAATGCATCACTCACTGCCTCGCTAGCCATCTCTCTGTAGGGAGCTTGCTTTCCAGGCTTGGCAAATTTCACCATGCCTACACCAGCGACAAGAACCTGATTCATTAAACCCCCTAATAAAGCGCTAGCAAGTATCGACTATGATCTAGAAATTAAAAAATCCGCGCTTTTCGCACGGCAAAAAAAATTAGTCGTATTTATAATCAAACGTGATGCCGTAGGTGCGAGGATCGCTGACGTATCGCGTTACGATGTCGCTTACCACCTGCACATGCCCCGTGGTCGCGTACTCGTTAAATACGTTTCGGCCGTATAGCGTCACCATCCATTTCGCATCTGATCGTCCAAAACGCAAACGCGCATTTGTGATAGCGAAATCGTCATGTGCAAAGAACGGGTCACCATCTAAGGTAGAATTGGTTTCATCTTTAAAGCTGTAATCTACCCCAACACCGGCCTCATATTCGTTGCCAATTGGTAAGCTGTAATCCGCTAAAATCGTATAACTCAGCTTCGGTGAATAGTTAAATTCTCGGCCCGTTAAATCTGCCGGTTGGCCTCGGGTATTAAAGGCATTCGGAAACTCCTTAACCTCGGTCTCGATATACGCACCTGCGGCAGAAAGGTATAGGCCTTCAAACGGTGATCCTGATATATCTATTTCAAAGCCGGTAACTTTGGACGATGGCGCATTTTGTAGCTGTGGTAGCGAGCCGAATAGCGGATCTTGAATACGCGAAAAGAGCTGCTTGTCGACATAGTCATAATAGAAAGCGGCAGTATTGAGCTGCAAACGACGATCAAAGAAGTTTAATTTAGCTCCAATTTCATAGGCGTCAACCTGCTCTTGGCGGGCGGGTACATACTGCCCCTGATCGGTGGTGTTTGTGACCGGGAATGAACCTGATTTAAAGCCCCGCGACCTAGACAAATACATCAGTACATTGTCATTCGGCGTCCAATCCCCAACGAGACGCCAAGACAAGCTGTGCTCCTCTAGATTATCTGTGTAGCGATCAAACTGGCCATCTTCGGTAAGGGTAATACATTCACCGGGTGTGGTGACATCTGGAGTGGTTAATGCAAGTAGCGCGCGCTGCAGTGACAATGCCGTGAACACGAGGTTTACATTGGTATTATTATCTTTGGCGTCATCTGCTAGGCAGCCGTTGAAATCCCGTTCCTCATCAGTGTAACGGGCTCCAGCGGTCACTTTTAATGTGTCGGTGAATTGCCATTCGACGTTACCGAAGGCAGATTGAGAACGGTATTCCATTTCCCCATCACCAATGTAATAGCTGCCCAATAGACTTATATCGTCAAGCCCCGGTAAGGCGCCGACAAGGGGAACAACATAAAAAACGCTGTTGTTATCGCTAGCACCAAACAGACGATAATCCGTTCCGGTTTCATGTGGGGTAGCATGCAGACCGGCAGTCCACGTAACTGGCCCATTGAGTAGCTCGGCGCTTCCCGTTAATCGGAACTCAACGTCGACATTTTCAATTTCAGAGAAAAGCGTAGTTTCTATATGTCGTTCGGAATAAGACGAAGCGGGAATTTCGCTGCCATCTGCTTCAAAATTATTATATGAAACCAATAAAATACCTTCGACGGTCTCCGTAAACATCCAGGAAAGACGCAATGCCGCCTGATAGAAGGTTTCATCCTGGGTGAAATCGTAGGGTTTACCATTTACGTCTACACAGGAGGAATGCCCCTTACAAAACTCGGCGGCACGCGGGTCATCAGAATCTGGAATAAACGGATAATTCTTCACATTTTCCGATGCCAGCAAATCACTTTGGGGGTTCTGCGCATTAAAATATACCGGCTGTCCGGCACGGCTATCACTGCGATCTCGCCACCCAGCCAACATCAACCGCACATTCACATCGTCGCTCGCATCCCAATCAAAGATGGATCGAAGAGAAAACTTATCCTGCTCACCCAGCTCGCGGCTGCGATCTGTATTACTGTATTGCCAAGGATCGCCCTGCAAAATATAGCGCCCAGCAAAACGATATCGCAAATTGTCTGACACTGGGCCACTTACATAGGCTTCTAGATCTTTGCGATCAAATCGACCGTAGGACGCAGTCACACCCGCCTCTAAATTGTCAGTCGGCTTTTTAGCAATATAGTTTATGGCCCCGCCCGTTGTGCTTCTGCCAAATAATGTGCCCTGGGGGCCTTTCAGAATTTCGACCCGCTCGACATCAATATTAGGACCTTTGGACATAATGGAGTACGGCATACTGACTTCGTCGATGTAGACCCCAGTTGTCGGGCTAGCAAAATAGGTTGAATCTGGAAAGCCAACACCACGCAATGTATAGACCGGCGCACCGTACCCACCTTCAGACGCTGAAAAACCTGGAACAATGATATTGAGATCACGGGTGTCAGTTACGCCTAGGATATCCAGCTGCTCACCGTTCAGCGCAGTAACCGCAATAGGGACATCATTTAGGTTCTCCTCTCGCCGCTGCGCCGTAACCACCACCTCTTCTAGTAAGGCATTGCGGGTTCGCGAGCTCTTTTTATCTATGCCGTCCTGTGCCTGTGCAAACGTGGCTGCCGCCATCATAATGGAAAGAGAAACGAGGCTAATAACAAAAGGGGGACATTTCCTTCTATACTTTGGGGACATATTTTATCTCATCCTTATTTTTATATTTTCATGCGCTCAATGAAATAAATCTAGCCTGCATTGAACATTCTGAGTAGCAAGTTCAGTTTATGTAAAATGCGGCTATGTCTCACACTACCCATTTGTGCAGTTTTAGAATTTACGTATCGAAATCTAAATTTACGGAATACAAAGTCAGACAGTCTTAGCTAGCCTTTCTATGGCAAAATCAATATAGAAATTCAAACTATCTGGATTTTTCATAGAGCCCGCACTAGCCACCTCAGCCGCTTTCGCCCCCTTTAGTAACTTCCTGACTGGCACCTCTAATTTTTTGCCAGTTAGGGTGTAAGGCACTTCTGCAACAACGACAATCTCGTCGGGTACGTGCCGCGGAGAACACTGCATTTTCAACTCTGACTTAATCGTATTGCGCAAGCTATCATCTAGCTCAACACCGGGTTCCAAAGCCACAAACAGTGGCATATAAAAACCACCATTTTCAGTCTCGACGCACACGATAAGACTGTCAGCGACACCCGCTACGGCTTCGACAGTGCGGTAAATCTCTGCGGTGCCAATACGAACGCCAAAGCGATTTAAAGTAGCGTCAGAACGGCCATATATATAACAACCTCCCCGCCCATTGATTTTTATAAAATCGCCGTGCCGCCAAACACCGGCTATATCTTCGAAATAGGACTTTTGATAGCGCTCGCCATCTTCATCATTTAAAAAATATAAAGGCATCGATGGAAATGGTAGATCGCAAATTAGCTCACCCACTTGATCGATACATTCACGCTGATGATCATCGACAGACTTTACCGACATACCTAAAGCCCGAGCCTGTATTTCTGCGGCATAAACTGGCTGCGTCGGTGTGGCTGCCACAAATGCACTTGCAATCTCAGTGCCACCACTTTGGGAGGTTACCCACATATCTGACTTCACATTCTGATAAAACCAATCAAAAGTGGATGGCATTGATGGCGAACCACCAACCAATACTGTTGATAATCTTGTCAGCGCAAAATGATCCTTGGGAACAATATGGTTGGCCTCCATTAGCTGAACATAAGTGGGACTAGCCCCAAAGTGCGTAGCGTCACTTTCTTCGGCCAAACGCCACAAGGTATCGGTACTGGGGTAAACTGGGCTACCGTCATATAAAATAATTCCTGCTCCCGACAACATCATGCCGACTAGCAGATTAAACATGACCCAGCCCGTCGTTGTGTAAAAGAAACTATTGTCGCCCGGCTTCAAGTTCATATGAAGACTCATGAACTTCAACATTTCGATTAAGACGCCAGTATGGGAGTGTGCAATGGCTTTCGGTAAGCCTGTCGTACCTGAGGAAAAAACAAACCAAAGGGGATGCCGCGCACCTACCCGTTCAAATTTAAATCCCTCAACACCAGGGTCCTCTGTACTCAGCAGCGTCGGCCACGTTTGAACCGGAAGTTTGGTATTAAAGGCCGGGCAATCGCCGAGCACATCTAACCGCACCAGCTGTTCAACTGAGGGTAATTTAGCAAGCAAATCCGACAGCACCTGTGTGCGATCAAACCGACTGCCGTTAAAGGTGTAACCATCGCAAAAAAGGACCAGCTTTGGGCTAACTTGCCCAAGCCGGTCAAGAATCGCCTGAGTTCCGAACTCAGGCGCCGCATTGCTCCATACCGCGCCAACGCTTATCGTTGCAAGCATCGCGACAACTGTTTCTGTGCGATTCGGTAGTACCGCGCTGACTTTATCGCCTGGTTCAATTCCCAATGAGCGCAGCGCAGTAGCGACCCGCCTGACCTGCTCATGTAACTCATTCCAGCTAAGCACGCTGAGCGAATCACTTTCTGACATCGCCGATATGGCGGGATGATCCCCTTTATGCCGGAGAATATGTTCCGCGAAATTAACCTTACTCCCAGTAAACCATGTCACCCCAGGCCGCATTTCACGGCTGCTCATAACCTGCTGATAAGGGGTATCCGATATCACCTCAAAATATCGCCACAGCGCAGCCCAAAAGTCTTCTGGCTCCGCCACCGACCACTGCCAAAGCGCGCTATAGTCATCACAGCTCGCAATTCCTTGTTGTTTCAACCAGGACATCAAGCTCGTCATATTGCTGCTAGCAACAAATTCCTCTGTGGGTGACCACAAGCACTGACCTTCCTTTACAGACATCAGACTCTCCTTCTTATTGCTGACGCAGTGCGGCGATCTTTGTTCGAACAACTTCGGGCTCTACAAAACCTGGTAGCTCTGCGTAAGCCCATTTGCTATCTAGCGCTGCCGTCTTACTTTCACTCTCCTGCCAAAATTCGGCTGAGAGCGATACCAAATCTGTATTGTCACTACCGGCATCATCACCCAGGCAATAATATTGCTGGCTATCAAATTGTGTGCCGACCAACGGTTTGCGAAAGGCAAATTGCCAGTGATAATTTTCAGCGACATTCGCCAGGGGTTTATAAAGCTCAACGCTGGCACCGGCATTTAAATCCGACTCAGACAAGGTGCTAACGATACCCGCTATTCCCGACGGCTTTAGCTGTCTCACGGTGTCCGCCAGATACACTGAGGTCGAGTCAATATCGAGGTCAGACAAGGGCTCAATTTTCGCGGCGGGGTTGGCACGAGCATGCGCCCACGAAATAAGGGCCGCATTCGACGGAATCTCTAGCACCACCTCCGTGTCCACCATCGCGCAACACACTGTCATCCACTCCAGCATATCTGCGCGTAAATCCTGGTTTGTCAGAAATCGTTTTATCGCAAAACGAACACGACTTTTGCCGGCCATTGTTTGCAAAACATGGGGATGCCTATCGATCCAGCTGTCTAAAAACCCCATCAAGGGCACACTGATTCGATCAGCTTCGAGGATACCCTGAAGCTTTTTATATACTTCGGCGAACTCTGTATTATTAGCCCACGGTAGCGCCCTACCGCCGCACAGTACATGCTCTGCGAAAGCATGGGCATTAAGCCAAATTGCCGGACCTGTCTTGTTTTTTTCTACCATCATTTTCTATTCACCTATCAACAATTTCGAAAGCCCTTAAGATAGCGTTTGCAACGCCGCAAGCTGCGATTTTAGCTGCTGGATCTCTACATCCTTTGGGTCCGGCATGATGATAGGAGGCAACTCGGACGGCAGCGCCTTACCGAATGGCCCGCAATACAACTCTTCGGAGTTATTCCAACGACCAAAGAACGGCACCGCCGGTGGTGGCTCAGGATTGACACGTGTCGCCATAAATTCATCCCAGCTGATACCTTGGGCAAGTCGACCCTTGAGTATTTCTGTGCGGCGCTTCGCGGTCTCTGCCTCATCGATGGCGTAGGTTTCGGTGTCGTAAACAACACCGTATAAATCGCTCGCCGTCTCTGCGCGGATAAGCCCCTCTTCCAAATCCTTAATAACCATCTCAGGATCGCGATCTAACACGTCGCCGTAGCCACCGCCGCCACCTTGGCTGGTCATGAACAGCTCGCCCTCAGGGTACAACTCGAATGCAACTGCCATCGAATGACTGCTGTATTCCGCTCCCTCGATCAGGCGGTCATTCATAATGCTTGCCATCGACGCTTCGAACAATTCCGGTGTTTCTTTCAATACATTGAACAAATTTTTACCGCGTACTCTCACCGTACCGTAGGTAGGGCAGGCATAGCCGCCATAAAGACCAAAGGTAGACGGGAAGTAAGAGCCACCAGTAAACGTTTGAAAACCAAACGGCTGCTCGCCGTAACGCATGAGGCCGTATTCATAAGCCGCTCCGCCTCGAAACTTGCCGAAGCCGCAGTTACCCGGCCAAATTCGTTTAGATATCGCGTATATGAATGGCAACTTCTCTTCAGCATCTTCACTTTCGCCGATATCGACATTGGCGCCGAAACACGGTGCAATACTGTGTTCACCATCCTCGTCGCACTTCGCACCACCGGCCATACCATTGAGATCACCACACATATTCCCGCAGGAATCCTGATGCTGAGTTACCCCCCCGTAAATAATGGCGGCGGGTTGGTTAAACCAGCCCGCTTTGGTTTTGCCATACTTCTTAGGTGCACCGAAATACAATTTGGCAAAGGCCAATTCTGCAGCCGTCATAATCTTGAACATTGGCTGAATGCAGAGCGCCACCGGAACCTGATCTGAGCAATCAGCAATAGAACCCGGGTCAGTAATAAACTCAAAGCAATCAATAATCGCTTGTGCACACGGCATATCAGGCCAAATATGGTGAGCAAGCGTTATCGCTACACCCAGTACCTGAGTACTCAACAAACTATTGATGGGGCGATTAAATAATTCCGGAGAGCTGCCACGCAAATCAACGATGACTTTGTCACCCTTCACCGTGAAGCAATACATCACTTTTAATAACGCGGGCTCGCGCATGGTATCGTCAATATAGAATTGTGTGCGCACAGTGCCGTCGGGCAATTCCGCAATGCGACGACGACCTTCGTCGCGCATAAATTCCACATTGCTTCGCAAAAATCCAACAATTGAATCTATGCCGTAGCGAGCGATATGCTCTTTGCCTCGGCGCTCCATTCGGCAGCAGGCCGCTAAGCGCGCTTTCAAATCCGCCAACATGGTTTGCGGTTCACGACAACTATTCTGAAAAAACGTCACTAAATCCGTTTTTAGGGCGTAGTTCTCTACCATTTTAATCGGCGAGCCACGCAGACCCTCATCCCAAGGCGACTCGATCATCGGCCCCATACCGCCTGGCACACGTGCGCCAATTTCACCTTCATGCATGGCGCAAACACACCAGCTAACAATTTTTCCGTCATGGAAAATGGGCATAAAAAGATGTTGATCAGGGCTGTGAATACCACCGTAGTGAGCATCATTTAGCAAGAAGCCGTCGCCCTCATTGATACCCACCGTGTCATCGGCCTCAAAATATTTCCGAATAAAGCGGATGGGATAATGCAGGCTTACCGTAAACCCGGCCACACCACGAGTAGACGCAAGTGAAAGATCACCTGCCGCGGTAAAGTAGCCAGTAGACATATCTGCGCATTGCGCAGCGGGTGAAGCCACAGTCATTTCCGCAATTTTAAATGTTTCGTCAAGCGCTGCACGCAGGCCGGAGCGGATTTCAGCGTATAGATGGCTGTCCACCCCAGCACTTAACACTTGCTCTTCATGCAGCGAACGCGCAGCAACATGATGATTACGCTGGATCTCTGGATCGGGGCCCAAGAAGGCCCTATTTTTACTCAGAAAACGATCAACCAATTCTTGATCATCAGCGGTATCAGGATTTACCAAATTTGTGCTCATTGTTATTTTCCTCACTCCAATGCTGGGGAGCCGTCAATTATTGAATTACTGCTCGAGCGTGTCGTTTTCGCAAATAAACCACACCGCGCCTTGGGCGGCTGCAACATAGCGCCAACCGGGTTCTACCAAGTAGGTGGTTTCTCCTGGGTTAACGATTGCTGGGCCAGAGATTTCAACACCTTTACTCAGTGCGTCAGGACCGTATATCGGCGTGCGTATCGGGCCGGAGTTACCATTGAAATAGCACTCCCGATAGGTCACCGGTTCCGGCGGAGATAGCCGTTCGGTCGGTGGCCGCAAGTCTGAAAATTTCACTGTACCTAAATCCACGCGGGACACGACTCGAACGGTAGAAACCCATACTCCCGATTCAGGGGATACAATTTCGCTGCCATATCGCTTGGCAAAATCTGCGTTCATATATTCAATCGCCGCCAACACTTCCTGCGGCTTCTTCAAGCGACGATTTTCAAGTTCGATACTCACTTCCATCTTTTGAATACCGTAACGCATGTCTAATTCCAGGGAGTACTGAATATCCTCTTCACGGAAGCCTTGACGCAGCAAATCAGCGCGCCCCTTCTCTTCCAAAGATTCAACCAAACGATTGAATGCACTGTATTCCGAATAAAGTGCACGGGTATGTTTATTGTAAAAACCCAGCGACACATTTTTTTCATGGATATGCATTTGATCTAAACCCGCACCGCCGCATGCGGAAAACACACTGCTGTATGGCGGCGCGAGAATTTTCTTAATACCCGCCTTGTCGGCAATACCACAAGCGTGCAAAGGGCCGTTGCCACCGTAGGCTAGAAACACAAACTCGCTGGCTTTGTAGCCGCCGCCATTTAGCTCTCGAACGAGACCGGCAGCCATTTCACTATCGGCCATTGATTTAATAAGGAGGGCTGCATCAAGTTCTGAAATATCCATTTCATCACATATATCCTCGAGCGCCTGATAGGAGCGACGAGTGTTCAATGGGATCGCGCCCTTGGCGTAATTCTCCGCATCCAAGTAACCCAAAAGTAAATCGGCATCGGTAACGGTAGGGTTCATTCCACCTCGGTCATAACAAGCTGGACCGGGATCGCTGCCGGCACTTTGAGGACCGACACGCACGGTATTAAAAATCGTGTCGTAACTTGCAATAGAACCGCCACCGGCACCCAATGTCACTAGATGCACCATGGGTAGCGACACCCGCCACCGGTCGACCACGGGGTTAAAATCGTAGTGTTTAGTGCCGCCGTCAGTAATTAAGCCGATATCAAATGAGGTTCCCCCCATATCACCGCAAACGATATTTTGAATATCACCCTGTAGTGATAATTGGCCTGCTGCGTGTATTCCCGCCACAGGACCGGAGTGCAGGGTTTTTAGCGCATCGGTGGAGTTTAACTGGGCCATGCCCCCCGAGTTGTGTACTAACAACATGGGACGTGTGTAGCCGTTTTCGCGAAGATTTTGTTCAAGCGCACTCATCGCAAAGTACATTGTAGAATGCAAAAACGCGTCAACTATAGCTGACGAACTCCGAACATATTCACCCTTGCGCCCCACCACCTGATGAGACAACACCATGGGTATTGCACCGAGCATCGACGACGGAAATTCTTCTTCGAATATTTCCTGAATACGCAATTCGTGCTCAGGGTTTTCAACCGAGTTGATGAGGGTAACAACAAGGGCCTGAACACCAGCATCCACCAACTGTTTGAGTTTTTCTCTAACGTCGGCTTCGTCCAAATCCATTAATATTTTGCCGCGATAGTCCATACGCTGTTTTACAGAACGTATGCGCGAAATTGGCACCAGGGGATCTGGACGCTTGGCCCTAGACATATCCCTGGCTTGCTCGTCTGAAAGGCCATCGCAATAGCCGCGACCGCGGGAAATAGGAATCGTGCTTTCGAAACCCGTGGTAATCAAAACGCCAACTTTAGGGCCCTTGCGTTCGATAAGTGCATTGGTACCTAAGGTTGTCGCATAGCGCACGGAATCTACCGACTGCAACAACTGGCGGCGATCTATGGTTAAAATTTCACAAGCCTGATCAAGGGCATCATTAAAACCCAGCGCCAAATTATGATGGCTAGTCAACGCCTTGGTTTGTATAAACTGCTCGCCCCAACTGACAAAGCAATCTGTAAATGTGCCGCCGATATCTACTGCTATACGTTTCATTATTGTGCCTCCAACTAAGATCGAAACGCAGCGGTAGTCGCTGAATTGGCTTGCAAGTCAGATCCGCTCCACTTCTCTTTCAAGGAGTCGATATCAAGTTCCAAGTCGTGAAGCGGTGCGTGGCCGGGGACGGTGTATTCAACGTCCATCATCAAGCCGCAATTGGGACAGTAAAACTCATATATCACGCACACTTCGGGATCCGGAGAAAAACAAAACCGATACCGCTCAGGGTCGAGCAATGGGTGATGCACCTCTCGGGGGTTACGATCATAAATGAGTAAAAACCGCTTATAATTCTCTCTTGCCGATCCTAAAACGTGATCGCACCTATCGCATTCCCACATCTCTTTTTGAAGATCGACACGCAAATATTCCGTCGCTAACACCTTCATTATTATTTCTCCTTATTCTGAAATCGCTTGCTGACTTGTGGCACTTAATACAATGTCGCGATTTGCGGTAAACTCAAATCCCCAACCGCGCGGTACGCTGCAGGTCCAAAACGCTTCTTCCAAAACCACCGGCCCGATACCCGCCGCACCCGCAATTTGATCCTCGACACGAAATACCGGTACGCGCTCAGACTCACCGCCCGGACCAATCAATGCTCGATCAGAAAACACCTTCGGCTCACTGGATTCCAAATGGACTTTCGGGGCTAGTCTCGCGTGGCTTATGCGTCGGACTGCGCGCACGCTGAGGAGCACGTTGTCGCCCTGCACCTCCGCACAAACAAGCTCACCATCGCTACCCACCGCTAACTCATGGCACTCACCTGCAAGTTCATACCACACCTCTAACTCGCACTGCTCTGCGCTGTAGCCTTCTGTGCTCATATCACGCAAAACACGATCTTTAAGTCGTTCATAGGCCTCGGCAATCGTGCCACTATTCACATCGCTTACTGCCTCAGTTGCCTGATGAGCAATATCGCTAAAGCCGATACCGTGGGCGCTAAATACCGCCGATAAGCGTGGAATTAGCACCGTAGCAATCCCGGCGCTTTTGGCGACTGCGGCGACACCCATCGGCCCACCACCACCAAATGCCATTAATACGGTATCGTCGGTAATCGTGGTGTACTCACGAATGCCATCGGCGATTTTTCCCGCCCACGCGTCTAGCATTTGCGTACACGCCTGCTCTAAGCTGAGAGACAACGGCTCGGCAACATGACGAAGAATGGCGGCTTCCGCCTTGTCATACTTAAGCGCCAATTTGCCGCCGAAATACGTTTTGGGGTCGAGCAAGCCAAGTACCAGCAAGGCATCGGTAATTGTTGCTTTATCGCCCCCCATACCAAAGCAGGCAGGGCCAGGCGCTCCACCCACCGACTCAGGGCCAACTCTAATTTCGCCGCCTTCAGCTCGAATTATTGAGCCACCGCCAACGCCGACACTCACAATTTCCGCCAGCGGATCGCTGCAGCGCACACCCTCGATTAAACCGAGGCGACTATCGACAATCTTGCCATCTTCGATCAAACCGATATCAGTGGTAGTACCACCGACATCCACCGTAATCACACGCAGGTAGTCGTAATAATTGCTATATGCCAAAGCACCCTCAGCACCGCCACGGGGACCTGAGCTGTATGTTTTTAATGCAATTGTTTTCGCAACTCGACCGGAATAGCCGTCATTTCGATATACAAGCAAGGGATTTCGGGTACGAAAGTGACTCAATTCACTTTCGGTGTTGTAGAGGAAACGCTCCATCGCTGGATGTAGAAATGCATTGAACAGGGCGGTCCACAAACGAACATTTGGATTTGCGTTCCGACACAAGGCATTGGAATACAATACCGGCACCGAGCCCAGCAGATGGCGCGGAAACGAGCGCAACATCATCCTGTGCAATGCCCGCTCTTGCTCGACATACGCATCGCCCGTATAGGCAACAACAATTCGACTCGCGCCAGCAGCCGCGAGCTGCCCTACCGCCTCAGTCAGCGCTGTATGATAATCCTCAGGAGCGAGCGTCGTATCGAGCACTACCACTCGAGCGCCCAAAAGATCGGCGTATAAAGACGCTTGATGATCGTCTTCACGGCACCAGTCATTGTCGCTAGTATTCAGCAGCAACCCCAGCGAAGGCCCTTTGCGCTCAACCAGAGCATTGGTTCCCTGCGTGGTGCTGTATCTTATGTGATCAGTAGATTGCAGCAGCGCGCGCAAATCTTCATGACCATAGATATCCTCTGAAATCTTCTTAAGGCCTTCGAAAAAGCACTTACTCAAATCAAAGGGAGTAGTGATTGTCTTGGTGTGATACGAGTTATCGCCGTCCAATACCCAAATATCAGTAAGCGTGCCGCCGTTATCAATGTTGATAAGTTTTCCCATGCCAGATCTCTTCTTATCTATTTATGTGTTGCATTCTCTCCGTCGAGTAGCCCTGCGCCAACTACCCAAACGAGCAGTTATTTTTATTCAGCGGTGGGCGTGATCACTAAGAGAATCAGGCTATTATTGGCAAAGAACGCGCCCGGCTAGCACTACCCACATGGGTAGATGAATCAAGCCACGGTTTAAGGTACAAATTAGGAATGTATCAAGCGCTTGCGCGGCCTAGCTACAATACGGATCACATAAGCGTGGGCGGCACTTGAACAAAAAACATATAAATAGAAATTAGGAAATAATGATGACCAGCCCTTCGCACAGCCAGTTCTGGCGCTTCGATAATCGCCCAGAAGCGAACATCAACGACAGCACTTTCAGCCTTCAGCAACGAGAATTACCTCCCCTAGAAGAGGGCCAGTTGCTTGTCAAAAATCTAATACTGTCGATGGATGCAACCAACCGCCTTTGGCTGGGCGAGCGTGAAGAGCTATATATGGAACCAATAAGCCTGGGCGACAGCATGAGAGGCTTTGGGCTTTGCCAGATTGTTAAATCCAACAGCCGCTTATATCAAGAAGGACAACTAGTAAGCTCACTGACAGAATGGGCAGAGTACTCAATACTGGACGCCAACGCGGTGCAAGCGTTTGTCGCACCAAAAGACATGCCGCTAGACCTGGCATTTGGCGTAATGAGCATCGCGGGCCCCACGGCCTACCACGGCCTGCTTAATATTGCGCATCCCAGACCGGGTGAAACAGTGGTGGTCACCGCCGCCTCTGGCGCTGTCGGCTGTCTGGCAGGGCAGATCGCCAAGCTTAGCGGATGCCATGTCGTCGGGACTGCAGGCAGCGATGCCAAGTGCCGGTATTTAGTCGAAGAATTAGGTTTTGACGCCGCAATAAACTACCGCGACGCCAACGTTGAGGATGCCCTTCGCCAGGCCTGCCCAAATGGCATAGACATTCAATTTGAAAATGTTGGCGGCAGTATTTTGGACAGCTGCCTAAAGCTAATGAACAACAATGGTCGTGTGGTAATTTGCGGTCTTATCTCCATGTATAACTCTGCGGAAAATGTTCCTGGACCGTATATGTTTCACAACAGCATTATGAAACGACTAAAAATAGAAGGGTTTGTCATACTCGACCACGCGGCAGAGTTTCCGGCCATGCAGCGCTATTTAGCCCAGTGGATACAAGATGGGGCAATAAAATTTAAACTGCACAGTCATCAGGGGATAGAGCACGCCTCGACTGCGCTACAGAGTCTATACACCGGCGAAAACAACGGCAAAGTTCTCGTTAAGCTGTAAACTCACTTAGCAAAAATACCAGCGACAGCCACCGTGCACGGCCAAAATAAAACAAGTAGACTAGGTGAGTAGCTTATACGATAAGTACACTCATCGGTCCTCAGCCAATTTTGGCAAGCAACGATAATAATTATGCTGACTAGCAGTAATATTTCAGACCTTGGACTATCGCATCACAAGTTCCAAGCGCCACTAGGAGAGCAAAAGCAGGTTCTCCGCCAGGAGCTATTGACCCGAATTGGCGAGCTTGGCGCAATCCAGTGCGTGGTTATTCAAGCGCCAGCTGGACATGGCAAAACCACCCTTCTGAAGCAAATCTTTGATCTCAGCAAAGACGCGGGAAAACTGACTGCGTGGCTTAAATTAGATGAGTCCGACAATGATTTACATCGGCTACTACTCCACCTCGACAAAATAATAAGCGACCTTGAAGAAAGCCAAGAGGCAAAACACAGTAAAACCCTTAAGGAAAACTCTCTACCGAAAGGCCGGGCAGAGCGCTTCAATAATCGGCTTGCCGAAATAGGTACTGATATACATTTATTCTTTGATGATTTTCAGTTCATCGACGAACCTGAAATTGAACACCTCTTCAGAAATATACTTAGCAATTTGCCCAACTCTGTCAAAGTATTTATTGGTTCACGTTCGCTGCCAAAAATTGGACTAACCGAACTTCAGGTCCAGCAGCGATTAGAGTTGCTTCGTTTCGCAGAAATTAAGTTTTCTCTCCAAGAGACAAAGGAATTCTTTCAAAAAGAACAACAGTTATCCCTCAGCGATGAAGACCTCGCGATCATATACAGTCGATCAGAAGGCTGGGCGGCAGCCCTGCAATTATTCAGACTTACACTGGCAAAACGAAGCGTGAAAGAGTCTCTAAATAATCTAGAGTCCTACACACCGTTCCAGATCACAGAATACCTCGCGAGCAATGTACTACAGCAGCAAGCATCCGATGTGCAGGAATTCTTACTAACTTGCTCGCTACTACCCAAATTGTGCGCACCGCTATGCGAAGAGATCACTGGGCGAAAAGATAGCCAAGACATTCTAGAGCAGTTAGAACGCCAAGGGCTTTTCCTCAACAATATCGACAATGAACGCTACTGGTTCCAGTTCCACCGACTTTTTGCGCACTATTTGCAAGAGCTAGTTAGAAAACGCCACCCTGCGCGCTGCAGTCAAATACATAGCAAAGCTGCCACGTGGTTTTTAGAGCACCAGCTGTATGAAGATGCCTTATTTCACGCGGTGGCAGCCCAAGATTTCAATCTCGCCACCACCGCGATGGACATCTGGGCAACCGATCAAATCACCAATGCCTGCTTACATTCTGTAGAGCGCTGGGCCGATAAAATTCCTTTGGCACATATTTTTCAGCACCCCAGACTGATTGTTAAAATAACATGGGCACTGACATTTCTGCGGCGCAGATCGAAAGTACTTCCCTACCTCGACGTACTTAAAAAACTTGGCGAGCAAGCGCTAGACGAGCAATTTTCAATTGAACGTCAAATAACAATGGCCGTCGTTGAAATGGCGCTAGATCATCTTGACCACGCCTTTGCCAACGTTGCAGATATCAATACCGAAAATCACGAAGCCAGAGGTTTCTGGGCTTTTGAACTGGGCGCGGCTGCCAACATTCAAGCATGCCGCCGCATTGCATACGGCAATTTTGCCGCCGCAAGATATCATATTGCGGTTGGTCGCAATCACAACCACGGTGATAGCGCGCCATTTTTAGCCGGCTACAACACTGGCTTAACTATTATCAGCAGCTACCTACAGGGCAATATCAACGACGCCTACGAACGCAGTATTTCAATATTAAAAGCCAAAGGTCTTAATATTGAAGAGTCCTACGCAGCAACATCGGCGGTCTGCTGCTGCTTATTCCCACTCTACGAGAATAATGACTTCGACACCGCGGTAGAAGTTTTTGAACAGTATCATCAGGAAATAAATACCGGACTACTTCCCGACTTTGTGTCAGCGGCTTACCTGCCTATGATCAGAATTTACGACGCCAAAGGGGAGCCAAACAAAGCCAGAAAGCTACTAGACACACTGGAAGATATTGCCATCAGCGCAAACTGGCCGAGGATTGTTCGTCTCTGCGCATGGGAAAACGTCCGCCGAGCTTTACTAACCGAAAATAGTCAACAAGCCTTATCAATAGCCGCAACCTTGGGCTACCCGGCACCAGAATTAAGCACACCCTCGTTTCTAAGCTTTGCCGACGCCATAGAAGACGCGACCTTAAGTAGAATACGTTTAGAAGTGCACACTAAGCCGCTGCAAGACACCCGAAGCAAACTCAAACTGGCGATTCAAAGAGCCCAAGACCACAATCTAATCGCGCGGGAAATAAAGCTTCACTTGCTCAATGCCATTTTGGAGAGCAACGAAGGTAATGCAGAAAAATCCTCTAGCGAACTAAAAATTGCGCTGACCTTGGCAGCTGAATACGGCGTCATTCGCAGTGTTTTAGATGAAGGGCCAAAGGTAATCAGTCTTCTCAAAGCGCGCTTAAACGGAAGTTGGTCAAGTACGCTTAATCGTTACATTACCAATCTACTGGGTCAATGTGAGGAAAGCGACAATATCACCAGTCCTCAGACCGAACTACCGGAAGCATTAACGTCACGAGAAATGCAAATCCTGTCCCTACTCGCCAAGGGGGAAACCAATAAAAATATTGCGCGCAGCCTCTTCGTTTCAGAAAACACCGTCAAATTTCATTTAAAAAATATTTTTCACAAACTTGGCGTTAGCACTCGCACCCAGGCGATCAGTAGCGCAAGCAAACACGGGCTTATTTAGCTTGCTGCTCATTACACGAAAGATAGCTTGATAGGTATTGCACTAGCGCGTTCGAAGTCTTGTGATAAACAATAATGGCAATCTGGCCCTGTCTGAATCAACATAGCGAATAAGCGCACTATCTACGCTGTTCATCGCTACGCGCAGCAGCTTCTGCCCATCGTGCGAATGCAATAAGACTACGCCACTACAATTTGCTAACACGCTTAGAAAAAACACAACTCGAAACGATGTCTTTTGGGTTTTGTGCCTAAGACGCTGCTGCGCATATAAGGCACCGGGCCAGCCTCCAAGCAAGGCGAGAAGGTGGAGGGTATTTTCAGAGACGCGCCAAGAACCGGTCATCGCGGCCTTCTTATCTTTCGCGTAATAAAAATAGCAAAGTAGGCTGATGATCAGAACAAACAGACTTAGCAAGAGCGGCGTATACCCAAGGAAATATGACATTCCAAAACATAAAATCAAAAAACAGGTAATAATTTTGACGCTTTTCATCGCTAAAACTCGACTTCCAATCACGACACTGGAGTGTAGTAGACATAAAAAAGGCTCCAACACTGGAGCCTTAAATGACACATAAATCGGCACAACCGCTTTAGCTCACCCTCACTATTTTCAAGGTATTGGTGTGACCGTCGACACCCACTTGATCGCCGGTGGTCCCTAGAATCAAGTCATCACTTACCACATGCCCGCGATCCTTAATTGCACTTACGCAATCGTCAATTTCTATGCCTGCTGCTGGGCTGGCAATAGCATAGACACCGCGATATAGACTTACGCGATTGCAGGTCGTAGGGTTGCGGCTAAAGGCAAAGATCGGAATTCCCGACGTCAACCGCGACATCAGCAATACGGTTCTGCCCGTCTCGGTCATTGAGACGATCGCCTTTACACCAAGCTGATGATTGGCGGCATAGACTGCGCTCATCGCCAAGGTTTCTTCGACCGACTCAAATTTGCGCTCGAGTCGATAGCTGGATTTGCGCGCCGAGGGGTAAAGTTCAGCGCCTTCGCAGTTGCGGGCCATGGCCTTTACTGTTTCAACTGGATAAAGCCCAGAAGCGGTTTCTGCAGATAGCATGACGGCATCGGTGCCATCGAGGACGGCATTGGCCACATCAAATACTTCGGCGCGGGTAGGAACGGGGCTACTCACCATCGACTCCATCATTTGGGTCGCCGTAATGACAGGGCGATTAAGCACCCGCGCACGCTTGATAATATGCTTCTGCAAGCCGATTAAACTCGCATCGCCAATCTCCACACCAAGATCACCGCGCGCCACCATCACACCGTCACAAGCACGAATAAGCGCGTCGAGATGCTCGTCGCTGGCAACCGCTTCGGCCCGCTCGATTTTGCCGATGATATGGGCAAAACAGCCAGCGGCTTCTAATTTAACTCGCGCATCCTCAATATCTTCGGCGCTACTGGGGAAGGACACGGCAATAAAGTCGAGGCCAATTTGCGCGGCGAGTTTGATATCTTCCATATCTTTTTCAGTTAAGGCGGGAGCCGACAGACCGCCACCTAAGCGGTTAATGCCTTTGCGAGACTGCAATTTACCCACGCTTTCAGATCGGCAATACACTTTTTCGCCAACGACTTTGTCCACGCTTAAACGCAGACGACCATCGTCTAATAGCAAAACATCACCGGCACTGACCGAGCGCGCCAAGGGCTCGTAATCTACCCCAATATGAGCGGCATCTCCCTCGCCATCGGCTAGTTCGGTATCTAAGATCAGTTCGGTGCCCTTTTTAAGCTCAATCGGGTCGACAGCCAACTTGCGCAAACGAATCTTTGGCCCCTGCAAATCACCTAATAAACCAACATAGCAACCGGCTTCAAGCGCCAATTCACGAATTAAGGCTGCACGATCCGCGTGCTCAGCAGCGGTGCCATGTGAAAAATTTAAGCGAAAGACATTCACACCAGCGCTAATCATTTCTGCGAGCATGTCTCTAGAGTCACAAGCAGGTCCGACCGTGGCCACAATCTTAGTTCTTCGCATGAATGGCGCTATCCTTTAAATAAATAGTGATAAAAAACCCTATGTTACACCTCTATCCAACAGACAGCGACTAAGCAAATGTGTAGTTTTTATGATTTATCGATTTCAAACACTAACGCCGTACAAATTTTGGACATAAAAAAACCCGGCAGTGCCGGGTTTTCATTCAAACCAGTGATGGTTTAAACGAAGAAGTCCCCGTTATCCATGCCCAACCCCAGACCACCTAAATTGCGCGCAAAGCTAGTTGGGTTATTGGCCACATGCGCCCGGGCAGTGTGAACATCCAAAAAGCGCTGCTGGATTTCGCTACCCAAGAACACCGACTGACCGCCAGCCACTTCAAATAATGAGTCAATGATGTCGATACTTTTCGTAATAACCAGCGAGGCGTGATAGCGATAGCGAACACGATCCTCAACGGGAACCGGTTTACCCGCTTCCACCAGCGCCATCATCGCATCGAAATTGCGGAACAGCAGCGCTTCCATCTCATCTATACCGTTCAATGCACCGGCAATACGCTCTTGCACTTGAGTGTCGCCAGCCAGTTTAGTCGGGTCGCCGCTCGCCTTATTCAGTACTGCGTGCTTATAGAGATCGACTGCCGCTTTGCAGGCACCGATCGCCGGCGTACACACCACGCGAATAAAGGTTTGCGCCCAAGGCAGTTGGTACAATGGCGCGGTATTCACCGCTTGGCCCGGATTTGTGCAGGCAAAGCCGTCAGTTTGTTTATGGGTCATGTAATCTGGTACAAACACATCATTAACCGCAATATCATTGCTGCCTGTGCCTTCCAAACCCATAGACTGCCAGGTATCAATAATGTCGTAGTCACCCTTTGGCACTAAGAAAGTACGATAGCCGTCACCGGGAATAATGGCGCCAAGCAAAGCCCACGTGCAGTGGTCACTACCGCTCGACCAACCCCAGCGACCGCTGAGCTTAAAGCCACCATCAACTACCGTGACCTTACCCATTGGCGCATACGATGACGAGACGCGTGTGTGGATATTGTCGCCCCAAATGGTTTGCTGAGCACGGTCATCCATAACGGCAATTTGAAATGCGTGAACGGCGATAATACCGCTTGCCCAAGCCGTCGACATACAACCCTCTGCCAAGGCAATTTGCATACGGAAGAAATCTTGTGGCGAAAGCTCTAAGCCGCCGTAGCGCTTTGGCTGCAGGGCTAGGAAAAAGCCAATTTCCTGCAATTCGTCGATAGAGGCTTGCGGCACCTTCCGCAGTGCCTTGGTTTCCGCCGCCCGCTCCCGCAAACGCGGTTGCATGTCTTTTATGGCAGCCATCATCTCTGGTACTGACAATACCTTGGTGTCACTTTTAGCTTGCGCTACGCTCATCGCACTTCTCCTGTACACATTCTTAATGGCGAGATGACTATTAAACTTTAAATAGCCAAACCACGACCTAAACCGATGCGACTACTCGCCGCAAAAAGCCGCGCAGAATTACGCGTCTGGCATAGAAAATTTATGGCCCCACAAACTTGGCAGACTGGTGACCGTTGGGGTGAATCCCTCCCAGTCCATTTGCAAACCGTCGGTGCCAAATTCCATGGCAAAGCCAGTCGGGGTAGCCATATAAAACGACAACATATTGTCGTTGGTGTGACGACCCAAGGTCGATATTATGGGTATCTCAGCTTCTTGAACTCGATCCAGGCAGTAACCCACCTCATCGACCTCAGTGACCTCTAACATTAAATGCACGCAGCCTACCGGGTTAGCCGGATCTTCATACAAGGCCAAGCTGTGGTGGCGGGGGTTGTTCACATGCATGAAATTTAAGCCCTGACCCGGGTCATCGGGGTCCGGCGAAAATTTAAAATGCATATAGTCACTGTCACCAAAGCCCAACAGCTCTTTATAAAACGCGTGGGTTTCCTTCAGCTTTGCCGCTGGCAGAACTGCATGGCCAAGCCCCATATCGCCGTTAAAGCCAGTTTCAAAACCCGAAATACCTTTTGGCGAGATAAACTTAGCGTAGTCCAGCTCGCCACCCCAAAATAGCTCAAGACCATTCCCTGAGGGATCTTGCAAGCGAATCAAGCCACGAACACGACGCGCCTGTGCATCTGCCGCAGACGCCTCTTCAAAGGCCACACCCGCCGCTGCCAGCTCCGCTTTTGCGTCATTAAATCCCGCCTCGTCTGCCAGCTCCCAGCCACAGCGAGCTAGGCGATTCTGGTCTGACTTCACAATCGCAAAGCGATAAGGCCGCGTATCCAATTTCAAATACACATTGCCGTCTTGTGGCATTGTTGGCGCAACCATCAAGCCCAATATATTCGTACCGTAGTCTAGCCATTGCTGTGGCTCTGTCGATTCAATCACTACGTAAGCTAAACTGCGAACATCCATTACTGCTTCCCGTTTTTACACTAAATTAATCAGGTATTTCGAAGCGCATAATCCACAACGTATTCACGCTTCTCGTTGAACGCTTGCGGAACCTCGGCAACATCGACATAAAACTGGTTATACCACTGACGCAAGCGCGTAATTGGGCCATCACCATCGCACAAGACCGGATTATCTACCCGTGTTTTAGTGTGCCAAATATGGACATCCTGAAAAAATGCCGTGCGGTTTTGCTGAACATATTCACGCGCCATTTCCTCGTTTTGCTGTTCCGACATACCAGCGATTTTTCTCACTGCCACACCGAACCGCAAGTCAAAACTGTTGTGGTTAATAGGCACATGCGTCACCAGTAAACGAGAAGCGATGTCCACACCACCAGCCTGCCCGGTCATATAGGTATTCATATAGGCAGGGCCATAGTAGGTCGCTTCGGAACTCAGAGCGCCATCTTCTGCCAGCAACTCGGAGCCACCGGTTAATTCCTGCCGATAAGTATGTTTATAGACTATATTTTTGAACTCGGTAATCGGTGCACCATGAATCGGACCAAAATGCGCAACATCAGCCATATTGTCGATCAATTCGCGGGCATTGGTGTTGATGGTCATCAAATCCATCTGCCAGATCGTCCAATCGTCACTGAACACATCGTCGATACGTGGCGGGCGCTGCTCTTCTATCGGTGGATTGCCTTCAGGGTCAAACCACATAAACAGCAAATGATTTTCTTCTAAAGTCGGGTAAGAGCGGATAACCGCTTTCGCCGGAATACGCTTAGCATAGGGAATATCATCACAAACACCGTCTGCACCCCAGCGCCAAGCGTGGAAAGGACAGCGAATTGAGCTACCCTCTACACAACCTTCACTGAGATCGGCACCCATATGTGGACAGTAGCCGTCCAGGATATGAATCTCGCCATCGTCGCCGCGATAGGCAACCAAACGCGTACCAAAATAATTGAGTTTGACCGGCGTACTTGTATACTCGCTCGCCAGGCCGAGACAGTACCAACCGCGGGCATAGCGATCGGGTAATTCCGCTGCCTCAATAATATGCGGCTGGCGCGGCACTTGCGCTACCTGACTCATTGTATCTCTCCTTCCAACTCGTTTTTATAAGGGTTCTGCATGGTGAAAAATTCTCACACATGCCCCCCAGCCACACCATCCTCCGTTTAGACGAGCTGCACTCAATCCATAAAGCACTGTTTTTATTAATTTTTTTACCAAAAAGACAAGCCCTGATCAGCAAATCTGACGCGGAATTTAAAAAACCCATTCGCCGGTATCGCCGGCTATAGCCAGCCGTTACAATAAACCTTCAATCTGTTAGCAAGTGCCGCTTTAACCGTAAAAAGACTAAGCCGCGAAAACATATCTGCATTTATTCCCACTTAAATATGGTCACCAATGGCAAGTAAAAAAGGCTCGAGTAAATCACCTGTCGACAAGCACGAACGAAAAGACGTCGCCATTAGCCTTCCCGGCCGCTCCGGCAACAATAAAATGCCCGCAGCGCAAGCGCTCAACTTCGCCACCCAATTAGGCAATGACGGCAAATGGCCGGTAGTCATCGTGCTGTGCCGGCAACTACTCACTCAAATTCCGCAACTCACACGCGCCTGGCATTTACTATTTAAAGGGCTCGTCGAGGCCGGCGACTACAGCGGACTGCTCACCGCCAGCGAGCAGTATTTAAGTAGCAAGCCTCGCGACCTCACTACGCTTCTATTTCAAACAACCGCACTTAGGTTGCTAGGCCAACACGACAAGGCTTTGCAAGCTATCGACAAGGCTTTGCGTTTAGCGCCAGCAAACACCAGTGCCTTGAATCAACGCGGCGTGATACTCAAAGAAATGGGGAATATGACCGAGGCCTTAGACAGCTTTAATCGCTGCGTACGCCTCTCGCCACTCGACGGCTACGCCTATTGGAATAGATCTGATTTACTGCGCGACATCGATACTGAAGAACTAGAAAGCATGGAAGCGGTAGTGAGCAAGCCCGCAGTCACGGCTCACAATAAAGCGCGTATTCACTACGCCCTAGCCCGCGCTTATGAATTTCAAGGCGACACCCAAAAGCAATTTAGCCATATCGAACAAGGCGCAAAATTAAAACGTGGCTTACTCGAATATCATCACGCAGATGAAATACAACAAACCCGCGATATTCCGAAGCACTTTAGCCAAGAGCTGTTAACGCAAACACCACTGCCAAGAGAGACTAAAAAAGCCAGCCCAATCTTTATTTGCGGCTTGCCACGCAGCGGCACCACCTTGGTAGAACAAATTATATCGACCCATTCCATGGTCACCGCCGGTGACGAATTGGTCGCTCTGCAGCGCGCCACGGCCGCCGTATTGCGGCAAAAGAAAATAGATAAGTCCTTCCCTCTGTGGGCCAATGACTTAAGCCCAGCCGACTGGAAAACCATCGGTGACAACTACCAATCAATGACGAGTGAACTACACGGCACACCATTTTTTACCGACAAAAATTTACAAAACTATAAAGCATTGGGACTCATCCACCTTGCCAACCCCGAGGCCAAAATCATCTTTTGCCGACGCGCGCCGATGGATAATTTGTGGGGATGCTATCGCCAGTATTTTGCCGACGGACTGCGATTCACCTACGATCAAGAAGAATTAGCCGACACCTACCAGGCCGCCAGTGAATTGTATCGCTACTGGCAAAGCGCACTGCCCGACAAGGTGTTCTTCCTGGAATACGAAACACTGATCAGCGATTACGAAGCCACCGTAAAAGCGCTACTACACTTTCTCGACTTACCGTGGGAAGAAAACTGCCTGCATTTTTACAACAACCCCAGGGCGGTAAGAACCACATCGGCAACCCAGGTTAGATCGCCCATTAACACCAGCCGCATAGATCAATGGAAAAAGTTTGAACAGCAACTTCAGCCTATGTACCAACGCCTGCGCGAACTTGGCGAAATAGAATAAAAAGTAAGACAAACAAGAGAAGTACTAAAGGACAGCGGAGCAACGAGGATTCAACATTCCTAAAACGCCTCATTCTCCGCATATATGCGAATATTGATGCTGTCGTCGCCATCAAGTGACAAGGCAATCGTCATCGGCCGGCAACACACCTCGCAGTCTTCGATATACTCATCATCACCACCTGAGGCATCCACCAATATCTCTATCGCCTCGCCACAGTAGGGACAAAAATCTGAGACCGATTCAATCGCATTCATGTACTTTCTCCTTCAGAAGCGTCTAAGTAAAACACGAGCAGCACCGCCCATATCGATTTATACTGCCCCACACTCTAAGATACACGCCTTATAAAAAACATCAGCGAGGAAACCCCATGAGCATTCGTTTTGATGGCAAAGTCGCCATCGTTACCGGCGCCGGCAATGGCTTAGGCCGCAGTCACGCACTCGCCCTCGCCGCTCGCGGCGCAAAAGTCGTCATCAATGATTTAGGCGGCAGCAGAGATGGCACCGGCGCCTCATCCGCCGCAGCGCAAGCCGTCGTCGCAGAAATTGAAGCGAACGGCGGCGAAGCCATCTCCCACGGTGCCAACGTCGCGATTTATTCTGAAGTGGAAGACATGGTGCAGCAAACCATCGCAAAATGGGGCCGCATCGATATTCTCATCAACAACGCCGGTATTTTGCGCGACAAGACATTCTCTAAAATGTCGCTAGACGATTTCAGCTTAGTCATGGATGTTCACCTCATGGGCTCAGTCAACTGCAGCAAAGCCGTGTGGGACATTATGAAAGAACAACAGTACGGCCGCATTGTGATGACCACCTCCTCAAGCGGCTTATACGGCAACTTTGGCCAAAGCAACTACGGCGCAGCCAAAATGGCCGTTATCGGCCTAATGAATACCCTGGGCATTGAAGGCGCGAAAAACAATGTCCGCGTAAATGCACTGGCCCCCACCGCCGCAACTCGCATGACCGAAGACCTTATGCCCGCAGAGGTCTTAGCCATGCTAGTCCCCGAAGCGGTTACCGCTGGCGCACTCGTACTTTGCCATGACGACGCACCAAGCAGAAATATTCTCTGCGCCGGCGCAGGTGGCTACGCAACAAGTGCTATTTTTGAAACAGAAGGCGTCTATCTGCCACCAGAACAACAAACCCCAGAAGCGGTCGTCGCACACTGGGATAAGATCAGCGACTGTTCTGAGCAATCAAAAATGGAAACGGGCTTTAATCAGTCCGAGAAGTTTTTGTTAAAGGCGCAGAAATATTTGCAGGATAAATAATAATTTATTTTTAAAATTAAGATAAAAAAATCCCCAGCATGCTGGGGATTTTTTTAAGGTTTGAAATTAAGCAAGATCAAAGCGATCTGCACTCATGACCTTCGTCCACGCCGCCACAAAGTCATTTACAAATCGAGTTTGGGCATCTGAACTACCGTAGACTTCTGCCACTGCACGCAGCTGTGAGTTTGACCCGAACACGAGGTCTGCTCTGCTTGCCGTCCATTTAAAGTCACCTGTTTTGCGGTCTCGACCTTCAAACTCCTCCTCGGTTTTCGAAGTCGCTTTCCACTCGGTGCCCATGTCTAGCAGGTTCACAAAGAAGTCATTGCTAAGCGCGCCGACTTTGTTGGTAAACACGCCGTGCTGAGTTCCGCCAACGTTGGTGCCCAACACCCGCATACCGCCGACAAGTACCGTCATTTCTGGTGCTGTTAAGGTCATCAATTGTGCGCGATCTACTAACAATGCTTCTGCAGGAACTGAGTAACGACCCTTGACGTAGTTGCGGAAACCATCGGCAATCGGCTCCAAAGCGGCAAAAGAGTCCACATCAGTTTGTTCCTGAGTGGCATCCATACGTCCCGCAGTGAACGGCACGCTTACTGTCTGCCCCGCATTTTTAGCCGCTTGTTCGATGCCGACCCCACCGGCCAACACAATTAAATCTGCCAGTGAGACTTTTTTGCCGCCGCTATTAAAGTCGCTTTGAATACCTTCAAGCACGTTGAGAACCTTAGCCAACTGCGCAGGTTGATTGACCTCCCAGTCCTTTTGCGGTGCCAAGCGAATACGAGCGCCGTTTGCGCCGCCGCGCATGTCTGAACCACGGTAGGTGGCCGCAGACGCCCAAGCAGTAGAGACCAGCTCGCCAACCGACAAACCGGCAGCGGCAATCTTTGTTTTTAGGCCAGCGATGTCACTCTCATCCACCAAGGCGTGATCTAGCGCTGGAATCGGGTCTTGCCAGATCAACTCTTCGGCTGGGACTTCCGGCCCAAGGAAGCGCGCACGCGGCCCCATGTCGCGGTGAGTTAATTTAAACCACGCTCTGGCGAAGGCATCGGCAAACTGATCGGGGTTCTCGTAAAAACGCCGTGAGATCTTCTCGTAAGCAGGGTCAACGCGAAGCGACAAGTCGGTGGTCAGCATCATCGGCACTTTGCGCTTGGTCGCGTCAAAGGCATCTGGAATCGCACCTGCACCCGCGCCATCTTTGGGCTGCCACTGATGCGCGCCCGCTGGGCTTTTGGTCAATTCCCATTCATAGCCAAACAGGTTCTCGAAGAAGTTATTGCTCCACTGGGTTGGCGTACTTGTCCATGTCACTTCCAAGCCGCTGGTGATGGCATCGGCGCCCTTACCGCTGGCGTGGCTGCTTTTCCAGCCGAAGCCCTGCTGTTCGATACCCGCCGCCTCTGGCTCTGCACCAACTAACGCGTCATCTCCTGCACCGTGGGTTTTACCAAAGCTGTGGCCACCGGCAATCAAGGCAACGGTTTCTTCATCATCCATCGCCATGCGCGCAAAGGTTTCGCGAATATCTGTCGCTGCCGCTAGGGGATCGGGCTTGCCATTTGGGCCTTCCGGATTCACATAAATCAAACCCATCTGCACCGCTGCCAGCGGATTTTCAAGATCGCGATCACCGGAGTAACGCTTGTCCTCTAACCACTTGCCTTCAACACCCCAGTAAATATCTAACTCAGGTTCCCAAATATCTTCGCGACCGCCGGCAAAGCCAAAGGTTTTAAAACCCATGGTTTCTAGCGCGACGTTGCCGGTCAGAATCATCAGATCTGCCCAGGAGATTTTCTTGCCGTATTTTTGCTTTACCGGCCACAGCAATCTGCGTGCTTTATCGAGATTGCCGTTGTCTGGCCAGCTATTTAAGGGCGCAAAGCGCTGACTGCCGCTACCAGCACCACCGCGGCCATCAGCAATACGGTAGGTACCGGCGCTGTGCCAAGCCATACGGATAAACAAGGGACCATAGTGACCGAAATCAGCCGGCCACCAGTCTTGGGAATCGGTCATCAGGGCCGCAATATCGGCCTTTAAGGCGGCAAAATCGAGGCTCTTAAATTCTTTTGCGTAATCAAAATCCTCACCCATTGGGTTAGATTTAGCGGACTGCTGGTGCAAAATCTCTAATGGCAACTGGTTCGGCCACCAATCCTTATTTGTCGTGCCACCACCAGCTGTATGGTTCACTGGACATTTGTTATTCGACATTGCGCTCTCCCTTGAGATAAATAATTCTTTTGCCAGACATAGTTATAGCCCCATGCAGGCAAACTATCCAACTGTACTTTTCAATCATTACGATAGCTTTTAACTCTTGGACTTAGATTGAGGCCGCCATACGCTAGGAATGTTCCTTTATCATGAGCTTGGGCCTGTTACTATCTGTGCAGAAGCAGACCAGCAAGGAATCAAATCATGCCCGACGACAAGACAAAGAAAATAAAAGTCACCGCAGCTGCGCTATTCAGTGGCTACACAGAAGAAAAGCCCTATGAGTTATGGCTAAGCTTTGATAAGAATCTGGCCAAGGAGATGTCCCGTTTTGTGGTGGGGGATATGTATGCGCGGGATGTACTACCCAAAACCACTCGCCAATTAGTGGCTATTGCCGCGCTAAGCGCGACGGGCAAACAAGATGAGCTGAAACTCCATATTCACGCGGCCCTGAACGTCGGCTGCACGCCGCAGGAAATTAGCGAATCCATTTTCCAAATAGGCGTCTATGCGGGCTTTCCGGCCATGAATAATGCGCTGCTTACCCTGCGCGGCGTACTGGAAGAAAACGGCCTTTGGCCGCTTGAGCAAAAGTAGACTTAATCGATCAAAGCAAGTACTAAGAACTAACCTTCAACTACCGAGCACATAGCCATATTAAGTGCTCGGTATGCTTTACTGAAAATTAGCCCCTCGATTTTTAGAGGGAGTTAAAAAACTCAATCAATAAGCGATTCACATCCTCCGGACGCTCCTGCTGTGTCCAATGGCCGCAGCCCCCAAGGAGATGAGTACCGCGGTAATTAGGAATCCGCTCAGGCGCGCGGGATATCGCTTCTTGACCCCAGCCGTAACAAATATCTAAATCACCGAGAATAAGGGTAGCAGGAACCTGCAGAGGGCTATCGCCCATTGAGGCTAAATCTTCCCAGTCCGCATTCAGATTTTTGTAATACATGAGCGGACCGACAAATCCACTGCCCTCAAAGGCTGTGGTATAGGCGTCCAAATCATTCTCATTAAACCAGTTTGGCAACGAGGGGATATCAAAAAACCGATCTTTCATCTGCTCTCCATGGGCAATGCATAGAGCACTGCCGCGAATAAGATCGATCGGGTCCATAGCCGCAAAATCCATCCCCGTCGGACGAAGTCCGTCACCAGACAAACTCAGTACTGCACCACGCAGCCACCCGCGAACATCAGTTTCCATTTCAGCGATTGCGCCATCAATCTTGCCAAAATGGGTTTGATAAAAATCTTGGCCAGGCCCTGCAAGTGCCTCATGAAGTGGATCGGGTTCTAACTCGCCAAAGGGGCTTCCTGGCAAAGGGATAATGCCCCTACCGCCAAATGGGACAGACAACCCAGCTACTGCTTTGAAGATATCAGGCCGGAGCCATGCCGCCGACCACGCAACAGCAGCCCCCCAGTCGTGACCGACAATAATAGCCGACTCTTCACCGAGGGCCTGCACCAAGCCAACGGCATCGTCCACGAGTTGATGAATACGGTAGGCTTCTAAGTTTGCGTATTTAGACGACAGGCCATAACCACGCTGATCGTAGGCTACGACGCGATAGCCTGCCTTCGCCAATGCGGGCAACTGATGCCGCCATGAATAACTAATTTCGGGAAAGCCGTGAACCAACAATACCAGCGGCCCGGCACCCTGTTCAAAGTAATGCAGCCGAGTGCCATTTACATATGCAAATTTCGAATCCAAACCATCCATATTATTATTCCCCGTCGTAGTATTAGCGCTCTGAAGGCGATAACTAGACGAGAGATACTACACCATTTAAATTTTCAGAAGCGAACGGCGATCAAAACAAAACGGGCTTAGAACAGAAATACGAGACTTCGCTATGGCGATTTAGATCTCAGCATTATAGGTCGCATTAATAATGTAGATCCTCTCACCCAACTATTAATGCGCCCTAAAATAATAATTATTTATTGGCTAAATACCCCCGCCAGCCGCCAAAGTGGCTAATATCCTCTGCGCCAGCTAAGCCCGACGCTTCACAGATAAAACCACTTACCTGACTACCGTCTTGCAGGCTAACTTTACCGATACCCAAGGGTGCAGGTATACCGGCTACAAAGCTTCCAAACTCGGCGGTCGGCACTGCCCACACCTCGACTTCGATAGCGCAACCTTCACCCGCTGGCGCTATCACCATCCCAGGCCTAAACGGCGGGCCTCCGGCTAGGGCGTAAAGTTTGTAGTCAGGCGACGACATGGTTTTAGATTGCAAATAGCCACCGCGCTCGGTCAACTGCCAGTTTAGCGGCTGCCCTTCTAAATGAGCGCCGCACACCGCAACGGAAATAGATTGTTGATCTTTAACGGGCACTGAAGCCAAGGGCTGGTAGTCGCCTTGCCCCTTTCCTAGCGGCAACTGGAAGAGCTGCTGTAAACGATTCGCCACCGACAATAGCCGCCGATCTGTAAAAGCCTCACCGACCAAGGTTAAGCCAAAGGGGAAACCGCTACCGGTAAATCCGATTGGGACCGCCACACCGGCTAAATCGAAGAGATTCATGTAGTTGGTGTAATAGCCCAAATTACTGTTCAGGGTGACTGGGTCTGCATTCACCGCGTCGATACTATAGGGGCGACCAGCGGTGGGGGTAAGCAAACAATCGACGCTTTCTAGCACGGCCGTTGCCGCTTTGCGCAATGTCTTTAAACGGTACTGCGCGCGAAAAGCATCGACCGCAGAGCCTTTGTCACCGGCGCTGATAATAGTTCGAGTAACATCCAGCAAGGCCTCCGGACGTTTTTGAATAAGCGGCGAAGTCGCAATATAACGCTCGGCCACCCAAGGGCCTTCATATAGCAAACGCGCCGCTTCTATAAACGCTGAGAAATCAACTTCGACCAATTCCAAGCCGTTCGCGGCGATCGCTGCCAAAGACGCTTGATAGCTTTGTGCGTATTCTTCATGCCCAAAAAAGGCGAGCTGCTCGGCGGGCAATACACCCACTCGCAAGCTACCCTGCCACTGTCCATAATGTCTTGCGTGGTTGGCAAAGGGGTTGTTGCGACTATAGGCGTCGGTGGCATCCTCGCCCTCGGCGACCGCTAGAATCGCATTGGCATCGTCGCACTGCAGGGCGAAAATGGTGATGCAATCTAAAGACCGACAAGCGGGTAACATGCCGCTGGCAGAGAGCAAGCCGATACTGGGTTTTACCCCCACCAAATTATTAAAGCAGGCCGGTACGCGTCCAGACCCTGCGGTATCGGTTCCCAATGAGAATGTTGCCATGCCCAGCGCCACCGACACCGCCGACCCCGCGCTGGAGCCGCCGCTAATCATGCTCGGGTCATAACTATTTTTGCATGCGCCCCAGGGTGAGCGCGTGCCCACCAAGCCTGTCGCAAATTGATCGAGGTTGGTTTTGCCAACCGGAATTGCCCCCGCCTCAATCAAGTGTTTCACCACAAATGCAGAGCGTTCCGGTGTGTAAGTGAATTCCTCGCAGGCAGCTGTTGTCGGCACTCCCGCCAAATCAATATTATCTTTTATGGCGAAGGGAATTCCGTATAAGGGCAAGGCAGATGGCGAGCTAGCTTCCAAACGTTTTAAATAGGGCTCTAACTCCGTGGCCGTAAGCTGATGAATCCAAATATTGTGATCCGCATATTGTTCACAGCGCTCGCCAATAATCGCCATTACATCTCGCGGTGTGGCAGTGCCAGCAGCATAGGCCGCTCGTAATTCAGTCAGTGAAAGATTCATGACAACTCCTCCAAAATAAGCACAGACTGGCCGGCACTCACCCGCGCACCCTCGCGTAATAATTGTTTTTTAACCCGTCCCGCCTGTGGCGCAAACACGGCTATCTCCATCTTCATCGACTCCAGCAGCAGCAATGGCTGTCCCATTTCAACCACGTCGCCTTCTTTGACTAGCAGTTGCCAAACGCTGCCAGCGACGGAACTATCTACGGGAATTTCGCCCTCTTGCAAACTGACCACATCGGCGGCGTCATCAATTTCAGGCGCCTCGTAATGGAATTGGCCATCGGCATGCCAGCGTGCTAATTCTTCCGCAAAAGCCTGCTCGCGCTGCTCGGTATGTGCAGTAATTTCGGATGAGTTATCAGCCAGCATTTGCTGATAATCCGCCAAGGAAAATTCGCCTTCTTCAATGCGCAGCGAATATTTACCCAAGGGGAAGTCATCACGAATTTGTAGCAATTCTTCCTGGCTCACTTCGTAGAAACGAATTTTGTCGAAGAAGCGCAGTAAATACGGTTCGGTAAATTCCGCCGTGCGCCGGTAGCGATTCCACATTTGCAGTGTTCTACCAATAAATTGATAGCCACCCGGCCCTTCCATGCCATACACACAAAGATAGGAACCGCCGATACCCACCGAGTTTTCCGCCGTCCACGTTCGCGCCGGATTGTATTTTGTGGTCACCAAACGATGGCGCGGATCAACTGGCGTAGCCACAGGCGCACCCAAGTACACATCGCCTAAACCCATCACCAAATACGCGGCATCGAAGACAATGTCTTTCACTGCCTCAATACTGTCTAAGCCATTTATACGGCGAATAAATTCAAGGTTGCTTGGACACCAGGGCGCATTCTCACGCACCGATTGCTGATATTTCGCAATGGCTTGGCGACAGGCTTCGTCGTCCCAACTCAGCGGCAGGTAAACGGTTCTCGACGGTACATTTAATTGTTCAAGTTGGGTGGCGAGCTGTCTTTCCGCCGCGCTCAGTACCGCCAGCAATTCTGCCAAGGAAATACGCTGAGAATCGTAATGCAATTGCAGGGAACGGATACCCGGTGTTAACTCCCGCACACCGCCCACCGGATTCTTCTGCAAATACTGCATTAGGGCGTGAGCGCGGAAACGCAGGCGTATATCTAACTCTAGTGGGCCGTATTCAACCAATAGGAAATGATCGCCAGCAACCCGATACACAACCTCGTCGCCGACTTCGTCAGCGCTCAAGCGCTGAACGATGGGTGATGGTAATTCCGTGAGTGATATCACGTCGGGCATATCACCTGCCAAGGTGTTGATACTCGCTTGCTGTGCTGCCTCGGCCGCGACGGCATCGTCAATCGTCACCGCCACAAAACGCAATTTATCACCGGCACGCAGCTGACCGAGCTTCCATAGGTCGGCGCTTATCACTGTTGCGGGGCACACAAAGCCACCTAAGGACGGGCCATCCGGGCCGAGAATAACCGGCATATCGCCAGTGAAATCCACCGTGCCAAAGGCGTAGGCATTGTCGTGAATATTAGATGGGTGCATACCCGCTTCGCCGCCGCTGTCCCGCGCCCACGTGGGCTTAGGACCGATTAAGCGCACACCGGTGCGGCTGGAGTTGTAGTGTACTTCCCAGCTCGCAGAAAAAAACGCCTCAATATCTGCGTTAGTAAAAAAGTCCGGCGCGCCATGCGGCCCGTAGATTACCCGCAGAGTCCAGTCGTTGCTTATCAGTGGCTTGAGTTGTTCGGGCAAGCTGTGAATCTGTGCAGGCGTGTCGCTCAATTCTAAGACGTCACCCACCCGCAAAGCACGGCCACTGTGACCGCCAAATTGCCCCAGGGTAAAGGTAGAGCGTGATCCCAGATACTCCGGGCATTGAATGCCGCCGGCGATAGCCAAGTACGCCCTGGCACCGGCGCTAATGCGACCAAGTGTTAGGGTCTGACCAGCCTCAATGCGAACGACCTGCCAGCTTGCTATCGCCAGTCCTTGCGAGCCGGCCGAACCACCAAACACCGTAGCGGGTATGTCCGCACCACCCAAGACAATATCGGTGGCAATACTAAATTGCAGACTCGGACCTTGCAGGGTTATCTCTAAACCCGCGGCGCGCTCGTCATTGCCTAACAAGCGATTTGCCAAGCGGAATGAGTAACTGTCGAAGGGACCAGACGGCGGCACGCCAACATCCCAGTAACCACTGCGGCCAGGGAAATCCTGAGCGGTGGTTTGAGTACCCGCTTGCAACACTGTGATACGCTTTGGCTGCCACTGAAAGTCATTCAAATAACGCGTGGTGACCAAACCTTCTTTTAGCAAGGGATCATCGAGCAAAGTTCGCAGATACTCCCTATTGCTGACAATGCCATACAGCTCAGTATTATCTAGCGCCGCCGCCACGCCCTGCAGCGCCGCACTTCGCTCGGGGGCATGAAAAATAATCTTAGCCAACATCGGATCAAAGTACGGCGACACCTCAATGCCGCTGTCCAACCAGTGATCAATCCGCAAGCCATCAGCCTCAGGAAATTTAACCTTGCTGAGCAAGCCCGCGCAGGGCTGAAATTGCTGATAGGGATCTTCGGCGTAAACCCGCACTTGTACTGCGTGACCTTTAGGAACCAACTTTTTGCGCAAATCGGCAAGGTCAGGTAAATCACCACTGGCCAGCATTAACATCCACGCCACCAGATCGATACCCCAAACTGCTTCCGTCACGCCGTGCTCTACTTGCAGGCGTGTGTTGACTTCTAAGAAATAAAATTCGCGACTGTCTTGATCGTAAATAAATTCCACCGTGCCAGCATTGCGGTATTTAACCGCCGACAGCAAATCTTCGGCTTGGGTATACAGCAAATGCCGCACTGAATCAGGCAGATTCGGTGCCGGACATTCCTCCACCACTTTTTGGTTTCGGCGCTGCGCCGAGCAGTCACGCTCGCCAATGGCAACTACCTGGCCGTAGCCATCACCAAACACCTGCACTTCGATATGGCGAGCGCGGGCGATAAATTTCTCAAGGAATACCCCATCGTTTGAAAAATTATTGCCGCCTAATTTTTTAACTTTTTCGAAACCGCTGCGCAAATCCGCCTCATCGTGGCAGACCTGCATGCCAATACCACCGCCGCCAGCGGTGCTCTTTAACATTACCGGATAGCCAATAGCCGAGGCTTGACTGACCGCACTCTCTAAATCGTTTAACAAACCCGTGCCGGGTGGCAGCGGTACGCCAACCGATTCGGCAATTTCCCGCGCGCGATGCTTTAAACCAAAGTCGAGCATATGCTGGGCGGTCGGCCCAATAAATGCGATGCCAGCTGCCTCACAGTTGACAACAAAATTTGCGTTTTCACTAAGAAAACCGTAACCAGGGTGAATTGCCTCTGCGCCACACTCCTTCGCGATCGCCAAGATTTTATCGGCATTTAGGTAGGTGTCGGCCGCTGCGCCGTCGCCCAAGCTATAGGCTTCGTCGGCATTGCGAACGTGAAGACTGCGCGCATCGGCTTCGGCATAAACAGCGACGGCAGTGATGTTGAAGCTTTTGAGGGTGCGAATAATACGGGTGGCGATGGCGCCACGGTTCGCGATTAATACTTTCTGGAACATAGCAATCCGGTAACGGGCCGTCCCGTTATGTCATACGACAGTGGCCGTCCACTGAAGATGATTTAAATTAGTCAGACGTCGGGGGTCAGGCGTCTGAGGATTCCTTTACGCATCCCACACTAGGTATTCAATCGGTGTTGGGTTATAGGCATTACAGGGATTGTTTAACTGCGGGCAATTGGAGATCAAAACGTACACATCTACCAAGGCCTTTAGTTCAACATATTTACCCGCGCCGGAAATTCCGTCAGCAAAACTCAAACCACCGTCTTCGGTCACCGGCACATTCATAAAGAAATTAATATTGTGGCTTATGTCGCGCTTGCTCAAACCGTATTCAGGTTTCTCGGCAATCGCTAACATCCAACTATCTCGACACGCGTGCATACAGCGTTTTTCGAGATCGTAACGCACGGTATTACTCTCCGTGGCACAAGCGCCGCCGAGGGTGTCGTGACGACCGCAGGTGTCGGCTACAATCTCTAGCATGGCGCGATTTTCATTGCTGCGCAGCAGCGAGCCCGCCGTTAAATACACATTGTGTTGTTCGCGAATGGTATCGGTGGCGCTGTATCGCTCAGCGGGATTGTCCGCACAAAAAAACAGGGTATCGGCTGCCTGATTACCCTCTAAATCGAGAATACGGAATGTTTGGCCGGCATCGACTTTGCCTAAATAATAATCACCCGCCCAAACCACTTCGCGGAACACCGCGTCGTCTACTAACAAGCTACTTTCTCTAATCATGTTGCGGCCCTCCCCTCAGCTGCCTAAATAGTACAGTGCGTTGTTTTTAAAACCGCGACGGTTTTCGTCACAGTGGTTTAAACACACATCGTCTTCTGTCATCGGCGCAGCGAGACCTAACTCAATACCAATGCGGTGGCGAGGATACTGCACATCACTTCTAAGGGGATGCGGACAGGCGTGAACCACAACAAGTGTATCCATTTCAAAACGCAGGGTGACACTGCTGCCCGCTTCACTTGCATTCGAAGCCAAGGACATATTGCCTTCGGCGTCGGTAATCACCTTGCTAAACCAGTTGATATTGGCCGCCATATCCGCCGCCCCTAAACCGTATTTAGCCAACTCAGTTAGGAAGGCGTCGTAACCGTTTTGATGCCACTCGTTGCGATCATTTTGATAGTCCCGCGCACCCCAGCGATCAGCCACATGGCTGGCGTGGGAGTTGCCGCAGACGGTGTCGTGCCAACCGTGATCGTCCACAATCACCGAGGCAAAAATCCGTCCCATATCTGAATACAGGCAATGGCCTTTGGTCAGCTTAAAGGTGTGCTGGCATTTCAAGGTGTCTGGCGCGTTGTAGCGCTCTAATAAATTTCGTGGATTGTAAAACAACATACCGGCATTGCCGCCGCCATTGATATCGCACAGCGTAAGCTGTGTACCCCGTCGCGCCTCAAATGACCAATGCCCTCCTGCGGGCAATTCGGTTTGATATTTTTGCATTTTAAACGTGCTCCACCTGACTTTTTACAGCCAAGCTCTGGTCAATTTCATCGAGTATTTCCTGCTCACAGACACCCACTGGCAGGTCATAGGTTATCCCCGCCCCGTAGGCATTAGGTGCTTGCGCATCTACTCGACGCTTATCAAATACCCACAGCCGTGTACCCAAATGAAAACCCTCTTTTAAGTCGTGGGTCACCATGAAGACGGTGAGCTTATGCTTGCGCCATAGATCCAATACCAGCTCATGCATGTCGGCACGAATACCCGGATCTAGCGCACCAAAGGGTTCGTCTAATAATAAAATTCGAGGTTTTAAAATTAAGGCCTGCGCAATGGCCAAGCGCTGTCGCATACCGCCCGACAACTCATCGGGGAAGCGATGTTGCATATGACTAAGACCGACAATGTTTAGTAATTCAGCGGCCTCCTGACGGGCAGCCCTTTTTGCTCCGCCCCATAAAAAACCTAAGCGCGTTTTCTCAAAGGCACGGGCGATTACTACATTTTCTAATACGCTTAAGTGGGGAAAGACCGAATACTGCTGAAAAACCACACCGCGATTTGCATCCGGCTCCGACGGAATCGGCTTGCCATCTAATAAAATACTGCCCTGCGACGGCGTTTCTGTACCCAGGAGCATTTTCAAAAAAGTGCTCTTCCCGCAGCCGGACGCGCCGACCAAGGTAATAAACTCGCCTTCTTTTACCGTGGCAGAAATGTTTTCCAAAATGACATTGTCGCCATAGCGTTTCCAAATATTTTTAATCTCGATCATGACTTGCCCTCCTGCTGCGCATGCCAGGGAAAGGCAAAGCGGCTTAATTGGGCGAGTAAATAATCGATCGTGAATGCCAACACTGTAACCCATGCTACGTAGGGTAAAATGACATCCATAGACAAGTAGCGGCGAACTAAAAACACGCGATAGCCCAAACCGTCAGTTGAGGCAATCGCTTCGGCTGCGATTAAGAACAACCACGCAGAACCAAGTGACAAGCGCACTGCATCGATCAGCCTAGGCATCAATTGCGGAATCAAAACCCGCAAGATAATTTGTCCACTATTGGCGCCCAAGGTTTGGGCTTTGACCAATTGTTCTCGGGGAATTTCCAAGGTTCGCTTTTGGATATCTCTGGCAATAAAGGGTGTAACGCCAATAGCAATCAACGCCACCTTCGACACTTCACCCAAACCAAACACAATAAACAAAACCGGCAAAAGGGCCATCGGCGGCACCAGCGACACCACGGTAAGCAAGGGCGCGAAGCTGGCATTTAAAACCGGCAATGCCCCCGTCATTAATCCAAAGAACATACCCAGCGATGCTGCTATTAGCATGCCCAGACCCAGGCGACGGAGGCTACTCACGGTATCCTGCCAAAACAGGTAATCGCCACTCCGCTTACTCGGTTCAAAAGCGAGACGCTGAATAGCGTCTCCCATTTGCGAGAAACTAGGGAGCAACTTATCGGCAGCGTTTTCTGCCAGTCGCGCATCTGACGCTGAAATATACAGCAGAATAATGGCGGCGAAGGGCAGCAGAGCTAAGCCGATTCGCCATATTCTCGAGGGTGTAAAATTGATAAGTCGCTTCATAGGTTCTTGCCTTGTTGACTGTATTTCTTGTGTAAGCTGCTTTGCTCATTTGCGCGGCGATTTCGCGTCGCTTATCGTCGCACAAAGGTCGATCTTCAGCCTTACAACTTACCGTCTGCGGCCATTTGCATATAACTAGGATCAAAGCGGAATTTAATATTTTCGCTATTCCCGTATACGCCAGCGGGTGTTTCGATACCGATAAATCCTGCATCCGGCGCGCCGTCACCCAGTAGTCCGTGGGCAAACGAGAACTCGGCAACATTTTTCATGGTGGTTTTTAGCGCTGCGCTGTTAGTAAATTCAACCGCACTGGCTGGGGTATAAAACATTTTTGTGCTCGCTAGTTGCGATTCATAACCAGCCAAATCAGTGCCAGATGCCGTGCCCATTTCAGTTCTTGCAGCAACGCCGGCTTTACCTGAATCACTCATGGTAGCCATGATTTCATACCACGCACCGGTTAAGGCCTTACCCAGGTTTGGATTGGCTTTTAACACGTCGGTGTTAATCACTAGCAGGTCGATGATTTCACCTGGAATTTGCGAAGAATCGAATACTTTATTCGAACCCGGCATAGTCATGATTTCACTTAACAGCGGATTCCAAGTTGCTACCGATGTCACGCCCGCAGTCGGGAATACAGCGACCATATCGGCGTCAGATGTGTTTACCACTGTGACGTCAGACTCACTCATACCCACGCTTTCTAAGCCACGCGCTAGCAAGTAATGAGAAACACTAAGCTCAACCAAGTTGACCTTCTGGCCCTTGATGTCTTTAAGGTCTTTGTAACCCTTCAACACCACGCCGTCATTGCCGTTAGAGAAGTCGCCCACGATCAGCGCAGTACTGTCAACGCCGCCAGCAGCGGGAATAGTCAGCGCGTCCATATTGGTCATGGCACAGGCGGCAAATTCACCAGTGGTGTATTGGTTAATGGATTCGATGTAGTCATTGATCTGCACAACCTCAATATCGAGATCGTATTTTTTAGCCCATTTATCCACGATCTTTTGCTCGGCGCCGTAGCCCCAAGGCATCCAACCCACGTAGATAGACCAGCAGATTTTAAAGCTGTCAGTAGCAGCAGAAGAGAACGACGAGAACGTCAGGGTAAGCAGTAAAGCGGCAATTCGCTTCATAGGTAAACCTCCAGCGGTTTTACACAGATTCATAGAGCACTCCTGGCGAATATCGCCGATCGTCTCCCGGGCTTTTGTCCCGCCGTGTAACCTTGTGAATTAGCATAACTGCTAACATCGCCGAAGGTCGAAAGCTCTCGGACCAGTCATCTCAAATTATCTGAGATCGGAACCCTAGCTTTCCATTTCTAAATTGTAGGTCGTCCAATGTCACCAAGAGTGCGGACATTAGAACTAATACAGGTTTCGTGCCAAGCCCAATAAAACGCCGCTATACCGGCGTTTAAGTAAAAAAACGGCCATTCCTTAAAAGTCTGCCCACCATGAATTGCACCATCGAGCAGCATGTCGCGCACCAAGATAAAGCAATACGCTTGACAAGAGTGGCCGCTTAACAGAAGACCACTCAAGCCAAAAACCACCCTACCCTTTCTTAGGCGCACCAAATTCACCCGGCCAACGAGAGCCGCCGATGGTGTCGGCAAAGGGCTGGAATCCCTCTGGATCTAGCGGCCCTTCGAGGGTGATACGACGATCTAAAAATATCGGCGTCCACAGATGAGCTTCGGGCTCACTGCGCACTGGTAGCTTACTTGCCACCGGGTCCCAAGGGCTGTCGTTAAGGGTAAGTTTACCGCTCAACTTCTCAACATAGGCGGTGCCATACTTACTGTATACCCGCACAACATGGGGAGGGAAGTCATAGTCAGTCGACGCCATATCGACACCGCGCAGGCATTTAATCCACCATTCATTGGTTTCAAACTCAGGCGGAATTTCGCCTTCACCAGTGACTTGGCCGCTGTACTCTAAAAAGGTGTAACCGCGATGGGTCACGCTGGCACTGATGTAATCCATTAAGCGGAAATACTTGGTTTCGCCGTAATACTTTGGCTGCCCCCAGCGCTCGTGACTGCCGTAAATGGCAGCCTCCTGATCAATGGCAATACCCAAGGTGTACTCACCTTCAATACCATTGTAATTGGCATCGATATTTACCACGCAACCATACTCAGGCTCATTGAGCACAGGGAAATTGTAAACGGTTAAGGTCACCTTCGGCGTTTTACCCGGCGTGATGCCAGGTGGCAATAAGGCGGCAATACTGGCGGGGTCGGTGAGGTAGCTTATTTTCAGCATTGGCCAATTCAAGATATCGCCCGGCACACCCACTGGCTTAGTCGCATTTGTCATCATCATTTCCTCATTATTATTAGCATTTAAGATTCAGATTTTTATTCTGCTATTCACAGCCTGCCGTTAAGCAACATAGAACTGTTGAAACCATTTACGATACTTGGCGATGGGGCCGTCGCCATCACACAGTGTTGGGTCGTCTAAATAGACTTTGTTTTCCCAGATCGGGATATCCTGCTCCACCTGATGAACAATCTCATCGCGGAAGGCATTGGCGTATAGCTTGTGCTCATCTGACTGCTGCTTAGGCATACTGAAGCTAAAGCGCATGTGCATACTCTGATCATCAATGGGGGTAACGGTACCCATCATGACGATTTCAAATAAACGCGAGAATTTTTGATAGGTCTGCCCCGGCCCATATGACGAGGTTACCAAGCGGCCCATATCAAAGTTTTCACCACTGCGGTCAATATTGCCGAACTCATCAATGGCCTCGGTTAAACTGTCCATCACTGTGCTGCGCTGATAGCCAGAGATTGTGACTTCACCCACCGGCATTTCGGGTGAGGAATGCACAGTGACAAAGTGGGCAATGTCCACCGCGTTTTCGCCAGTTTCCTGAATAATCGAATTGAATTTCCAGTCGTAGACATCCATCGGCGTCCACTCGGCAGAGTGCAGCTCTGGGTGGGGTTCGACCTCCCACAGCGGCTCAATACCTTCGGGGTGATACCACGCCCAAATCATTTGGTTACGTTCCACGACCGGATAACGGACGATGGCCTGCTTACCGTCAAACTTGGGTGGCATATTCTTAGCGTAAGGGACTTTGGTACAAAAGCCCTCGCCGTTGTATTCCCACGCGTGGAAGGGACAGCTAATACTCTCGCCTTTTACCACGCCACCATGACCGAGATGCGCGCCCAAATGCGGGCAGTGGCCATTGAGCAACGACGCCACCCCAGATTCAGTGCGAAACAGCACCAGATCCCGGCCGAAATAGCGCAGCGGCTTTACATCGCCAATCTGTAATTGCGCTGTATATTCAATCGCAAACCACCCAAATGGGATTGGTTTGTCATAACGCGTACCCATACTTTTCTCCCACACCGGCCCTACCGAATAGCATGACCATAAAAAAGGTAACCATAGTGTAAAAAAAGTATAAGGTTTCCCTTTGCAGGTCAAGTAGAGATTACAAATATGCACATGAAAGATCATTCACTGAGCAAATGAGCGATCAAATTAGCTCGAATCGCACGTTGCTTAGCCGTTAATCGTCCAAAACTAAACAACGCAAAGCAAACGAGTGCTTTTCATCCACCGCGATCTATTCAAGCCCACATATCGCAAGCGCGACAAACTATCTACGACGAAATTAAGAGCAATGACTATTACCTTGCTTGCTAGTACTCCTTCAACATGATGTTGAAGGAGTACTAGTGCTTATAGACGATGCCGTAATAAAAACACCTCCGATAAAGTGAAATAATGAAAATGACAACATCAACAGACGAACGACTTCACTATTTCATCGATAAACAGGAGATATTGGAGTTAGTTAATCGGTATTGCCAAGCGGCTGACAGGCATGACCACGATGCCCTGCGCGCGCTCTACCATGCTGACGCACTTGATGATCACGGGGCTTTCTTTAAGGGGCTGGCGACCGACTTTATCGACAAACTGCCTGACATTCAGGCGCCCATGGAAATACTTCACCACAATGTAACCACCGTAAATATCGAAATTGACGGTGACTACGCAGAGGGCGAAGTCTACATTTTAGCGTTCCATAAAGCAGCGGGGCCGGACGGCAGTATCGACGTGTTGATAGGTGGTCGCTATTTTGACAAGTACGAAAAGCGGGATGGCGAATGGAAATTCTCTCATCGCGTAGTGGTGGCAGACTGGGTAAATATCCAAGACCCTAGCATCGTCAACCTGGAGCATCCGTTTGTCGCCGGCTCTCATATCGGCTGCCCAGGGGCCGATGATCCTTCCTACGCGTTTTTTAAACTCATTAAGCGGCAAACACCTTAAAACCATAGCGCTTTCGTCATTCCAAATTCACGATCAAGAGTTCAAGCTACTTGATTGTGATTACAGTCCTGAGATAAAGCCTCGAAGGCGTTTCAGCGCGTCGAAATCTGCCATTCATTAGTTCTCAAAATCGCTATCTGCACAGAGTTTTCAGACACACATAGGCGAATGAAAGATCATCGCTGGGTGTCTATTTGCTAGAGAAACCGCCTTAAACGTAAATATACGCAGAGTACACAATGGCTTATTGTCGATTTGCGATTTAGCATCCGCACCATTAACACATCATTTTTCGAAATCCAGACTGAACTAGCGGTCGTAAAGCGAATCTTCGTTCTACTTATGCCTGTGTCGATTTAACGCATTATGCGAACTAGTACACAGCGTGACTGTGAAAGGCATTTTTTTGGCTTTTCACACAGGGTAGATATTTTTGATTTCGACGCCATGATTTACAATCCAAGCTGACGGTAATTGACGAGCAAGTTTTACTTTAAAGGTAGTGTAATGATTAAACCTGCAATCCCGAGTAATGAGGCCGAGCGCTTACATGCGCTAAGAACACTAAACATCCTCGACACGTCCCACGAAGAGCGCTTTGACCGCGTCACTAGGATGGCCAAGCGGATGTTTAACGTCTCTATTTCGCTCGTGAGTCTAATAGATGAGGACCGTCAGTGGTTTAAGTCAAAGCAAGGACTTGAAGCAAGTGAAACGCCCAGGGATATTTCATTTTGCGGACACGCTATCAACCAAGACGGTTTGTTCATCATACCGAACGCTGTTGAGGATGAACGATTCCATGACAACCCACTTGTCACAGATGCTCCCCACATACGTTTTTATGCAGGCTATACCCTAAAAATCAGAACCGGCTTAAACATCGGCACCTTATGCCTGATCGATCAAAAACCTAGAGAGATGGACTCAGAAGATCAACAACTTCTCGAAGATCTCGGCGCGATGATTGAACAAGAGATAAAGTCAATTCAGCTAGCAACGCTAGACGAGTTAACGTTGATCTCGAATCGGCGCGGTTTTTTATCACTTGCCGATCACAGCATAAAAATGTGTCGTCGCAAACAAATGTCCATGTCGTTCTTACTCATTGACCTCAATAAATTTAAAATCATCAATGACGAGTTCGGCCACCATGAAGGCGACTTTGTGCTAAGCACGTTTGCCAAAATAATGCTCGACACCTTTCGCAACACCGACGTTATCGGTCGACTAGGTGGCGATGAGTTCGTCGCCATGATCACCGATTCGGATCAACAAAACACCCAAGATATTTTAGACCGTTTGGCAAAAGCAGTAGCAGAAACCAACTCATCCATGAACAAGCCCTACCAGATTGAATACAGCGTTGGCATAGAGCGCTTCGACTATGACACTGAGAAATCAGCTGAGGAGATGATTAAAGAGGCTGATACCGCAATGTACAAACACAAAAAAAAGCGATAATCGAAACTGTCACCAAAAAATTATAGACGCCTTACTTATCAACCCTGTGCCGAAAACCCCTCGTGGTACGAGACCTCGCCACGGGGGTATTCATCGCTACAGGCCCGCTGCGCCCGACTCGAAATGACATAGGGTTATTCAATAACTTCAATTTCTACTTTAAGAATGCCACTCGCGAGATTGCCAATACTACTGAACGCTGATTTTGATAAATCGATAATACGTCCGCGAATAAATGGACCTCGATCATTAATCCTGACAACGACGCTCTTGCCGTTTTGAAGATTAGTTACTTTTACTATTGTTCCGAATGGCAGTGTTTTATGTGCCGCCGTATGATTCTCATGCAAATATCGCTGACCGCTGGCGGTTTTTCTGAGCTGAAATTTATCCGCATAAAATGACGCCCGGCCGCTCTCTCTGTAAGCAGTGGATTCTGAGCCTAAATCTGGGTGAAGCTGTTCGCTGCCGTCCAGCGGACTTGAATCTGCACTACCCGCATCCTTCGGAAGGTTGCTACAAGCGGCAATCACAAGGGCAAGCAGCGCAATGGCGAGGTATTTTAATTCGATCTTCATTGTCACTCGATAAATAAACATCACGCTAAAAGACTCTTATGGCGCCACAAACCTAAGAGGCGATGTGGCGTAATAGCATAAGCGAGAGTAGACACCCACACCATCTACAAGTTGCGGTGAATGCGAAGTCACTAGAGACCCTTTATACTAGCCGCCCCATATCAATCAGGCCGAACTTTTGAACAACGCGTATAAATCTGATTTGCTACTGGTGCTTGTGACCCTGCTAGCCTCTATCAGCTGGATGTTTTCAAAAGAAGCTGTGCTGCAGATGCCACCCCTGCTATTTATGTCAATTCGGTTTTTTCTAGCGGCCTTGCTTCTCAGCTGTGCGTCTTACCGTGCCCTGGGCAAGCTGGCTGTCTCCGCGTGGCTGCACTCAGCGCGGGTTGGCTTAGTATTTGGTATTGCCATGTGTTTTTGGGTGACAGGCCTCGCTAAAGCAAGCCATGTTGGTGAAGCGGCGTTTTTGGCCAGCCTCGGCGTGGTGATGGTTCCGATAATTGGACGAGCTTTATTTAAGGAAGCCATTCCCACCAGCACCTGGGTTGCCCTGCCGGTCGCGCTTATCGGTCTCGGTTTTCTGTCGCTAAGTGCGCCAATGGATCACGCCTTAAAAATAGAAACCTCCCATATTCTATTACTGTCGTCCGCGGCTCTTTTCGCCTTGTATTTCAACTTAAATGCGCGTGTCACCAATATTCAATCATTTGTTCGTGACGATGGCGAAGAAGGTAAAACGAACAAGGTTCCAGTGCTGGCCTTAACGACGATTGTTCTGGCGACTACGGGCATAATAACCGGGCTAGCATCAGCTATTCTTGAGCCCTGGCAACCCACAGTCTCCGATATGCATGGCGAATTAGTTGTTTGGATTCTTCTCTCAGCGACGATTGGTACCGCCCTGCGCTTTTTAGTTCAAACCTATGCGCAGAGCCTAACGGCCAATAGCCACGGCGTCGTTATTATGGTGCTAGAACCGCTGTGGACGACACTAATAGCGATGGCGTGGTTTGGTGAGAGCATGAACGCGAGCCAGCTAGTAGGCTGCTTATTTATTTTACTGTCATTGGTCATTAATCGCTTGAAGGCAATCACTCAGCTTTTGCGCTTAGGATAGCTGCCAGCAATAAGAGCACTGTTCAAATAAAGAATTACTTCAGCATACTGTCTTTCAAAAAGCGCTGCAGAGACTGAAACCGCGCAGAGGTGTCGTAGTGATCATCGTGCAGCCAATTAAGGGTGATCACATTAGTCATACCCACCGTCATTTCCGCGCAAAACTGCGGGCTAAGCCCCGCTTTCAATTGCTCTTTGCTGTGATTGAATAAACGGTGATAGCAGTTGCTCATAAATTGTAACTGCCCGGCTCCTTGACTCATATTCGTTGACAGCGAGCCCACTAAATAGCCAATCAATTCGCGTTCTAATTTGCTGGCGGTGCTGTTGCGTGTAGCCAATACGCTGAGAATAAAATCTAGCTGTACAACCAGTTCATCACTCTGCGCTATGGCTTCGGTAATCAGATCGTCGGTGCGCTGCAATAACTCAGACTGACAAATATCTACCAATAGATCGTGCTTGGAACCGTAGTAGTTGTAGAAGGTTTTCTTGGCGATATCGACACAATCGCATATCGCATCAATGGTGATGCCATCCACGCCGTATCGACTAATCAAGTGCAGGGTTTGCTCACAAATATTTTCGCGAACCGCCTTTTTCTTTCTTTCTCTACGTCCAAGCTGCACTACTGGCAAAATATTCACCTCTAAACCCCGATTTGGATTGCGATAGTACCGCAAGCTTAGGCAGAGAACCAAACGAGGCTGGCGCACTGAGCGCCAGCGCGGGTTAACTACAAAACGTCGGGAACCGTCGGCGTAGTTTTATTTAAAATGCTGTCTACCCTTGCCACAAAGGCGGCTCGAGCCTTGTCAGACATTGGTGATATCCAAAAGCGCTCGTCTCGAATGCCCTGAATGGCAAACTCAGCTACTTCCTCTGGCTCGGTGGTCTGCAATTGCATATCGTACTGCGCCATAATGGCCTTCATATCCTCTACCGAATGAATACCAGAATCGGGCTTATCAGGATTACCCGGCAGCGACTCCGGACGGTTGCGCTCAGAATTAAAGATACCGGTGTTCACCACATTGGGGCCGGGGAACAAGGCATTCACTTTCACCGGCGACTGGCTAGCCTGCAGCTGATAGTGAAGATTTTCCGTAATGGCCTGTACAGCGGCTTTGCTTGCGGTGTAGATCGGCGTATTTGGCAACATTAAAAAGGCGCCATTGCCCGAGCCCGTAACCACAAAATGGGCCTCTTCATTCTGCGCAACTAATTTAGGTAAGAAAGCGTTGATCGAGTGGATTAAGCCCCAGGTATTCACCCGAAAGCCCCACTCCCAGTCGTTTAACTCATAGTCCCACATATTGCCGGCTTCGCCGGTGCCCACACCCGCATTAGCAAACACCAGGTGAATTGCACCAAAGCGCGCCATAACAGCGTCTACCAGAGAATTCATCGAGCTTGCGTCCGTCACATCGGCACGCTGGCCCATGCATTCGCAACCCAGTGCCGCTAGCTCAGACACGGTGCGGTCTAAGGCCTTGGCCTCGATATCAGCGACAACGACCTTTGCCCCCTCCTTGGCGAGTAAATGGGCGATTGCCCGCCCTACACCGCTCGCACCGCCGGTAATAACCGCTACCTTGCCTTTGAAATCTTTCATAGCTTGGGACTCCAGATGTTAATTTTTATTAAGTAACTTGAGAATAAAATTACACTGGAGTATATTTTTTTGCAAGCAGCTAAAATTTTATCGCATCAATAACAATCTGAGCCGCCAAGCGCGTCACCAGAGAGGATCAATCATGTCAGAAAGTGCAACTGCTCTGCCCCCCATCGAGTCATTATTCGATCCTAACTCACAGTCCTATGCCGAAAACCCCGCGCCGCAGTGCCTGGCCATAGCCGCGCGCGGCCCTCTAGTTTGGTATGCCCCCTGGCAGGCGTGGATCATGACCCAGATGCCAGACATCATGGATTGCTGGAAGCGCGAATACCTCTCCTCTGATTTTTACGACTGGGAATTTGCCCCGCCGCGCCCCACCGAGGAGAACTGGAACAAGTTCGAGAAAGCGCTGGTAGGCCACAGTCTGCTAGCCGACCCCGATCATCACCGCCTAGTTCGCCGTATTACCTCGCCGGCGTTCTCGCGCAATGTGGTTGAAAACATTCAGCGCCAAATAGAGCCGCACGTTAAGCGCCTGTTTGACGACATCGGCACGCCAGAGTCCTTCGACTACATTACTGAGATTGCCCAACACATCCCCTTTATTTCTATTACCGCGATGGTCGGCGTACCAGAAAAATACTGGCCGGAAATGAAACGCGTTACCCAAACCTTCACCGAAACATGGAACCCCACCATATCGGATGAGCGCCGTCTTCGCGCCCAGGAAGACAGCAATAAGGCCATTGATATACTGCAGGTGGTGATTGCCGAGCGCCGCGAAAACCCGCAGGAAGGCGACTTCCTCAGCGCCCTGCTAAAAATCGAAGCGGAAAATGAAAAATTCAATGAGTGGGATATTATCACCCTCATTCTCGCGCTGATCGGCGCTGGGGCAGACACCACCTTGATCGCACAGCAGTGGTCGGTCTACGCCTTATTAAAAAGCCCTGATCAAGTGCCCTACGCACTGGAATCTGCCGATGCGTTTTCCAATGCCTTCAGCGAAATTATGCGCTGGTCCGGCAACTCTAAAATGGGCTTTGCGCGCTACGCGCCCAGCGATATGCAGCTGCTTGGTCAAGACGTGAAGAAAGGTCAAATGGTGTTGATGATGCCACACCTAAAAGACCACGATCCGGCTCATTTCGACAAGCCGGAGAAACTCGACGTAAGACGCAAGTTCGAGCCCGATGTACTGTTTGGCTACGGCCCACGTTTTTGTATTGGCGCGGCATTAGCCAAACGTCAGCTGTACTTAACTTTGGGAGAAATGTTTAAGCGCTTCCCGAATATCTCACTTGCAGAAGAACCAGAGCGGGATTTAGAAGATCACAACGCAGTGGTATTTAAGCGCTTAATGCTTAATACCAATTTATAAAAAACACTAGTTGAGTAGCGAAAGCGGCCGACAATGAAGCTGCTATTGCCGCGTTAATCGAGCAAGGATGCCCTGAGTTCACGGACACTGAGTCCGGTTCTGCGTTTAAGCATTTTTCTAAGTGAGGCGGCATCGGAGTAGCATAGTTTCTCAGCAATAAAATTCATGGATTCGCTGCGCTTTAGCCAGTGCCGCGCAAGTTTTTCGAAAACCTGTTCCTGAATTTCTTTGTAGCTAATGCCTTCGTCCTGCAATCGACGAAGCAAGGTGCGCTCACCCAAGCCCAGCTTGTCAGCAACGGTTTTGCGGCTAGGAACCAGACCACTATCAATCTGCGCCAAGATCGCGGTCTCGATGGCACCGCGGAGGTTTTTGAGATTGAGCGCTTGGTGCTTTAAACGGGAATCCAGCGATTCGTACAGTAGCGGATCAGCAGACGCTAAGGGCAAATCGAGTACCCGCGACTCTAAGCAAATCGCATAGCTAGTCGTATTAAATTTACAGGGGCAGCCTAATAGTTGCTCGTATTTATTGCGTAAACCGAAGTCTGGATGGGCAAACCAAACCTCTGCAAAACGGTAATTTTCGCCGGGAAAACAGTCCTGCATAGTACGGGTACAGGCACTAATAAAGGCATCGTAGGAGTGATGGGTTATCTCCATTCGCGGATTGGCGAGTTTGAACGTCATCACGCTAAGCGTGCCCTGCTCGCTTAGCGTGTAATGCCAGGCTTCGCTGACCACGCTTATTTGCTGGAGTGCTTCAATAATAGATTGCCGAAAAGTTGTGGCCACCATCATTTTAAATGCCAGTGGCCCAAGAGTACGGAAATGAAAATGCTCTAGAACGCCAAGGCCAATATCCGGTGCAGCACCCAAGCGATCTGCGGCTCGCCACAGCGCGGTAATGTCACCTTGATTGACCCGGCTTAGTGATTGCCAAGCTTTGGGATGCAACTTGGCCTCCTTAAATAGGTGTTCCCGATCGACATGACAGCCTTCTGCGATAACCTGGGCAATCATATGCGCCCATTGCAGATTGGTCGTAATGGTCGCTGAGTTTTTTGTCACGAATTAACCTATTCTCGGCACGAATTTGCATTGTACGCAAATTTTTACCCGCTAGCATAGAGTTTGGGGAGAACCAAAAACAGAGAGGCGATAAATAATGCTAGCGCCCACTCTGCTAAGACAAACATTACAGGCTGATATGAATGCAAATGCTAAATAGAGAATTGATCAGACTTACGCTCATGGTAGCAATACTTGGGCTTGTCGCTTGCGGAGGTTCGAGCAGCAATTCGTCATCTGCCGGCACTCCAGCAACAGAAAGCCCAGACACGGGTAACCCAGGTGATGCTTCCCTGGGCCGTACCTTTGTCATTCAGCCAGGCGCCGATGCCACCCAGCAAATGCTTGTGGCAATGATTGAGGTTAAGCCAAAAGATGTTATCGAATTCGCCGAAGGCTATTTTGAGCTGACATCCGGCATTCAAATTTCCGGCACCGAAGACATCTTGGTTAAAGGCCAGGGCAAAGACAAAACGGTGTTATCCTTTAAAAATAGCGGTTCTCAAGAAGGCTTTTTAGCCACCACCGTGCGCGGCATTACGGTAGAAGACTTAACCGTGCTCGACTCACCAGGCGACGCGTTTAAACTGCAAGGCGTTGACCACGGCACGCTGCGCGGCGTTCGCGCCATCTGGTCCAGTGGTCGCAATACCGCTAACGAAGACCCCATTACCGCCGCCAACTACACGAGCAAGCTTAACGTTGCCTGTACCGACCCTGCACGCCACAACCCAGACAATCCCAACCCATTGGAAACTGACACCAGCTCCCCCGACTACACTGTGAGCAAGCTATCTGGGCGCTACGGAATCTATCCCGTTAATTCAAAAAATATCTTGGTTGAAGATACTGAATCGGTGGGTGCGTCAGACGCCGGCATCTATGTTGGCCAAACTGACAATGCCATCATTCGCAATAGCCGAGCAGCCTATAACGTTTTTGGTTTTGAAATAGAAAACGTGCGCGGTGGCGAATACGTCGACAACCTATCTGAATGTAATACCGGTGGTTTCCTGGTCTACGATTTAGATGGTCTAACACGCTACGGTAGCCGCACCCGTATGTACCGCAATACCTCTCGCAACAACAATAGCTACAACTTTGCCGAACCCGGCAGCATTGTCTCTAATGTGCCCCGTGGTACCGGCATGCTAACCATGGGCTACGACAAAATCGATGTATTCGAAAACACCTTCGAGAACAACGGCACCGCAGGTATTGTCCACACCAGCTACGAGTTATTTGGTGTGCCCGGCGACCGGCGCATGGACTTGTACAGCGAAGGCGTACACATTTGGAATAACACCTTTAAGGATAATGGTAACGATCTACCGCAGCCAGATTTTGCCGCCATTTTAGAAACCGGTGGTGAGCAAATCACATCGGCCTTTCCCATGTTGGTCGGTTTAAAAATGCTCGCTGGCGCGGGAGAATATCGCGGTGCGCATATCGTTTGGGATGGTTATGAGGACGAATACAATGCCGACTGCCCCTACCCAACTGACAGCAAGGGCGAACCTATTCCTGCAGATGCGGAAGGTAAGCCTATTTCAGGTAACCAATACCCTAACCCGTCTTGTCGCTATAACGCCTACAAATTTAACGACGCAGGCGAGCGCAAAAAACCTCAATGGTGGTATTCGTGTATCGACGCGGATAACAACTTCGACAGTGACAGCGCAACCTTTGCTAATTTCCACGGCACAGAAGGCTTAGAAGTATTAATTAACTTACCACCAGACGGACCAGAAGATATAGTAGATATTATTACCAGTGTTCCAAACTTTCCGGCCGACACGGATTTAACCCCCCATTTGTGCGAACAAAGCTATGGCAGCAATATGGCAGCCTTGCCGCCAATTGTGATACCGGAGTTTGTCGCCTCGGGTAATATTGATCCGGCGCCACCACAATCATTAATCGATCAGCTTTGCCAAACTAATGTGGCTGACGGAAAAATTAATGCAGACGCCTATCGAGTTAATTGCCCGCGCTTGGATCAGTATCATTTATTCAGCGATCCACAAGATCCGACCAGTCTACCTAACGGCCAAGGTGTGCCGTTTGTGCTGAATACAAAATTGTTTTCTGATTATTCCACCAAGTATCGCGTGGCCTATATTCCAGAAGGCGAGCAAGCCATCTACCGCGATGGCGAAGACAATGCCAACGCCGCCATATTGTTCCCGCTAGGCACTATATTAGCCAAGACGTTCTCCTTCACTAACGAACCAAGTCAAACTGAAACAGCTGTTGAAACGCGCTTGATAATAAAGCGTCAAACCAGTGGCGGTCAGTTCTACTGGGAAGGCTTGGAATATAAGTGGACAGTAGAAAATGGCCAAAAAGTCGCCAGATTGCTACAACAAGGCGACGTCGTTAGCGGCAGTTGGGATTACCACGATGTCGACAGTGGCGAGCACTACGTGGGCTCTACCGACAGTTACTCATTGCCGAACGCCAACCAGTGTCAAAGCTGTCATGCCAACGACGACGCCGAAACAGGCACCGCTCCGATTGGGCCTAAAGCGCGTAATTTGAACCGTCCCTTTGCCAGTGAGTCCCCACTGCCTAGCGGCATTGATTCACACCCAATTAATGGCAAAAACCAATTGCTATATCTCTGCCAAAATGGCTTGATGAAAAACTGCCCTAGTAACTTAGCATTGGATTCGACGACGCAGTATTTAACCGCCGTTGAGCGCAACCCCAAATTTAATGTTCCTGGTGATGCGGGCTTCGCCGCTGGCAGCGATCAAGATATTGAAAAGCGCGTGCGCTCATACCTAGAAGTAAACTGCAGCCACTGCCATAACCCTCGCGGCTTAGCCCAGAACACCGGCTTTTACCTCGATGTGTTCCGCTCGGTGAACGACACCTTCGGTATTTGCAAGGGACCAACCGCGAGTGGCACGGAAGGCCGCGGCGGACGCGAATATGACATCGTGCCCGGCAGCGCCATAGACTCTATTTTACCTTATCGCTTGGGGCCCGAGGCGACAACCCTCGCCGCGCGCATGCCTCCGATTGCCCGCAGCACAGTTCACGGCACTGCCTTTAATTTGGTGACCCAGTGGATCAATGAGGTGGTGGACGACAGCTATGACAATGCCGATGCCTGTAAAGGCAGCACCGGTGGCGGCAGCACAGAATCTCTGTGTGCACCCGACGAAATACCGCTGCTTGGTGGCCAATGTCTACCACTTAGCTCAATATTCGGTGAGTTTTAAGTAGTTCATTTGGACATACACCTTTGTCGGTGTATGTCCAAACTGCTCACAGCAGTTACACTTCCGTTTTGTTCAGCAACCACACCACTTCATTGGCAGCAGCACCGCCTTTTAACCCCCCCTCTAATTTCACGCGATCTAGGCATTGCAGAGCGTAAACTGCCTCATAATGATCACGCAGCTCAGCTTCGCCAATTGAAAACGGCGGTCCTTCTTGCAGGTCTTGGTTGTATTCAAAACAAATTATGAGCTGCGGTGCCGCGCGGCAAATTTCCGTCAGCAGAACGGTATAACTGCGCCTCATGCTCTCAGGCAAGGCCACCAATGCCGCGCGATCGTAAATAGCGTCTACCTCGCCGACTAGCTCCGCCGACAGCTCAAAAATATCGCCAACAAATATATCGATATATGGCGCCCGATAGCGACGAAGTTTGCCCAGCTCTGTCACATCAGGACGCAGCCCCAAGTCCGCAAATAAGGCCTCTATCGCCAACTCACTAAGCTCGGCACCAATAACGTGGACACCCTGCGCTAACAACCAAGCAATATCCTTAGTCTTGCCGCACAGGGGAATAAAAACCCGACTACCCACAGCCAAATTCAATTTAGAAAAATGCGCTTTAAGCAAGGGGTTTCCCTGCTCTTGGTGAAACCCAATCTCATTAGCGCCCCAGCGTTGGTGCCAAAACTCTGCATCCATAAACGACTCCTATTAGCAATTAACGTGTATCGGTAGCTGTGCTTGGGAGTATCACGGCTGACAGATAGCATACAAGTTCAAGTCAACTTGAAGTCAAGTGTCGCGATCATACTGCCAATAACGGGGTCATCCATGGACATCACTGAAGTTGCCAAGGCATCCGGATTGCCAAGCTCTACGCTACGATATTACGAAGAAAAAGGCCTTATCCAATCCACCGATAGAAAGGGATTTCGACGACTTTTTTAAGCAGAGGCATTAGACCGCTTAGCGCTTATCTCGACAAGAAAATTGCCGAGCTAAGCCGTATTCGCGATGGACTTAGGCACGCCTCCGTCTGCAAGGCTGATAGCCATTTTGAATGCCCTACATTTTTACGGCTGCTAAACATCGCTGGCAAATCACGCCACCGGCCGAAGCCAAGCTGGTAAAAGCCCGTAAAGGCGTTCGATCTGAATCTACTTGTCGTTAATATCCGTACAAACAGCACAGATAATTACTCACTAACATATTCAGCGGCCCCAGCGCGTATTTACGCCACACAAACCACGACAGCGACTATGAAACTACTTCTCATTGCCTTTGCCCTACTCTTCGTCTTAGCCTGTTCGACGACCGGTTTTAACAAATCCACTGACGTCCGCAAAATCGAGAATATTGTTTTTAAGGAAGTCGACGCCAGCGCGCTAGCCGGAGATATGTATATCCCTGACATTGCTGGCCCCAAACCCGCAGTGATTGTGGTTCACGGCGGCGGCTGGACAAACCGCAGCGGAAAAATGGAAGGCATCAGCAAAAAACTCGCTCACGATGGCTTTGTGGTCTTCAACATCACCTACCGACTCGCACCTGAAAGCCGATATCCGTCGCAGGTTGAAGATGTATCAGACGCTATCACATGGCTCTACCAGCACGCCGACGAATACGAAATTGACCCCCTCAACATCAGCGGTTGGGGTTATTCCGCTGGGGCGCACTTAATCTTAATGGCGGGCTTAGATCGCGACAAATCACCGCAATTACGCAGCATCGTCGCCGGTGGCACCCCCGCCGACCTCACTCGCTGGCCGAACTCACCACTGGTATTGAAACTGATTGGCGAACCTTTAGCGAACGCCGAAGAAACTTGGATAGAAGCCTCGCCCGTCAACCGCGTCGTTAAAAATTCACCGCCGGTATTTTTATACCACGGCCAGTGGGACAGCCTTGTCGAACCGGAACAAATGGCCTTAATGGCCGACGCCCTAAAGAAACAAAACGTCCCGGTTGAAACTTACACGGTGAACTTACTAGGTCACATTCTGACCTACGCCATAGCCAGCGGCGCCGAGCGCAGCGGTATTGAGTTTGTAAAAGCACACGAGGCGAGTGAGTAAATTCGCCTTCGGCTCAAACAGCCTAGCAATTAAACCGTTACTTTCTGCAGTACTCAGCAGTTTTGACGGTGGATTGGGGTAAGGTGCGGGTATCGTAGTGACACTGCACTCTTTGCCTAATACTAGAACGCCACACCCTAATCGTCACAAAATCGAAACAGCGAGCATTATCGACATCAACAGAACAACAATGACACCAAAGGTAAATATTCTCCGTCTAAGCGGCACGTAGTTAGATCCTGTATGAATGTATGCATGAGCGACCCGGCTAATTACAAATAGCCAAGAAAGAATTAATACAGGATAGTTAACAGCCTCAATAACCATTAAGGAAATTGAGAGCACATAAAATAAAACAGGTACTTCAAACTGATTGCGAATGCAGTTGTTTAATTTTAATACATACTCAGGCCATGCATCTTCATACAAACTACGTCGTGCCTCATTTACTTCACCCGCCTTAACTGCGCGAACTTTAACTACGTTAAGCGAAATATACAAAACTATCGTGAGTAAAACCTGTACCAGCACCGGAATCAAAATTAAATTATTATTCATATATATTCCAAATTCATTTGGTGACTCGAACTTACACTAAACTCCGACGTCTGGCTGCATACTTTTTTAAACATTATCCAATTAGACTAATTACATCATTGACTAAAAACAACAAGGGAGGAGAAGACATCAAACTGCATCATTTTTATTGAATAATCAATAATACGATGACTACTGCGCATCTTCCAAATCATCATCAGCCTCAGCCCCCAAACTAACCGACTGCACCACCGGATCATTCAAATCCCAACCGCCGCCAATCACCGCTGCCAATTGCAGCGATGCTTGCAGGCGATCTGCAGAGGTATTTAGTCTTGTACGTCGCGCATTAAGGGTTTGGTTTTGCGCAGTGGCCACTTCTAAAAAGCTTACCAGACCAGACTTATAGCGGTTATTGACGATGCGTTCGTTTTCTTCGGCGAGCTTTAACAATATATCTTGCTGCTCGGCTTTATCTTTTAGCAGGCTGATTGTGGCGAGGGCATTTTCTACTTCTGCCAAGCCATCCAAAACGGTTTGGCGGTAGTTACCGAGTTGCTCGTCATATTGGGCAATGGCGATATCTTTGCTCGCCCTGCGCGCGCCGCCATCAAACAGGGTTTGCACCAGCGACGGCCCCACTGACCAAATAGCTTGCGGTGCATCAAACAAATCGCTAAACCGTGCAGCACTTGCACCGTAACCTGCCGTGATGCTAAAGCTGGGTAACCACGCCGCTTGAGCAACGCCTATTTGCGCGCTGGCGGAGGCGAGCTGACGTTCGGCAGACACCACATCGGGACGCCTTGATATAAGTGTTGACGGAAGTGAAGCAGGTAACACCGGCAGCTCTGGCAGTTGCTCGGTAGGCGTTAAGGCGTAATTTACCGGCGCTTTACCAAGCAGCACCGCAATGCTGTTTTCTTCTATCGCGCGCTGATTTTCTAAATCGATAAGATCCGTTTTTAAGGACTGACGCTGAGTCTCAGCCTGAATCACATCTGAGCGCGGTACGATACCCGCCTCATACTGATTGCTTGTTAGCTTGCTTGATCGCTCGTAGGCAACCATGGTTTGTTCAAGAATAATCTTCTGTAAGTCTAGTGCTCGCAAGCGGATATAACTTTGCGCCACGGCGAGCTGAATAGTTAAACGAGCGGCTACGAGATTGGCTGCACTACTTTGCATATTCGCGCGGCTAGCTTCTACGCTACGGCGCACACGCCCCCACAAGTCGGGTGACCAACTCGCGTTTAGCCGAGCAGAATAACTTTCGCTGACACTAATGCTGTCTCCACCACTGCGGTTGCCACTTAAGGACGCGTCGAGCTGCGGGCTGTAATCACCGCGTGTCAGTCGCCACTGTCCCTGCGCAGCACGATAGCGAGCTTCCGCCTGTGCCAGGGTTTGATTCGCTTCGTTTGCCTGGGTAATTAATAAATTTAATTCGGGGTCCTTAAACGCCGTCCACCAATCGCCCTGCGCCGCCCAACTTTGTGGCGAAATCGTTTGCCAGCCAGCCTCGTATTTAAAGACCGCGGGAACGCTAGACTGCGGCTGCTGGTAATCAGGGCCAACACTACAGGCCGCCAAACCAAGTAGCAGCGGCAACACAAAAACATATTTAACTTTTAATAAATTCATAAATTTTTCACTTCTTTTCGACATAAGTCGCATCGGTGTTTTCTGCCGCGAGACGCTTATCGCCGCTATCCATACCCTGCGATTTGTCACGCAATACGTATTGGCGTAAACGCTCTAAATAGAGATAAATAATCGGTGTGGTATACAGCGTTAAGAACTGACTAACAGCCAGCCCGCCGATAATCGTAATCCCCAAGGGCCGACGTAATTCCGCGCCTTCGCCAAAGCCTATCGCCAACGGCACTGCCCCCAATAAGCCGGCGAGATTTGTCATTAATATTGCCCGCAAACGTAAACGCGCGGCCTGCCTGATAGCCAAATCCGGCGACATGCCATCGCGACGCTGAGCTTGCAGCGCGAAGTCGATCATCAAGATGGCATTTTTCATTACGATGCCGATCAATAAAAACAGCCCCAGCAAGGCAATCAAGCTGAGCTCTGTATGACTAATTTTCAGCGCGAGCAGCGCGCCGATTCCCGCCGACGGCAGGGTCGACAAAATGGTGAGTGGATGTAGCGTGCTCTCGTACAGAACCCCAAGTACCAAATACACGGCTAATAGAACCCACAGAATCAACCACGGCTGACTGAGATCGGCACCAAAATCCGGGCGCCCACCATCCGGTGCAACGTGGACTGCGGTTGGCAGCATAATGCTATCAAGTGCCTCCGCTATGGCGCTTTCCGCCTCAAGTGCCGTTACGCCAGGTGCCAGTGCATAGCCTATTCCCTCTGATGCAAACTGGGCTTCGTGGCGAATGCGATCTTCGCCCATGCCATAATCCCAGGTTGCAAAAGTCGACAGTGGCACTCGCGCACCGTCACTGGTTAATACATTTAACTGGCTCAGTACCGCCGGTTGGGAGGTATAAACGGGCGATAGCTCCATCACCACGCGATACTGATTCATGTCGTCGTATAGTGTCGCAACCTGACGCTGAGAGAAGGCGTTGTTCAGCATGGATGCCACCGTACTCATATCAACGCCGTACTGCCTAGCTAGCTCCCGATCAATGTTCAAGGTGATCTGCCGCGCATCGGCCATACCAATGGCATCAACGTCGGTTAACTCGGGTAGTTCCTGCATGACTAACGACGCTTTGCGACTCCATATATCCAAGGCTTCCAGCGAATCCGAGCGCAGTAACAGTTCATGTTCGCTGCGACTAAACGGCGAACTCAATCGAATATCTTGATCAACCATCATGTATAACATCGCGCCCGGCACTTTGGGTGCATTGGCGCGCAAGCGATCGACGACGGCTTGTGCAGAGACACCGCGCTCAGACAGCGGCTTTAAATTTAAGGTGAGCTGCGCATTAGTCAAACCGCCGCTGCCACCGCTGGTGCCCGTCACGTCCGCAACTGCGGGATCGGTCAAAATGTATTTGCGAAACACCTCAATTTTGGGCTGCATTAATTGGAAGGAAAAGCCGTCATCGCCGCGGACAAAGCCACGCACTTGTCCGGTATCTTGCTGCGGCAAGGACGTTTTAGGCAGTGCAATATACAAATAGACATTGCAGGCAATCACCCCAGCCAACACTAACATCACCACAATACTGTGGCGCAGGGCCCAGTCTAAACTGCTGGCATAACCATTTTTAAGAGACTCAAACATCTCATGGCTATAAGCCGCCATGCGGTTCTCGAAACCTTTTTCACCATTGTCCTCGTCGACAGAGTGTGAATCACGGTGGGGTCGCAGCCAGCGCGCACACAAGCTCGGCGTCAAGGTGAGCGATACCAATAGCGAAATGAGCATAGCCGCCGCCAGGGTAATTGAAAACTCGCGGAATAAGCGCTCGACCACCCCACCCATGAATAAAATAGAGACGAAGACCACCACCAATGCCAAGTTCATCGCCAATAGGGTAAAGCCTACTTCCTTGGCACCCACCAGCGATGCGTGCAGTGGCGACAAGCCGGCTTCAATATGCCGCTCAATATTTTCGAGCACGACAATCGCGTCATCAACCACCAAACCACAGGCAACGACCAAGGCCATTAAGGATAAATTGTTAAGCGAAAAACCGTAGAAATACATGGCGACAAAAGCGCCGATCAACGACACGGGAATGGCAATAGACGGAATTAAGGCCGTGCGAAAGCTACCCAAAAATAGCCACACCACCAACATGACCAAGGCAACGGAAATTAACAGACTCAGCTGCGCTTCACTTAAGGTCGATCTAATCACCGGCGAGCGATCCATAATCACAGACAGTTCACTATCGGCTGGCATTAACGCGCGCAAGCGTGGTAACTCCTGATAAATAGCGTCGATGGTCTCCACGATATTGGCACCACTCTGACGGCTAACCATCAAAATTACGGCTGGGCGATCATTGTGGAAGCCGCTGCTATAGCGGTTTTCTACCGACTCGCTAACTTCGGCAACATCACCCAATCGCACCACAGCGCCGTTATTGTGACGAACCACTAAATCGCGATATTCACTGGCTTTGCGCAGCGGGTCATTGGTACTCACCCGCCAGCGATGACGACTGTCTTCAATAACGCCTAGGGGACGCAAGGCATTTGCCTGGGTAATGGCGTTGCGCACTTCGTCCAGTGCAATGCCGCGATGCAATAGCGCGCCCGGATCTAGCTGCACCCGCACTGCAGGCAAAGACGCGCCACTTACACCAACTTCACCCACTCCAACAATTTGCGCCAAGCGCTGGGCGAGGATTGTCGACGCGGCATCGTATAATTCACTCGGCGAACGATTTTCCGAACTCAAGGCCAGGCCCATAATAGGCGCCTGCGATGGATCTATTTTGCGAAATTCCGGATTGCCCGGCATACCTGCCGGCAACTCACCGCGCACCACATTAATCGCCGCTTGCACATCTCTGGCAGCCTCATCTAAGTTTCGATCAAGGTCGAAGGTGAGCACAACTTGCGTCGATCCCTGATTACTCGATGACGAAATTGACGAGATACCACTGATACTACCGAGCGCCCTTTCCAATGGGGTCGCCACCGTGCTCGCCATACTTTCCGGACTGGCACCGGGTAAGCTAGCGGTGACACTGATTACCGGAAAATCGACCTGCGGCAGCGGCGCTACCGGCAGCAGCCGCCAGGCGAGCAAACCCACCAAGACCAGCGCCAAGGACAGCAAACCCGTCGCAACCGGACGATATATAAAGGGGCGCGACAAATTCATGCATTGCCACTCGGTGAATCGACATCATCGTTCAGGTTTAAATCTGAACCCGAATATTCCTCACCGCTGAAACGATCAAAAAACAAATACACGACCGGTGTCGTGAACAGCGTTAACACCTGACTCACCAGCAAACCGCCCACCATCACCAAACCCAATGGCTGACGTAACTCTGCGCCCGAGCCACCGGCTAACATCAACGGCAAGGCGCCAAACAACGCCGCCAAGGTTGTCATTAAAATAGGACGGAAGCGTAACAGGGCTGCGCGATGAATAGCCTCACGCGGACTCATACCATGATTGCGCTGCGCATCGAGGGCAAAGTCCACCATCATGATGCCGTTTTTCTTTACCAGACCAATCAGTAAGACCACACCAATGACCGCGATCATATCCAGGGAGCGGCCGGTGATAAGCAGCGCGAGCAAGGCGCCAACGGTTGCCGATGGCAAGGTCGACAGAATAGTAATTGGGTGAATCGTGCTTTCATACAAAACGCCCAGCACCACATACATGGTGGCGACCGCCGCTAACACCAACCACAAGGTATTAGACAGCGAGGCCCTAAACGCCTCAGCGGCGCCCTGGAAGCGGCTTTCAATACCCAGCGGTAAACCGATCTCTAGCTGGGCCGCTTCGATTGCCTTAACCGCTTCACCAAGCGAGGCTCCCTCCGCCAAATTGAATGACAAGGTGGCTGCGGGGAATTGGCCTTGATGATTAATGAGCAAGGCCGCTGAACGCTGCTCCACCGTTGCCACGCTATTCAGTGGTGTTGGCACGCCCGAGGAAGTCGGCACATACAAATTGTTCAATGCAGCCAAACCACTGCTCTGCACGGGGTCAACTTCCAACACCACACGGTACTGATTCGACTGGGTAAATAAGGTCGCTATCTGGCGCTGACCGTAGGCGTTCTGCAATGTATCTGCTATCGACGATACGCTTACACCAAGGCGCGCTGCCGCGTCGCGATCAATATTGATATACGCTTCTTCGCCCTGTTGTTGTAGATCACTGGCAACGTCGACCAGCTCTGAGCGCTGCTGCAGAGCCGCCATAAGCTTTGGCACCCACTCGGCAAGTTCGGCGGTGCTGGCGGCGGTAAGCGTAAAACGATATTGGGTGCGAGTAATCTGGTCTTCAATACTCAGCTCTTGCACCGGCTGGAACCACGCTTCAATACCGGCGACATCGTCGGCGCGCTCGCGTAAGCGTGCCATCACATCAAAAACCGATTCACTACGATCGTGATGAGCGGGTAAGTTAATAAACATGCGCCCGCTATTTAGCGTGGTATTGCTGCCATCAACGCCGATAAAAGAGGACAGACTCGAGACCCCAGGGTCTTCAAGCAAGGCGGCTGCCAGAGCTTGTTGACGACGGGACATCGCCGCAAACGAGGTGTTTTGCGGCGCCTCTGTGACGACTTGAATGACACCGCTGTCTTGTACCGGAAAGAAATCTTTATCAACTGCAAAGTACAGTAAGACCGTCAATAAAATGGTCGCCAACATAGCCATCATGGCAGCGGGTTGACGAGCCAAGACCCAGTCCAACATTTCACCGTAGCGAGCAATAAAACGATCCATTGCACCGGGCGCACTGTCCTCAGACTGCAGTGGCTCGCGCAACATTCTCGCGCACATCATTGGCGTTAGGGTTAGCGACACCACCAGCGAAATAGCGATGGCAACCGCCAAGGTCACGGCAAACTCATGGAACATGCGCCCCACGACATCGGCCATAAACAACAGCGGAATTAATACGGCAATCAATGACAGTGTTAAGGAAATTAAGGTAAAGCCAATTTCTTTGGCGCCTTTTAACGCGGCCGCCATCGGCGTATCACCCTCTTCCCGATGACGGGCAATATTTTCCAACATCACTATGGCGTCATCGACCACAAAGCCGGTCGCAATAGTCAGCGCCATTAAACTTAAATTATTGATAGAAAATTCCGCCAAATACATAAAGGCGAAGGTGCCCACCAAAGACAGCGGTACGGCTATGCTGGGAATAATGGTGGCGGGTACGCTGCGCAAAAAGGCAAAGGTCACCAGCACAACTAAGCCGATGGCAAATAGCAATTCCTTTTGCACGTCGCGAACAGAGGCGCGAATACTATCGGTGCGATCACTCAACACCGTGACGTCCACCGCCGTCGGCATGGTTGCGGACAACTGCGGCAGCAGTGCCCGCACCCGGTCAGCAACATCAATCACATTGGCGCCGGGTTGTTTCTGTATGTTTAGCAGCACCGCTGACTGACTATTTGCCCACGCCGCAAGAAAGCGGTCTTCAGCGCCGTCGCTTATTTTTGCCACATCCCCCAAGCGCAGTGGTGCGCCCTCTTGGTAGGCGATAATCAGCTTTTCATAATCCTTTACCGAACGTATTTGATCGTTGGCATCGAGCAAGGTGGTTCTATTGGGGCCATCAAAACTGCCCTTGGGTTGGTTAACATTGGTCGCGGCAATTGCCGAACGAATTTCATTCAAACTTAAACCGTAAGCTGCCACCGCCGTGGGATTAACCTGTATACGCAGTGCCGGACGCTGACCGCCGGCCAAACTGACCAAGCCCACACCCGACAATTGCGCTAGTTTTTGCGCCATACGAGTGTCGACCAAATCGTGAACTTCCGGCAGTGGTAGACTTTCTGAGCTAATCGCCAAAGTCATAATTGGCGCATCAGCCGGGTTCACTTTGCGATAGATGGGCGGTGTCGGTAAATCATTGGGCAATAAACTGTCTGCGGCGTTAAGCGCCGCCTGAACTTCTTGCTCGGCAACACCTAGGTCCACCTCTAGGGCAAACTGCAAGGTAATAACTGAAGCGCCACCCGAACTAGTAGAGGCCATTTGTTTAAGGCCTGGAATTTGCCCCAGCCGTCTTTCTAATGGCGCCGTAATCGTGCGCGCTGTTACGTCTGGCCCCGCGCCTGGATGAAAGGTAAAAACCTGAATGATGGGATATTCCACCTGCGGCAACGCCGCTACCGGCAGCAGTCGCCACGCCAACACACCCGCCACCAAAAGCGCTAGCATCAGCAGTGAGGTGGCCACTGGCCGTAAAATAAAAGGGCGCGACATACTATTCATGATCGCGCCTTAGTGCGGTGACGACGCGGCTGCGCCGCCATCACGATTCGGGCGTTGACCGCCTGCTGAGCTATTAGGTGCTTTTCCACCCTCGCGAGAGCCTGAATCCGCTGCTCCACCCGCCCGCTGCTCTGCGGCGGCCACCGGCGCATCACCATCAACGATGACATCGCGGCGATCGCGCAGACGATCCAAGCCCTCTATCACCACCCGGTCGCCTGCTTGCAAGCCTTCTATAACCGCAACGCGATCACTGTCAACGATGCCGGTGGTAATCGGCCGAATATACGCCTTGCTGTCTTCCACCACGTACACATAACTACCCTGCGAGCCGTGTTGAACAGCGTCAGCGGGAATAGTTAATGCGTCGGCAATACTGTTCAAACGCAGACGCACATTAACAAACTGATTCGGAAATAAACTGTTATCCAAATTTTCAAATTCTGCTCTTACCCGCAAAGTACCTGTTGTGGTATCAATTTGATTATCCAGGGTCACCAACTTGCCAGTGGCGATGATATTTTGTTCGTTGCGATTTAACGCTTCAACACGCAGGGAGTCGCCACCGTTAAACGCTTTAACTAGCGCAGGAACCTCTATCTCAGAAACGGTAAACAGAACAGCAATCGGATGGGTTTGGGTGATAGTCACCAAGCCTTCGCTATCATTGGCGGCGATTAAATTTCCCGCATCGATCCGACGTAAACCAAGCCGCCCTGAAATAGGCGCTTCAATACGAGTCCACGACAATTGCAAACGCGCGTCATCAAGCTGTGCCTGCTGGCTTTTATTTGCACCCTCTAATTCCCGCACCAGGGCAGCCTGACTGTCGAGCTGCTGACGGGCTATTGAGTCTTCAGCGTACAAACCTTGATACAAATTCAAATCAACCTTAGCATTGGCAAGCTGCGCCTGATTTTGCTGAAGCTGTCCCTGTGCCTGCTCAAACTGTGCACGATAGGGAGCGGGATCAATCACCGCTAGCAAATCGCCCTTGCTCACTTCAGACCCTTCAGTGAATACAATCTTGTCTAACACCCCGCCCACCCGACTGCGCACGACCACCGTGTTCATTGGCGTCACAGTGCCAATGGAACGCACTTGCACATCTAAGCCACCTTTTTGGACTGGCACCACACGCACGGACGAGGTCTGACCACCCCAGCCCCTCCGCATGACTTGCTCCGGTGCCGGCGGTGTACGACCCAATAGATACCAAATACCAACAACAAACAGCAGCAATAACACCACCCAAATGACGGCCTTGCGAGAACTACTCAAACGTGGGGAATTGTTCATTTATAAAAAACCATTGCGGACGCTGCAGTAAGAATTCAACACTCATCACTCAGCAGAAAAAATATAGATAATGTTTAAACACAGCGAAGGCAAAAATCCCTCGCTATAAATTGAAAAATTTAGGGTGAGTATACTCTCAAAACACGCTGTCTTTGCCTACGCATCAAATCAGCAAAGAGATCGCACGGTGGACAATAGCGGTGTATTCAATACACATCTCGACAGTACAAACCCGCATCGGCCAAGTCATCAAGCTGTTGATCACCCAATACTCGGCGCAATTGCCGATCAACGCCCGCGGCCATACCCTCGCGGCTACCGCAAACATAGATCGCCGCACCGGCGCTGAGCCATGCTTTCAAATCAGCTACATTGGCTAAAATCGCATCTTGCACATAGGCGGGTTGTTCTCTGCATCGCGAGAATGTTAAGTCGATATGAGGCAAATAGCCGTGATCTTGCCACTCAGCAATTTCATCACTAAAAACACGGTCAGCGCGGGGGCTGCGCTCACCAAACATCAGCCAATTGTCTTTTCTATTGCTTAACTGCCGCGCGCGAAGATGAGCGCGGATACCGGCGAAACCAGATCCATTGCCAATAAATATCACCGGGATATTCGACTCAGGCGCATGAAACAGAGGATTGCGTCGCACCCGCAAGGCAACTGAATCATCGATAGCTAAATGTCTACCCAACCAGTGTGATGCCACCCCCGGAGTACCGTCGCGGCCCTGCAACCGCACCAGCAAATCGAGGCTGCCATCTTCCGGCACAGACGCAATGGAATACTCCCGCTTCGCCAATAATGGCAGGCTCGTCACCCACGCCGACAACGAGTCCAGATCGCCTACCACTGGGCCCGCTATATCGCTGACTGGTAAAGCGCGGCGCTGAAGTTCGTCGATAAGTCTGCAGGCTTTGCCGTCGATCGATAAGCCAGCTTCAAAATCCAGTTTGTACTTTGCCGCAAATTCGGCGCAGCGAATAACGCTATTGCGCGGCAACACTTCTGCGATATCACCCGCCTGCCACAGCGTGTCCAGCGCAACATCACCTAAAACCTGAGCTGGCGAAAACTTGAGATGAACCAGTGGCTCACCAACGCTGCCGACATTAACGACCTTGCGGGAATCCAAATGCCACGACTGGTAGTGATTACGTTGGAAAGACAACTCTATGAGATCAGGCAGCGAAGACTCAGCACCAAAATGGGCGAGCTGCTGATACCAGCGCTGCAAGACTGCATCAACGTTGCCCGTCGCATTCCCATCTAACTCCAAAGGCGCAAACACGGGTGCGGCACCATGGCTGGATAAGCCTTCGTGCAGCTTGTGGCCAAAGGCACAAAAATGTTGATACGCGCTATCGCCCAGCGCCAAGACAGAGAATTTTAAATGCGAAAATTGCGCAGAACTGCCATTTAAGTAGCGCCGCGCGAAGCGGTTGCCATTGTCCGGTGGTTCGCCTTCGCCATAGGTACTGGCCACAAAAAAGGCGTGCTCAGTACCGGCCAATACAGCATCATCAACTCGATTTAATGGCAACACTCGCACCGGCCCAATCGCCTGCAATGCCTTAGCACTGCGTTGCGCCAATGCTAGCGCTACCCCACTCTGACTGGCGTAGGCGACCAGCATCGACGCCGCAGACACGGACGAGTCAACTGATTGCGCACGGCCGCGACTGCCGCGCCGGAATTGCCACAGGCACAGCGCGCCATACCCGAGCAAAACTGCGAGTACGAGTAGCAATCGCTCCGCGAGCACCACGTAAAATTACCGCGCTACGTCAGCAAAGTACTACTGAGGAAGCACTTCTAGCGTCGCCGAGTAACTGCCTTGACGAGTTGTCGCCGGTTTCGCCGCTTTATCGTCTTGGTATTCTGCCTCTAGCCAGTAGCGACCTGCTGATGGCCACTCAATGCTGACCACACCCTTGCTATCACTGACAGCATTAATTTCATTCGGATTATTGCGGTAACGCCCACCGTCTGGAATGACAGTTACGTCAACGCCGACCGCTGGCTTGCCGTCGATCATAAAACGAAACTGCGCTTCTTCGCCTGAGAACAAATCATTGGGATGAGTAATCGGCTCCATTTCTAAACCTTCGTTTTGCAAAGCAAACACGGTTTTACTTGGCTGACCCGCTGTGACAAAGGTTTCCATGCGACGCGATGACTGACTTACCTGCAGATTCTTTGCATTTTTAGGCACGGCTTTTTTAAACTCACCCGGTGCTGGCGTTTCACCACGGCCGGGCCAAAAGCCGCGTTTTCCGGCTTCTGTTTCCCAGCGCGCACGCAAGCCGCTGCTAGCACTAAACACTTTGTAAGTACCTTCTTTGCTCAACTCTAAGTCAAAGCTGCTGCGGTATTTGCCAGTGTGCTGGTTTTGCATCTCGACTTCTTTACCGTCGGGGCCAATTGCCTTCATGCCGTTTAAGCGCATCGGTGCGTGGTCGGTGAAAAAAATATCGTTAGACACCGCCGCATCAAAAGTCACCCACGCATTTTCACCAGATAATACCGTTGCTGCGGGCAGCACCCATGCACGGTGAGCATTCGCGACAAGGGGGAGTGAACATGCCAATAAAGCAATTATCGCCAGTTTAGATTTCTTCATATACAGTCTCCAAAATAGTATTTAATGCCCAAAACAGACGCGGTATTTCAATACCAAATCGTCAGCAGAATAATTAAGGTGCTAAGCTCAAAAGGATTTTGCCCAGCTCGGTCTTCCCATCTGTTTCCAGGGTCGTTGAGGATTTCACCGGCCACTGAAACGGAATTTTAAGCAGCTCACGACCACCAACTTCGCGGGCCGCCTCGACATATAATTTATAGCTTCCGGGGGCGAGGGAATCGGCCACCTTGGCAAGATCAACACTATGCACACCAGGTTGCTGTGTTGCTCCGCTTACCCCATCAAGCGGCATGCTTGCGCTACGTCCGCTGCGACGCCACCACTGGCGCATATCCTTTAGCCACTGCTCGCCCTTGTCATCGCGTTTATCTAGCTGATACCACACTGCTAAATTCGTTACATCGCCGCTGTCGTCATTCTGCAGCCACATCGCCACATAGGGACGGTGATACTCCGCCACATCAATGCGGGGCAACTCAACGGATAGTGCCAAATCGCCAGCCTGTGCCGAGGTCGCCATCGCAAGCCCTATCAGGCTCACCGCTGTCATTTTCTTGATCATTAACACGCCCTTTCAGTAAGTTTTAAAAATGTTTTAATTAAATTCTGTTTTGATAAGTTCAATGCACAAACAAAATTATCAGTATCAGCGGTATCACCAAGCCCAAACCAACCATCGGCCAGGTTGAGGGACGGCTCGCTGCATGGCGCTGCAATAACAGCAAACCAGATACACAAAACACCACGCAGGCAATCGCAAATACATCTATAAACCAACTCCACGCCGCGCCCGTGTCGCGCCCTTTGTGCAAGTCATTTATATACGCCACCCAACCTCGGGTGGTGCGCTCGTACAAAATATCGCCGCTTGTTAAATCCAAACTCAACCAAGCATCACCACCGGGTCGCGGCAACGCCACATACACGTCTTCATCACTCCATTCACCGCGCACCGAGCCTGCTATATAAATATTTAGCTCGCTCTCTAACCAGCCTCGCAACTCGGCATTGAGTGGCGCTTTGTCAGCGTCCGGCAACTCGATGTCGTCTAAAATTTGCTGTGGCAACACCGCTTCTATTGACGTAATCACCGGTGTAGCCGGAATGATTGCGGCATTGTTTAAAGTAATTCCAGTGACCGAAAACAGCAGCATGCCGACTAGGCACACCGCCGAGCTGATCCAATGCCATTGCCGTAGTGAGCCCAAATGCCATACCGCGCTAAACCCTTTCAAACTCATATATGACAGACTCTAGGCAAGCACGCCGCGCAGTGAACATATCGCAACATCGCTATTAGCTCTCTGGCTCGGTTACAAAACCCAACTTTAAAATGCCCGCCCGCTGCACCGCCGCCATGACTTTTAAAACATGCTCGTAGGTCGCACTGCGGTCACCGCGAATATGCACCTCGGGCTGCACGGGCTTCTCGGCAGCAAGGTAAAGGCGCTGCTCCAAGTCCTCCATCGACAGCTCGGTTTTGTCCCAGTGAATTAATCCGTCCGCCGTGATTGATAAGGTCACCGCATCAGGTTTAATTTCATTCGGCGTATTGTCAGCGCGAGGCAAATCGACTTTTACCGAGTTGGTAATCACCGGCACAGTGATAATAAAAATAATCAGTAAGACCAACATCACGTCGACCAGCGGCGTCATATTGATCTCGCTCATTACCTCACTGCTGTCGTCATCCAAACCGCCACCGAACGCCATCTCAGACTGCCTCGCTGCGCTTTTGCTGCGCCTTGGCTAGACTGCTAATAGACTCAGCATTGCGATTAGCGGGTGCCGCGCCGGTAATTAAATAAGCGTGGAGTTGATGCGCAAAACGATTCAGCTTACTGATAATCGCCTTGTTGCCACGGGCCAGAGTGTTGTACGCCAATACCGCTGGAATCGCGACTGCCAAACCAAAGGCCGTCATGATCAGGGCCTCCCCGACTGGGCCAGCAACTTTGTCTATGCCCGCTTGACCAGAAACACCAATATTCACTAGCGCGTGATAAATGCCCCACACCGTACCGAACAAACCGACAAACGGTGCCGTCGAGCCTACCGATGCCAAGACGGCTAATCCGCGCTGAAGGTTCTCTGAACTCTCGTCGATGGAACCCTTTAAGCACGCTGTGAGCCACTCCGCCAGGGGCAAATGCCCGTGCAAATCAGCCTTGTGGTTTACGTGGTGGTCCAAGCCCGACTGTCCTTCTTCGGCTAAATTGCGGAAGGGGTTATCGCGTTGATTACCGAGTAAGTGCAAGCCTTCAGCAAAACTCTGGGCATGCCAGAAATCCACCAGCGCGCGGGTCGGCTTGCGCAAGCGAAATAAACGCCAGGAGCGGATGACAATGACATACCAGGAGGCGATCGACATCGCCAACAACATCATTGCCACCACCTTGATGACCATGTCGCCCTGACTCCAGAGCGCTTCTACGCCATAGGGGTTTTCCATAAATCTACTTCCTCAATCGATCTTGCTATGGGCTAATGCCGCTTCAAAATGGCTAATGCTGTCAGTAACTGCGCTTACTGATTCAGCGAGAATTCCAAAGGCTGTAAATACCAATAGGAAATCGGCTCGTCGCCGCGCTTGGCGGGTAAATATCGCCAGCGCTTTACTGCCTTCATCGCAGTTTTGTCCAAGCGCTCAAAACCGCTGGATTTTTTAACTCGCACCTCTCCGACCTTGCCATCAGGCAAAATCAGCAATTCTAAAATCACGATGCCCTCTTCCTTCAAACGCCGAGAAATAGTCGGATACGCCGGCGCAGGATTATTCAAGGGGTTCGCGTCATGGCGCGGCGGCGTAATCGGGGCTCCCAATGCCTTATTGTCTTCCTCTGCTAGCTTCGCCGTTTTCTGCACTGGCGGCGGCGGAGGTTGCGGCTCCTCAGCTCGATCTTCGCGGCGTATCGCCTTCTCAGACGGCGGCGCTTTTGGCAGCGGCGGCAATTTCTGTTTTGGCTTTGGCAGCGGCTTGGGCTTTGGCTTTGGCTTTGGTTTAGGAAGCGGCTTAGGTGGTGTTTCGACCTCCTTTTGCGGCGGCGGAGTTTTACTTGCGCTGGGAATTTGCACTGCCTCGGCAGGTGGAGCCGGGATTATTACGCCCTGAATAGTGGGCATCACCAATACGTTATTCTCAGGTGACGGCAACCAAAACACAGCGGCAATAGCCCCACCATGTAGGAAAAGCACAAAGAACAAGCCGAGCCACGAATCCCTTCTTCTCATCTGCGAAAGCCTTGATACAAAGAGATCGCAACAAGAGCGAAACGCAAATCTATAATGGGGTTATCGCTAGCCTTGTACCCGCAACCAGCTCCTCCCCCATTAAATTGCCAGTCCGCAGCGCGCATTTATCACTTGAATTCCGTGGTATTTATCCAAAACAGCGCCCAATAACCGCAGCGCCAAGCCTAGGGCGCAAGATTACTATAAATGATAATGATTATCAAAGACAAATAAGAAACAATTTTATTACGTTTTAGATCTAGACATGGCAGCTAGTGGTGCGACGCGACTAAAATACCCACTTAGGGCAATAAGATCGGCGGTTTACAGTATATTTTTGCGATAGTACATCTTATGCTCGTAGCTCGTGCTTAGGCTTATCTCTCTGTAAGAAGCCATCACCACTTTATTGCTAAACCGCCCTATCGCTAACTGCGGCAGGTGAAGAACAGATAGAGCAATAAAAGAATAAGGAAGGCAATGAAGAATTTAGATGTCGTCATTTTAGGCGCGGGCATGTCAGGCCTGTGCATGGCAATCAAGCTACGCGAAGCTGGCATTAGCAATTTTGAAATAATCGAAAAGAACAGCGAGGTCGGTGGCACCTGGCATGAGAATACCTACCCTGGCGCCTGCTGCGATGTGCCCGCGGCGCTTTATAGCTTTTCCTTTGAACCCAATCCAGATTGGAGCCGCACCTACTCGCCGCAACTAGAAATTAAACGCTACTTTCAGCACTGCGCCGACAAGTATGCACTGCGCCCCCATATCCGCTTTAATTGCGAAGCGGTGAGCGCTGACTATCAACAAGAAGGCCATTGGCTGATAACTCTCGCAAATGGCGAGCAACTACGCAGTCGTATCTTAATTTCCGGCATCGGCCAATTGAACCGGCCCAATATTCCCCACTTTGCCGGCGCCGAACAATTTACCGGCCAGACCTTTCACTCCGCGCGATGGCGACACGACCTGGATTTTAAAGGTAAACGTATTGCCGTCATTGGCAGCGCAGCCAGTGCTATTCAGCTCATCCCTGTTTTGGCAAAACAGGCCGAAAAAGTATACGTCTATCAGAGAAGCGCGAGCTACATCATCCCCCGCGAGGACCGCGCATACTCCACTGGCGCAAAACGCCTTTTTAGAAACCAGCCGTGGACACAAAAACTGCTGCGCCTGTTTTACTACCTCCGCCAGGATTACTTCACCTTTGGCGCCATGTTGGTGGGCTCGCTACGCGGCAAAATTATTAACGTAATCTTCAAAAAATACCTTAAAGCCAGCATCAGCGACCCGGAGCTACGCGAGCTGTTGCGTCCAAATTACCCACTAGGCTGTAAACGAATATTAGTCAGCGACGACTTTTATGACGCCTTTGAAAACTATAATGCTGAGCTTGTCACCTCAGCGATCCAGGGCATGGACTCAGAGGGAGTACTCACTAACGACGGCATTCAGCGCCCCGTTGACGTTATCGTGTATGCAACCGGTTTTAAAGCCACAGATTTTTTGGTGCCACTCATCGTGCACGGCGAGAACGGCATAGACCTCAATACGGTTTGGCGCAACGGCGCCGAAGCCCATCGCGGCGTTGCCCTAGCGGGCTTCCCCAATTTTTATATGCTATACGGCCCCAACACCAACCTAGGCCACAGCTCCATTATCTATATGGTAGAGAAGCAAGTGGGCTACTTAATGCAATGCATTACAAAAACCCTCAAGGAAGACCTGCGCAGCCTTCAGCCAACAGCCGTGGCGCAACAAGCGTTTAACAAGCGAATGCAAGACGCCTTAGCTGATACAGTATGGGGAGGCGACTGCGGCAGCTGGTATAAAAACGAATCCGGCAAAATCATCAACAATTGGCCCTACAACACAACGCGCTTTGGTCGTGAAATGAAAACCGTTGATTTTGATGAGTATCGGCAAGAGCGGGGTTAAAGAAGATCAGCCTCCTCACCGCCACGGAAAATAGCAATAATGCCTCGTTAGTATTCTTTATCCTCTCGCCATGAAGAGATACGAACAAAAGCGCCACTGAAATGGCGTGTGGACATTTGCAGGAAAAATGCTTAAATGGGGCAGGAACGTGCACGTGATCACCACGCGACAATAGGGAAATACCAGAAATGGATCAGACGACTAAGGATGGTTGGCTAGGAATGGCCCGAGTAAATACCAGTGTTCTAAAAACAATCCCCAATAATAGATGCCAACACCGCAAAGCGGCTCAGTCCAACAGACGTTTATATGCCGTGCTGCGCACAACAGATAAACGCTAAGTAGTTATACGGCATGAGAGCTCTCTTCTACTTAAAAATCGCTTTCTTATTTGGCTGTGCAGTTACGCCAAACGAAAGCAGCATGAGTCGATATTTGCACCAAGACTGCTGGCAATATACTACCGAGCAAGTACCTGGCATCCTGAATGTCATGCATCTATGCATAAGTGAAGGTATTGCACGAATGGAAATTTATTACCCGAACAGATCGGCCGGGCAAAATGGACAATCAACCATATGCAGGCAAGCTGGAGTGGCTACGAGACGGAATGATTCACAGTTGTCAATCTCCCTAAGTCAAGGTGAATGTGAAAATGGAAGAGAATTGCAACCGTTCAATTTGGATTGCGAGATTGGCAATACACTTAATTGCAGAGATCGCGAATATTTCCTTACTTTTCGCCGTAGCAATGCCGTATAACAATTTTGGAGTGCCTGTCCTTAAAAAAAGAAAAGAGGCGCCAAATTCGCCGTAGAGCGCGGCGCTATTTTTCATAGAGCCATCAAGCAATGAAAGTAAGACACTTTGCATCAAAGACTATAAAGATCGGCTTCGCGCTCGAATGGGAGTCTATTATTACGGAGCTGTTCATAGTTTTTTTGCTCGGTGTATTTGCATTTATGGGGTATGCAGCCAAGATTGCGCTTCTGCTTTTTCCTTGCGGAATAGCAGCGGTGATCTGTCTTTTTATGACGATTCAAAGGGCCTACATGGCTGTAAAAGATAAAATCGAGCCGTCACATGACCATGATCAGCAAAAATAGAAGAGTATATAATGGCGGGCAGTTGCCTTTTAAATACGCTTCAAGAAAAATCTCCTCCTTTTTTCCCGCCTCTGCCCTAAGTCATTAAGTAAACAATAATTCAACTCACAAAGAGGATAAACTATGAAAGGAAAATGCCTTTGCGAATCTGTGACCATTGAGTCAGACGATGTAGCTGAATTTGAAGCATGCCATTGCAGCATGTGTCGTCGCTGGGGAGGCGGCCCTCTTCTAGCGGTGCACTGTGGTTCGAATATCAGTATTACTGGCAAGGATTCAGTCAAAGTTTATGATTCTTCCGAGTGGGCTGAACGATCCTTTTGCAGTCATTGCGGCACCCATTTGTATTACCATCTAAAGCCAACTGATGAGTATATTGTTCCCTTAGGTTTATTTAGCGAGGAATCGAGCATCAGTTTTAAACGGCAGATATTTATTGATCAGAAACCGAGTTCTTACGAATTCTCAAACCAAACAGAGAATTTAACTGAACAGCAGGTCTTCGACAGCTTTGGCGTTTAGAGTGTACATATCAAGGCGCTGCTATCGGCGCAGTCAGCGCCGCGATATCCTGCGGTGACTGCGGTAAGCTCGCATTAGGCAAGATTAAACATGAAGTACACGATACGAAATTCGACACACCTTACCGCGTCCAAAAGTGATGTCTGGCAGTGGATTACGTCCATCGACGGAATATCGAAAGAGATGTCTCCGTACTTGCGAATGTCTTCACCTCGAGGGGTTACGAGTTTAGCGACAATTGATTTTACGCCAGGAAAAAAACTGTTTAGGAGCTGGATTTTCTTTTTAAAAATTATACCGATTGACTACTCGGATTTAACACTGAAAAGCCTTGATGAGGGCGCTGGATTTGTAGAGCAATCAAAAATGGGATCTATGCGGTCGTGGCGGCATGTGCGCACCATACGCCCGGATAACGAGGGATGCATATTAACGGATGAGGTGTCATTTGAGCCTAAGTTCGCAGGGCCGATACTCAGTAAAGTAATAGCGGCCTTTTTTAATCACAGGCATCGCCGCTTAAGTAAATATCTCGCAGCTGCCAAATAGTTTCACCTAGTCAGCAGCCCTTCCCACAAAATTTGTATACGCCCTATTCAGCGCTAGGCTGCTAGCAATACAGTCAACTAACAATAAAAGAACAAATAAAGCGCGGCTCATGGCGCTGTCATCTTATCGTCTTAAAACTTCAATATAAGCGCAATTAAACTGTAAGGCTAAGGCTCTAGTCTTTGTGCCGGTAAGTGGCTTTGTGCCACTGCTCATTTTTTCCGGGATATCACCCACGCACAACATACCTATATAGGAAAAGTCATTTTCCAGACCAGGAGCCTTAAAATGCGTATCAAAACCGCCATATTGTCAGGGGTTTTACCCCTAACAATAGCCACTCAGGTAGCTGCCGCTGTGTTGCCTTCTCATCAAACCAACAACACGTGGTATACCGATGCTGCGACAAGCACAGAAACTAAAGCTACAGCCACTACTCCGGCCAAAGCAAAGAATGTGATCCTATTTGTAGGTGATGGCATGGGGGTTTCTACCCTGACCGCAGCACGTATTTTACAGGGCCAACAAAACGGCGATCTCGGTGAGGAAAACTTTTTAAGCTTTGAGGCCTTCCCCCACACCGCGCTGGTTAAAACCTACAATGTTGATGCACAGACTCCAGACTCTGCGGGCACCATGACAGCGATGATGTCTGGTGTTAAAACCGACGCGGGGGTGCTGGGCGTTGCCGAGAATATCGAACGTGGCGACTGCAGCACCGTGAGCGGTAATGAATTAATCACCGCCATTGAGCTGGCAGAAATGAAAGGCATGTCGACAGGTATTATCTCTACCGCGCGGATTACCCACGCCACCCCCGCTGCTGCCTACGCTAAATCAGCTGATCGCAACTGGGAAGACGACGGAGATATGCCAGCGGCTGCCAAAACAGCAGGCTGCGAAGATATCGCATCGCAATTAGTTAACTTTGAACCCAATTTAGAATCGCGCATAGACGGCGCAGATGTAGACGGTCTCGATGTAGTAATGGGCGGAGGTCGCCGCAGCTTTTTACCTAAAGATGCCGCGTTTAATAGCAATGACGCAGTGAGCGGTGTTGAGGGTGATCGCACCGACGGCCGCGATTTAACTGCCGAGTGGAAAACTCGCTACCCAGCCGGTAGTTATGTGTTTGACCAGAGCAGCTTCGACGCAGTTGACACCAGCACCACTACAAAATTGTTTGGTCTGTTCAACGAGTCACACATGCAGTACGAAGAAGATCGCGGCAATGACGTTGCCGGCGAGCCTTCACTAACTGAAATGACCAGCAAGGCCATCGCCATTCTCAACAAGAATAGCAATGGCTATTTGTTAGTAATTGAGTCAGGTCGTATTGACCACGGCCATCACGCCGGCAGTGCTTACAGCGCACTAAGTGATGCCATTGAATTATCAAACGCAGTACAAGCGGCGGCTGATGCAACCAGCCCCGACGACACCCTGATTATGGTCACCGCTGACCACAGTCATGTATTCACTATTGCGGGCTACCCAAAACGTGGCAACCCGATTTTGGGCAAGGTAGTCAATATCGGTGAAACTGAGCCGACAACAGCAGCAGATGGCATGCCATACACTACTGTGGGTTACACTAACGGGCTTGGCTTTCACGACCTTGGCGCAGTGACAGATGCCGACGCAGTATACTCAGAAAGTATTCAGGCAGGACGTGCTGACCTCGCCAGTGTAGACACCGAGTCACCTGGTTTTCATCAGGAAGCATTAGTACCACTGGGCTCCGAAACCCATGCCGGTGAAGATATTAGCCTGCACGCACGCGGCCCCGGTTCACAATTTGTTCGCGGCGTTGTTGAGCAAAACATGGTTTTCCACCTGATTAACCAAGCGCTTGATCTGCTGGACAGCGAATAAGGAGAATGGCAATGAAACAGTTTAAATTAGCGATTTTAGCAAGCGCGATAGCAGGCTTAACCGCTTGTGGTGGCGATGATGGTCGCAACGGCGCAAACGGTAGCAATGGTGCTGATGGCAGCAACGGCGTGAACAGTTTAATCACCCAAACACAGTTAGCCGCTGGCGACAGTAACTGCCCAGGTGGCGGTATTCAGTTTGACAGCGGTGCCGATAGCAATAGCAATGGCGTTTTAGAAACTAGCGAAATCACCGACACCAAATTTGTGTGTGAACCCTTTACCGGGCCAGCCGAAACCGATCTTATCGGCAACACCCGCAACAATACTTGGTTCAGTGACGCAGAAACTAAAATTGCGTCAGCTACCGCGCCAAATCTCACCCGTGGCGCCGCTAAGAATGTCATCTTATTTGTCGGTGATGGCATGGGTATCTCAACGGTAACCGCTGCACGTATTTTAGCTGGGCAGCTCAATGGTGAACTCGGCGAAGACCACAACCTGAGCTTTGATCTATTTCCCTATAGCGGCTTGGCAAAAACCTACAACGTAGACGCCCAAACACCCGACTCCGCAGGCACCATGACGGCGCTGATGAGCGGTGTTAAAACCGACGCGGGCGTGATTGGTGTAAACGAAAATATTGTGCGCGGCGATTGCAGCACGGTTGCTGGAAATGAGCTGGTAACCGCACTTGAGTTGGCAGAAATTGCGGGGAAATCAACGGGCATATTGTCTACTGCCCGCATCACCCACGCCACACCAGCAGCGACCTACGCTAAATCGGCCGACCGCGATTGGGAAGACGATGGCGATATGCCTACCGCGGCTAAAGACGCTGGCTGCGAAGATATCGCCTCGCAGCTAATTAATTTTAAAGCTAACTTAGAGGCCCGCATTGGCGGAATAAGCGTTGATGGTATAGACGTAGTGATGGGCGGCGGTCGCCGCAGTTTCTTACCTAAAGACGCCGCGTTTAACAGCCCAGATGCAGTGAGTAGTGTTGAGGGTGATCGCACCGACGGTCGCGACCTAACCGCTGAATGGCAGGCACTCAACCCCACTGGTAGTTACATTTTTGATAAAGCTGGCTTCAATGCGCTGAACCCCCAAACCGCCACCAAGGTGCTCGGCTTGTTCAATGAATCGCATATGCAGTACGAGGCGGATCGTAAAAATGACGTTGCCGGTGAGCCATCGCTGCGTGATATGACTGGCAAAGCGATCGAGATCTTGAACAAGAACAGCGAAGGCTTCTTCTTGACGGTAGAAGCGGGACGTATCGATCACGCTCATCACGCAGGCAACGCCTACAACGCCCTAACAGATGCGGTAGAGCTATCTGAAGCGGTGGCTAAAGCGGTTGAACTAACCAATAGTGATGAGACCTTAATTATCGTCACTGCCGACCACAGCCATGTATTTACTATTGCGGGTTACCCGAAGCGCGGCAATCCCATCTTGGGTAAAGTCGTAGACATCGGTTCCACATCACCTTCGCTTGCCGCAGACGGTATGCCCTATACCACCGTTGGTTACACTAACGGGCTAGGCTTTCGCGACCTCGGTGATGAAACAGATGCAGACGAGGGATACAACTCCGCAATCGATGCTGGTCGCCAAGACCTGTTGTTAGTCGACACGCAATCGCCAGGATTCCACCAAGAGGCCCTAGTGCCGCTCGGTTCTGAAACCCACGCAGGTGAAGATGTTGGCGTCTACGCGAAAGGCCCTGGCGCTGCGCTAGTTAGCGGCACCAACGAGCAAAACGTGATATTTCATGTCATGAACTACGCTGCAGACCTTGCGAATAAAGCAAATAGCAAGCAAGTAGCACCATGATAACAATAATATAAAAGCCTGACGGCGCCGGTGAAAACCGGCGCCTTTATTTATAAATAAGTAGATGTAAACAGATTTATAAAGAGGAAGTGACATTGAAGCGGCACCGCGTTTTCCCGAACATCTCAGGTCGATTAATCTGCAGCTTAGCGAGTCTTTTTATATCGGCCTTATCCGCACCCGCAGTATTTGCAGCCGACTGCACAGCAAATACACCGATTAGTGCGCACTACCAAATTAGCCATTATGAACACAGCGTCCAGCCTGAAACGTTCTCTCACATGGTATTGTGGCGTCGCGCCAGTAGCGTGGCTGAGCAGTATCCAGAGCGAGGCATCACCGAGTTATGGGAGCGCAACCACAGCAATAGCATAAAATTAAATCGCTATTTTGATGCGTATCAGCGCGGCATTGAATACTCACCCAGCGAAATTAAAGTGGTAAAAACTGACGACGACTGGAGTATGAAAAACCAGCTCATCGCAGACTCATTGCTATCTAAAATGAGCTTGAGTAAAAAATCGGGCAAAGCTTGTGAGCGTGAAGAAATCTACACATTAGAGAATGACAACGAGACCATCACAGTGGTCTGGCTTCCCGCCTACAAAATTGTAAAATCCTATAAGCGCCGCGCCAACGGTAAAATTTCGCATTGGTCATTAACGGAAATGAGCAGCGACAACAAAATCATCGACGCGTTTTTTAATAAAAACCTTGATTATCAAACCACCGACTACGCCGATATTGGCGATAGCGAATCCGACCCATTTTTAAGAAAGATGATCAATCTGGGCTTTGTCGAACACGGCAGCTCAGGCATGTATGACGCGCAGGGCAATGATATTGGTGGGGAACACCACCACTGAATTTGCACACCAGTAGGACTCTTTCAAATTTTAAATGGCATGTGACTCTGTAGCTTGGGTGGAGCGGTAGCGACAAGGTTGTATGGAACAAATTTGGGCAGCTCTGCTGGCCGCGAGGCCGAAGCGCGAATGCGCGGAGCCATGCCCAACAAGTGGTGGTAGAGCACCCCACCATGTTGGGTTTTGTTCCTCAACCCAACCTACAATCTTCATGTTCAGGCGTTTAGAGCAAGAGGTTTCAAAAATAGACAAATAAACGTCTTTCGTATTACGTTTCTGCGGTTTACATCCACATAATTTCTAACATTTCTCTGCCATAAACTGCATAAAACAACGAACTTTGGATGAGTGACGCAGGTCGCTGTGGGTCAGTATCCACAGCCCTGTTGTCACTAATGGCGTATCTGACACAGGGACTAATTCGGGGTATTGCGCCGCAATTTGAGCCGACATTAAGCCGAGTGAATCGCCCTGCCTAACCATCGCTAATAGCTGGCTATTGCTATTGGTGCGCAGCGTGATATGCGGCTCGGCAACAAGGGTACGAAAATATTTATCGCCCTCACTTTTGCCAAATACCGCCTGCCAGATAGCCCAGTTGGCGCCCTCGTAATCACCGTTAATCTGTTTCACATAATCCTCTCTACCGTATGCATAGAGGGGAATTTCTGCCAAACGACGCCCCACTAAAAGCTCTGGTGGAGTATCGGTCATCCGAATAAGGACATCTGCTTGCAGTTGGTTTAAATTGAGCTGCTCAGAGGTCGCCAGTACCGTGAGTTGGACGTCGGGATAACTCTTCATAAAGGCGGCAATGGGAGCCGACAGGTCAATGAGGGATGTTTCGGGGATAGATATGGTTAGGGGGCCGGAGAGCACATCTGACTGCCCCCGTATTTTCCGCTCAAAATGCAGGCAGCTCTCTTCAACCGCTTCGCCTTCAGCCATTAAGCGCTCGCCAGCGGTACTGAGTAAATACCCTTTCTGGCGCCGATCAAACAATTTCACCCCGCGCTCAGTTTCGAGACGAGTGATACGCCGAGCCACCGTAACGTGCGTAACCCCCAACACGCGTGCCGCCGCGCTAAGCGAGCCGGTGCGTGCTAGCACTAGAAAATAGCGAATATCGTCCCAATCCATCTGTACATTTTCTCACAGTTAATGTGCTTTTATTGAACTAACTATAACAGATCTATTTTTGTACACTGTAGCGAATTACTTCTCATAAAAGGCTAAAACGGCATGCACACGCTTTCTGACGCCCAGAATCTGGCTTTGCGGTATGCGCAAATTGCCGACGACCGCAAGTTTGACGACATGCGCGAAATCATCAGCAATGACTTCACCCAAAAGGGGCCTCACTGGCAGTGCGAAAATGCCAATGACTTTATTGCAACACTCGGCTTTTTAAAAGAAACCTACAGCGCCACATTCCATCTGGTGGGTAACCAACTAGGCCAATGGCATGAAGACCACTACGAAGGGGAAACCTACTGTATCGCGTCTCATATCTATGAGAAAGATGGCCAGGGCCGAAAGCTGGATATGGCGATTCGCTATCAAGAGCGCGTGGAGTATATCGATGGTCGCTACTGTTATACACGTCGCGATGTAAACGTTGTATGGAGCAGTGACCAGTCTTTACATCAGTAGACCAAATGGTCACGAACACTAAATTAATTAAGGATAAAAATATGAAAGTACTCATTGTTGGTGGTTCAGGCTTGGTGGGCGGCGACGCCGCTATTTATCTTCAGAACCAAGGTCATGACGTAACGATTATGGCGCGCAAAAAGCCCCTTGCACCGATTTTAGCGGCAATGCCCTTTTTACAGTGCGACTACGTGAACGATGATGTTGGCGATGGTCGCCTGGCGGGGTTTGACTGGCTTGTGTTTGCCGCTGCAGCAGATATTCGTCAGCTCCCGTTTGACGGCAGTGTCAGCCCCGAAGAGTTTTACAGTAAAGTAAATGATCAGGCCGTGCCGCAATTTTTTGCCGCAGCACGCGACGCCGGTGTGAAGAACGCAGTGTATATCGGCACGTTCTACCCTCAAGTGGCACCGCAGCAAATTGGCGTCTGCCCCTATGTCACCTCGCGCAGCAAAACCGACGAGGCCGTGCGAGCACTGAGCACCGAAAACTTTACCGTGTGCAGCCTAAACCTACCGTTTGTACTAGGTCATATCCCCGGCCTAGACATACCCCACATCGGGGCATTAGTTGCCTACGCGAGCGGCGCACTGCCAGATCTGCCTGTATTTGCCCCCAAGGGTGGCACCAATCACATCAGTTCTCGCTCTGTAGCGCAGGCTACTCTAGTGGCATTAACAAAGGGCGAATCGGGCAAGGCGTATCTTCTCGGCGATGAAAACTACAGCTGGCAGGAATATTTGCAACTGTGGTTTGACGCTGCCGGAAACACTCAGAGTCTTGAGGTATCGGAAGAAGATCATCCATTGCTACCCAATATCATTATGTTTGCAGGTGCTGGCGCAACAGTGAGTTATGAGCCGGAAGACGCAACATTTCTAACGTATGAGCGGCAGCAGATTCGCGATTTAGTAAAAGAAATCTCGGCCGCATATCAAGGTAGCGGCACTGCCTAAACAGATTCTGAACGTCGCTCGACGCGAGCCACTAGCTAGTGGCTCGTTGAAATACCAAATTAACAATCAGAGGCACGCCGCCCATAACGGTGACCACCGTTTTACAAATATAATAAGGGACTCTCACCATGAAACACACATTCTCGCTAACACCACTTTGCGCCGCGGTATCGATTTCACTGTTCAGCAGCGTAGGTACCAACCAATGGGGCGAACCACGCACGTTCGGTATTGATGTTAGTTACCGATTTGGCTCGCTGCTTTAAGTTCATCGACGCCTTGCGGTGAATACGCTTGCCGCTTTGGCAGACGCCGTGAAGCTGATCCAATATGATAAGCAGAACAATGTGGTCGTCACTTGCGACCATATTGTTTTTTCTAGCAAGGGCCATCAGTGAGCTTCCCCTAAACTCGGTATAGCAAATTTTTTATCTAAAGCTGCGTATCACAGCACCTATAATATCTCTGCCCCGCAAGTCGCGTTACACTATCCTCTTCTGTTCCTAGAAAATCTTTCACACTGCTATGCAAGACATTCTCAACGATATCTGTAAAACCATCACCGCCGAACCCAATAAGGGTAAAGTCGCTAGCTATATCCCTGAGCTAGCCTGCATCGACCCCGACCAATTTGGTATCAGCGTCGCTTTGCCGGATGGCCAGGTGTTTAATGCCGGCAGTGCCCATCAGTTATTTTCGATACAAAGTATTTCCAAGGTTTTCACCCTGACTATCGCCCTCGGCAAGCTCGGTGACGCGATCTGGTCTCGTGTTGGCAGAGAGCCATCGGGAGACCCATTCAACTCCATTGTGCAGTTAGAGCACGAAAGCGGAAAACCCCGCAACCCCTTCATTAACGCCGGTGCGATTGCAGTAACCGACGCCATTATGATGGGCCATAAACCCAGAGAAACCCTGGGCGAAATTTTGCAGTTTGTGCGTTTTATCGCCGATGACAATAGTATCGGCATAGATGAGAAAGTAGCCCAATCAGAAAAACTTACCGGCGATCGCAATGCCTCCCTCGCCCATTTCATGGCCGCGTTTGGAAATTTGAAAAATCCCGTAGAGCAGGTGCTAGGCACGTATTTTCACCATTGCTCCATATCCATGAGTTGCGAGCAGCTCGCGCAGGCCGGCTTGTTTTTGGTGTCCGACGGCATTAATGAAAGTACCGGATTTAGAGTGGTATCAGCCCAGCGCGCCCGCCGTATTAATTCACTGATGATGATGTGCGGGCACTACGACGGCTCAGGCGAGTTTGCCTATCGAGTGGGCTTGCCCGGAAAAAGCGGGGTTGGCGGCGGTATTTTAGCAATCGCGCCGGGCAAGGCCTCTATTGCAGTCTGGTCGCCCGGACTCGATAGCATCGGCAACAGCAAGCTGGGAACCCAGGCGCTGGAATTGCTCGTGCAAAAAACGGGCTGGTCTATTTTTGGGCATTAAAACTTTTCGATTCACCTACCCAATTAATTCTCATAAGTAATTTTTTGTGTCTCCACTTTCTGACTACTCGCGTTGAAGCTAAAACGGCTTCGCGCTCTATTTAGCGCGCCAATAACTACTCTATTTCACTAAAACACATATTTTTCAAGTTGCCACAAAGTGCACCATCATTTGTAAAAATAAGAGCTTATTCTATCTGTTAGATTATGTGCGTGCGTTCTCATTTGCGGGGACTACGTATACATTCCAAGCCACTTTGCCGCCACTATCATTGCAACCCAACGCTGTAATGCACTCTAAATATGGTGGCCTAATATGAATAAAAGTCTCTCTTATCCCTTATTGCTAAGCACTGCACTGCTATCCGCTAGCGTTTATGCCAAAGTCGCACCCATGTGGGAAGTCGGCGAACTGTCTCATTCCACTGGCTATACCGTTGCTGCAGACAGCCAAACCAGTCATCAGTTTGGCCTGGTGAAACACAGCAACACCTGTGGCGCCGATGAACTGTATCTCAGCTGGACTAGCTCAAGTCCAGATGTCTGGTCTTTAGCAGGTAAAACAGTAACTATGGACGCCAATTTTGATGGCGTTTCTATTTCCTTGCCGCTAAAAGTTGTCGCCATAAAACCAGGGACTGGGAATAGCCATGAAATTATTATGGGCCATGTATTTGCGAACTCAGAACTGCTGAACTTAATGACCCACTCCGACGCGGTCAATGTCTTGATACCCGCCACAGACGCCATGTCACAACACTTGGACGCTGGCAACGATCGCTTCTCCATGCAGGGCTTTAACGAAGCGCGGGAACAGGCTTTAAGCCGCTGTCACAACATGAGCTCGCTGGCCAGTAACTAACAGACCTAAACCGCAGGCATAAAAAAGCCCAATGTTTGACTCAGTACAATGAGCTAAACATTGGGCTTTTTTGCTAAAGCGGGTTTAAACCGGTGCTTTAGCGCGTGATTTGTATTCGCCGGTACGAGTATCAATCTCGATCCAGTCGTCAATCTCACAGAAGTCAGCCACTTTGATTTCGGTGCCGTTACTCAATTTCGCCGGCTTCATAACCTTGCCAGAGGTGTCGCCGCGAGCAGAGCCCTCTGTGTAGGTAATTTGACGAACGATCATGGTCGGCAGATCAACAGATATTACTTTGCCTTCAAAGAATACCGCTTCACAAATATCAGACATCCCATCAACGATATAAGGCAATACGCTTTCGATATCGTCTTCATTTAATTCGTACTGATTGTAATCTTCGTCCATAAATACATAGACCGAATCGGCAACATAGGAGTAAGTCACGGCGATACGCTCGAGGATAACCGGCTCAACTTTGTCATCAGTCTTGTATACGGTTTCTGTCGTTGAACCGCTAAGCAAGTTCTTTAGCTTCATTTTAACAATGGCGCTGTTACGACCAGATTTCGTAAATTCTGCTTTCTGAACCATCCAAGGCTGGCCGTCGATCAGAATCACACTATTGGGCTTCATTTCTTGTGCTGTTTTCATAGGTTTATCCGAATGGAAATTGAGTTAAGCCAGCAATTTTTTTGGCTGCGTATCATACCCAATTCTGATAAAACTGCACTAGCGATTCCGCAAGATTATTTTGCCCTTCTAAAACCCCACACCATCGCTCCGCATGCCCCGCCAGCTCTGCCGATGGCGCAAATATAAAGCCATCCAACTGCACACTTTGATCAGCAGAATTCCAAGCCCGCCAATGGCTTAGCAATTCTTGCTTGGCGCCAGCGCTTAGCTCACATGAATAGTGACTTAAAAATGCCTCCATTTTAATAAGATGCGCCCCGTCCTCCTGCGGGTAGATATGCCACAAAAAGGGTCTGCCAGCCCATTGGGCTCGGACAAAGGAATCCTCCCCCCTGACCACATTGAAATCGCAGCTCCACAGTAAACGGTCATAGTCCTGCTGACTCAAAAACGGGATCAACTGAATCGTGACATTGCCCCGCGCATAAACCTCGCCAAATGCGATTTTATCCTGTGCCAGCCAACGGCAAACGTCACCGACGATTCGCCCCTCGGGCACCAAAACATGACAAGGGTGCCCCGCCGCAGCAGCTAGACCTAAGAGAGTTGCCAGGTGGGGATTTTCATAACAAAACAGTGAAACTAAGGTGCTATCTGCGACCAGTTGCACCCCAATACGATTTAAAAACACCTCGCGGGCGGTGGCACTGCGCTGAAATTCTCGCCGGTCTTTTAACAGACCAGACTCTCTGATCAGGCCGCCAGTATCTGCGCTGAAGCCAGGGAAGAAGAAGTATTTTTGCAGGCCATTTGCCTGCAAGGACGGCAGGGTATGGCAGCCTGCGACCCAGTCTTCGGCGCTCAAATATTCCAGATTCAACCACAGTACCGGCTTTTCCCAGGCTAGCATAGCGGCAATATAGGCACTGGGCAGCTCGCAAGCAAACGCTTCCACGACCACATCTGCCGCTGATACTGTCGACCACGGCGTGGCCCAGAAATGTACCCAAACGCCGTCTATCAGCTGAGGTTGTTGCTCGACTGCCGCAGTGTTCGCGGCAGGAACCAAGCGGGACAAGCTCGCGACGTCATCAATCCACAAACGCACATCGAGGTCGTATTCCGCCGCCAATTGCCGGGCTAGACGCCAGCAAACGCCAATATCGCCGTAATTATCGACGACCTGACAAAAAATATCCCAGTGTGTACGCATCGAATATTCGCAGTAAAAAGACAAAATAAGGCTAATTTACGTGGCAGCTAATTTACGCAGGGTAGCGGTAAAACTCGTTAACACCCGCCCCTCTTGTTTGAGTACACCCCGCGTGAACCCCATACGTCCGGTTTCGTGAATTAACTCAATGTTAGCCAACAGCGGCAAGCCCACAGTCCCGCCAGCAACAAACTGCAGCGTCATATCAATCGTCACCACCCTGCCGAACGCAACGCTTCGATTAATATAAAGAGGGAGATACAACACCTGCTCAGCGCGTACGGCCAAAAAACCACCGTGAAGTCCATGCTGCCCATTTTGGCTAGCGCTACTGGTTTCAAACCGCGCCTCCGCCCTGCCATCACCGGATTTCCGGAACTCATAGGGAGCGAGCTGACTGTCAAAACTATCGCCCTCAGGCATGGGCATCGCCATCCACTCTGAAGAGATCACGTCGGGGAAATACACTGGGGACTTGTCTACCATCGCACTGCACGCCGTATTATTAAAACCGGCAAGGTATCATAGTCTTGGGAGAATCAAACTGATTTGCAGTGAAAAAGTGCGATCCGATGTGGCCGTTGCTACGCTGAGAAATTTGCCCGCTAAACCAAAATCACCACACCAAAAAAATACCGCCAAACAGTGTGAGCGAATGGCGGTACTTTATTTACCGGCGCGCGCCAGCTATTACTTTGCGAGCTTTACCCTGGGCAATACCGGTTCTCGTTTCTCCAGGAAGGCCGCTAGCGCTTCGCGGTGCTCATCACTGTTACGGCAGCGCTGGAAGTTTTTGATTTCTTCAGCGATGTAACTCTCACAGCTTAGTTCTTCGGCATTTTTTAGATTGTTTTTAATGCAACCCAGTGCATTGGTTGGTCCTTCCGCTAATCGCGTGGCCAACTTTTCTACCTCACCACATAGCGAATCCACATCACAGACCTTGCTTAGCAGACCGTTTCTATAGGCCTCATCCGCGCTATAGGTTGGGCATAACAAACAGAATTCCCGCGCCTTGCCCGCCCCCATCCATTTGCTTAAAAAATAGGCCGCCGCGAAATCGCCGGACAAGCCAATTTTTGTGTGGGCATAGCCCAGCGTTGCGGTGCTATCCGCCAAGCGAAAATCGCAAGCTAAGGCCAGCGACAAACCGCCGCCCACCGCCGGACCACGAATCATCGCGATGGTCGGTTTTGGCATTTCATGCAATAACATGGCGGCTTCAGCACCCACCCGTAACAACACTTCAGTCGAGTATTTACGGGTGTGCTCAACACCCAGCGCCAAATTTTTGATGTCGGCTCCAGAGCAAAACGCGTCGCCCGCGCCCTCAAGCACAACGGCACCCACGGTGTCATCCTGCGCCGCATCGCGCAAGCAGCGATATAAGGAGGTCACCATCTCTTCATTTATGGCGTTCTTTAAGGCTGGGCGGCTTAAAATGACGTGTAGGACTCTGCCGTGACGACGTGAATGAACGGGGCCGATTTCATTAATCATTATTTTAATCCTATCTACTACAGATAAAGACGCATCCTTGCCTCGCGCTTAGTGCGTTCTTCCTAGCTGGACTGCTGTCACCAAGCTCTAAACACACAAAATACGGGACATTCTCGGGAAAGACAATCGATAACGCACTCCGATTTGCACTGCCTGCGTCGACATATATGAATTAGCCATTTTTAGCGAAAAATGCACTAAAGCTGCGCGTAATTTCATGCAAAACCCGACGCTTACCCAATCAGTTATTTGAATCTAACGACACCGCGACAGACTTTTTCGGCCCCAAAAGATAATCTAAATACAAACTATTTGTATTTGATATTGATTCTCATTACTATGTGCCTCGACTTCACGAGTTGGCCAAACAAAAGTCCGCTGCCCGCTAACCACTCGGCCATCTTATTTATCAACCGTGGCATATGGGATCAGCAATATCAGAACCTACCAGGAGACATCCAACGTGACAAACCGATACAAACCAAGTCAGCCGCGGCGCCAACTTCTCGCGCAGGCGATTAGCGTCGCACTCGCCAGTACCTCATTGACGGCGCTAGCCGCCGAAGAAGCCCAACAAACTCTACCGGCAGTCAAAGTTGAATCGACGGCAATCTCACCCTATAAAGCAGAGAAAGCCTCGTCGCCACAGTACACCCAAAAATTAGCGGATACGCCAAAGACTATTAGCGTTGTACCGGAGCAAGTGCTGCGCGACCAGGCAGTCACTAACCTGCGTGACGCCTTGCGCAATGTATCTGGCATTACCATGCAGGCCGGTGAAGGCGGCGCTGCGGCCGGTGACAATTTGAGCATCCGTGGTTTTGACGCTACCAACGACCTGTATGTAGATGGCGTGAGAGATATCGGCGCGTATAGCCGCGACACATTTAACCTGGAGCAATTAGAAGTAACCAAAGGCCCCTCGTCTACCGTCAGCGGTCGCGGCTCAGCCGGTGGCTCGGTTAACCTGGTAAGTAAAACTGCTAAGTTTGAAGACTTTAAACGTGGCACCGTAATGGTCGGTAGCGACAGCCAACTGCGCGCTACCGCAGACATCAACGGTGCCCTGAGCAACAATTTGGCCGGCCGTATTAACGTTATGACCCAAGACAGCGGCGTACCCGGCCGTGATGTTACCGAAAACAAAGGCAGCGGCTTTGCCGGTGCGTTAACCTATTTACTATCTGAGAAAACCACCCTATCTGGTGGCGTCACCTATCTTGACCAAGACAATATTCCCGATGGCGGTGTGCCATTACTTACCAACGCCAACGGCGAGCGCTACCTGGATGAAGCCACCGCAGAAAACTACTACGGTGTTGAAAATCGCGATTACGACAAGAATGAAATCACCACCTTCAAAGTGGCCGTTGAACACAACTTCAGCGACACCTTAAGCCTGCGCAACCAAACGTTTATCGGCACAACCGAAACCTCTGCCGCCTTCACCCGCCCGAGCTTTGATTCATCTACCGGCGACGTACGCCGCGGTGGCGTTAAAGGACGTGACGAAGACCGCGATATCATTTCTAACCAAACCACCCTTCGCAGCGACTTTGTCAGCGGCAGCATCAAACACAATCTAGTCACCGGCATTGATATTACCCAAGAGGAATATATCAACTACGAGCTGCTGCCCACCAACGATAATCCGCCCAATGTTGAGCTATACAACCCCGTCACCGACGATCCATACGGCGGCTCTATTACCCGTGCCGGTGGCCAGCGCAAAGGCACCTACGACGCCGTATCATTATTCGCAAGCGACACCCTAACGTTTACGCCGCAGTGGCTTGTTACCCTAGGTGTGCGTGTAGAAGATTATGAGCAGGAATACTCGCAAAACTATACATCGCAAGGTCGTGGTGGTGAAACACCACCATTCAAATACGAGGCTAGTGACACCTTGATCAGCTGGAACGCCGCAATTACCTATAAACCGGCAGAAAATGGCAGTATTTATGTCGGTGTCGGCAATTCTCAAACGCCACTTGGCAGCAACTTAACGCTATCATCAGATCAACAAAACCTCGATGCTGAAGAAGATCAAATCCTCGAACTCGGCACCAAATGGGAACTGTTCGACGCCAAAGTGCTAGCCAGTGCAGCCATTTTCCGCTCTGAGAAAACCAATGCCTCCACCAATGACGTGGATAATGATGACGTACTCGTACTTGAAGGCGAACAAGTAGTACAAGGACTTGAGTTGGGCATTAACGGCACAATCACATCCAAGTGGGCCATCATTGCCAACTACACCTACACTGATAGTGAAATCAAAGACTCTGGCGATCCAGAAGAAGTTGGCGAAGTTATTTTCAATACCCCTGAGCACAGTGCAAGCCTGTGGACGACCTACCAAATTGATCGAGCATGGCAAGTGGGTGGCGGTCTGCAGTACATTGGCGAATACGAGAATGGCAGCACCACTGAACTAGACGCTACCACTCTGCTAAGTGCGGCTGCGTCATTCCAAGCGACTGATAACCTCAAGTTACAGCTGAATGCGAATAACTTAAGCGACGAGAAATACCTGCTTAAACCCCGCGGTAGTCGCGGCGTACCTGGCACCGGTAAAAGCGTAGCACTTACCGCTAGTCTGGAGTTCTAATTCTCAACACGCAATAATATACGCGTCAGAGAAAACCTACCGCCCCGCACATGCGGGGCGTTTCCGTTAAAGGTCAAAATACATGTTAGTTAAAATACCCGCCGTTCTCAGCAAAGCAGAAGTCGCGCACTGCCGCCGTGTTATGGAAGCAGCAGAGTGGGTAGATGGCAAAGTAACTGCGGGTTACCAGTCAGCAAAAAATAAAAACAATATTCAGTTGGCAGAGAATTCCGACGCGGCAAATCAGCTCGGCGATATTATTTTAGCCGCCCTTGCCCAGAACAATTTATTTATGTCTGCCGCCCTACCCCTAAAAATTTTTCCGCCACTGTTCAATTGCTACCAAGGTGGTCACTCCTTTGGCGTGCACGTCGACAATGCTATTCGGCAGGTAAAGGGTACGGCGGTTAAAGTGCGAACAGATATATCAATGACCCTGTTCTTCTCAGAGCCGGAAGAATACGACGGTGGCGAACTCGTCATCGAAGATACCTACGGCACACAAAGTATTAAACTCGCTGCCGGAGATATGATTCTCTATCCCTCCACTAGCTTGCACCGAGTCACACCTGTCACCAAAGGCCGACGCCTCGCCTCGTTTTTCTGGCTGCAAAGTATGGTCGCCAGCGATGAAAAGCGCAGTCTGCTATACGACATGGATATGAGTATTCAGAACTTAAGTCAGGGTAATGAAGACCACCCCGCCATCATTCAACTCACCGGGGTTTACCACAATTTATTGCGGCAGTGGGCGCAAACTTAAATTGCGTTTACATAGAGAAAATACGGTGCTTTGCTCTTCAAACTACAAATAGCGAGGGACTATCTAGATTACTCAGAGAAGTCCACGGACAGCTATTTACCACCCGTTAAAGTTGCGCAGATCCAAAGCTTCTGGGTTCCTGCGCAGTCTTATTCTGTTAAGATTTTAGTTGATTCTCGTCCAGAACGTCATGTTCACAGAGTCTTTTTCAAGTAGTTCTAAATATTCAAGTGCAACGGCATTATCTAACCATTGCTGGCAATACTCCTCTGCCTTTTCCTGCGAGCTGGCAATAGCCACATCTGCATAAATACCATCTGCGCCCCGAACCAGAAAATGGAGAATTAGCTCCCCTTGCTGACTAAGAAAATCTGCCTCGACGTTATTAGACAGCTCTATTAATCTTGCCTCTGTCACACCGTCTTTAAGCCTGAAGGTCGCGAACTCCATGCCGCCAATGCTATCAATGTTGCCATTCTTTATCATATTAGTGCCCCAGTTATTGCTTGAATGCCAACTGTAATGCGTTGCTACTGACAGCATTGTGTCAGTCCACTTTTTCTTTTGATTCAATATATGCCGATAGAGAAACACCTTCTGGTAAAGGAGCGGTATATTCACAAAGGGCTAGCTCGCTTATACGGTCAAGCCTGAAGTCCCTGTAGTCGCCGCGCAGATCGCACCAACTGCCTAGTGTCCATCTGCCTCCCCAATAAAATAGACCCAAGGGATAAACGGTTCTCGACGTCACACTCTCTGAAAGCGAGTTATAAGCAATCTTCAGCCAACGCTTTTTCTCTATTGCTGAATGCGCTTTCCCCCAAACTTGATACGTTTCAGAATCACGATGATTTACCGGCACCCTTACCACGCGCTCCTCATCAGGAATCAGACTTGATGCCTTCGGCAATACAGCTTCGATCTTTGACAGCAGTGAGTGTGCTGACGCCGCAAGATGCTTTCCAGTTAAAGACGCTGTAAAGCTAACCCCCGTGATGAGCGCCTCCAGCTCACCCGCAGATAATTGTATTGGCGGTAACTCAAAGCCCTCTGACAACCGATACCCAACACCTGGCTCGCCATATATCGGTATTCCCGACAAAGATAAATCATCAATATAGCGATATATAGTTCTTTCAGACACAAGCAATTTCTCAGCTAACTGCTTTGCAGTAATGGGCTGATGTTTACGCAAAATATTAGTTAACTGAAAAAGTCTGTCTGATTTTCGCACACTATAGCCTTTTCTCTTCGGAGGTTTAACACACGCAACAGCGGCGCTGAAAACGCGTGGTTATGATATCCGGCCCCGCAGGGGTGCACTGCTTGCTTGTTAGGTAGATAGTGGGAAGTGCTCTCTTATTCACATGCCTTGACGACTTTCATCGAAAGTTACAATGCCCGTGCCTGACCGCGAATGAGTTTATTAACGATCAGGTTTAATATTGACTTAGATTTGACGATGTTAGATTACGTATGATCACTCTAGGTTTCCAGACAACCAGGCGATATCAATAAGCAGTGCTACGATTCGTCGCCGTCAGTATTGCGAAACTTCAACTGCAAACCCTTTAAGAAATTCCGCAAAATCTGATCTTTGCAGTCGCGGTAATGTTTGTGATCGGTCTTGCGAAAGAAGGCACTCAATTCATGTTTGCTAATCTTAAAATCTGCCAGTGCCAGTATCGCCATCACGTCTTCCGCTTTTAGACTTAGCGCTATTTTTAATTTCATGAAGATCATATTGTTTGTCAGGCGTTTCTCTACTACTGGCTTCTGCCCGTCTTTGGCGCCGCGCAAGTCAACAATTAAACCGTTTAAAAATGCCGCTAACAACAAGTCATCGCAAGGCTCAAAGCCGTCATCTTCTTCTTTCTTTAACCACGCACTCACTTCTTCGCGGGAAACATGGTGATCAGCCAAGCTAAAGATCGCCATCATTTTTGAATCATTAAAATCAAAGATGTAACGCACTCGGCGCAAGACATCGTTATTTACCATGGTGTTTTCCTATTACTTACTTGTCTTTCAATTATCTGAACGGCGAGAGCCATCTTTAAAACGACGTTTACGGGCCTGGTTCTCTTCTTCTTTTTTTGCCTTTGCTTCGGCAACGGCTAAATTTTCGCGCTCAATCATAGCAGGCGTTTCCAGGCTAATCCGTCCCACGATACCGGCGCGCAATTCGTTAATCAGCAATTCGCATATTTTATGGAAGTTAATACGGCCGCCACCGGTAAGTGCGCCACGCCGACGCGCTGCCGCTTCTAAAAAAGCCAGTTCGGTATCGGGAATGCTATCGAGCTGGAAGCGCGCTTTGAGTAATTCCGGGTAGGCCTTAATTAAATATTCAGCTGCGTAGAACCCGACGTCGTCGAACTCCATAGCGGTGTTTTTAATTGCGCCAGTGACGGCCAAACGATAGCTGCTATTTGGGTTTTCAATTTTTGGCCACAGAATACCGGGAGTATCAAATAGCACAATGCCGCTGCCCAGGTTTATTCGCTGCTGGCTTTTTGTCACCGCTGGCTCATTGCCGGTTTTGGCGATAATACGATCTGCGAGAATATTGATAAGCGTGGATTTGCCCACATTGGGAATACCAACGATCATCGAGTTGATAGTTTTTAAACTCGCGTCTTTTGCAGGAAACATTTTGCGACACAGATCAATTATCTGCCGAATTTTGCCGGGGTCGTCGGTGGTGGTGGTAAAGGTTTTTACCCCGCGATCACGCTCTAAGTATTCTTGCCACTCGGCCGTCACCTTGGGGTCGGCCAAATCAGACTTACTCAGCACCTTGATGCATGGCTTTTCACCGCGCAGTTTAGCAATGGCGGGATTTTCGCTGGAGCTTGGAATCCGCGCATCCAAGACCTCAATGAGCAGATCAACCTGAGGCAAAACCTCGGCAATCGCCTTTTGAGCTTTGTGCATATGCCCCGGATACCACTGAATTGCCATTAACCACGCCCTTATCTATCAGAGGCGCTATTGTACGTGATGCAGATCAAATTAGGTAAATCCTGTGGGCAATTCGGCTTTTACTCCGTCAGTGGCCAATCGTGAATGACACTGCGGTGATAATTTGAAATAGGCGATGCCAAGGCCTTGCGGATCAATTGCGGGCAGCGTTGCCTAGCGTGCCAGAGCTCAAACACTTCCAGCACTCCGGCGTAAGCCTGGTCGGTCTTTACTAATATGATAGGGTCACCGGCGCTGATATTGCCGTCTCGCAACACCCGAGCATAGGCGCCCGGCCTGCCCGCAAAGACAAACTGTTTGGCAAATTTACTGTCTCCCATGCGCACTGCCAACTTAAAGCAGGGGGTGCGCGGCGCAGATATTTCGAGAATGGTATTGCCTATCATTAGGCGGTCGCCAATAACTAATTCACGCAGATCAATGCCTTGTGTGGTGAGGTTTTCGCCGAACAATCCCGGCTCAAGCTCTCTACCCAAAAAGCCAGCCCACCACTGATAGTCTTCCTGGCTATAAAGATAAACGGCCTGATCTGCACCACCATGCACACTCAGGTCGACGATATTATCACTCTCAATTCCAGCACTGCTCACATAGACCGACGACGCAACAGGCTCTTTGAATATGCCGGTTTCGACCAACTTACCGTCGAATTCTATCTGTTGTTTCTGCGCTCGATTTATTGAAACAAGCTTCATCCCTTCCCCCACTTACCGTAATTACTGATGCCGTAGTCCATCCACGCTGGCAGCACAGACCACTCGATGGACAATAGCCTGTGTCGGAGACCTAGAGTGCCAAACATAGGCAAGGTGTAGATATACGTCAGTCAACATATCTTGCACCGCAATATGTGGTCCGATATTGACGGAATAGAAGAAAATGGGAAGGTCACCAAGCGGGAATGTTGTTCTCTGGCAAGGAGAAATCGCACGAACCGCCGCGCAGCGGAGGCCACGCACATTGTGCGAGTGAGCGGCGACTGAGTACACAAACCAAACCTCCGCCATATTCAGCCACTACCGAATACACAAACCCAATTTCCGCCATACTCGGCAGCGACCGAGTACACATACCAAATCCCCGTCATACTCGGCCACGACCGAGTATCCAGGAGAGCACAGCGATCCCTTTGTTTTTCTCGGCCTAGGAAACAGCGCATAGCCCGCGGTTTATGGATCCCCGATCGGGGTCGGGGATGACGAGGGCGGGAGCCCGCACAGCAAACTCAAGCACCATCATATTGAGCAGCGACCGAGTACACATACCAAATCCCCGTCATACTCGGCCACGACCGAGTATCCAGGAGAGCACAGCGATCCCATTTGCATTTCTCGACCAAGGAAGCAGCGAATAGTCCTCGGTTTATGGATCCCCGATCGGGGTCGGGGATGACGAAAGTGGGAGCCCGCACAGCTACTCAAGCACCGTCATATTGAGCAGCGACCGAATACACAAACCAAATCTCCGCCATACTCAGCAGCGACCGAGTACACATACCAGATCCCCGTCAGACTCGGCCACGACCGAGTATCCAGGAGAGCACAGCGATCCCCTTTGTTTTTCTCGGCCTAGGAAGCAGCGCATAGCCCGCGGTTTATGGATCCCCGATCGGGGTCGGGGATGACGAAAGTGGGAGCCCGCACAGCATACTCAAGCACCGTCATATTGAGCAGCGACTGAGTACACAAACCAAACCTCCGCCATATTCAGCCACGACCGAATACACAAACCGAACCTCCGCCATACTCGGCCACGACCGAGTATCCATACAAGAGGAGCGGGTGCATTGGGTAGGACTTTGCGAAAAGTAGGCGTCTTTAAGCGACGCAGGCAGAGGATAAAATAACAGTCGTGCAGAGAGCTTTTAAAGTAACTCTGTTTTAGTCCTATCGCCTTCCGAGAAGGTCGCCACTAAGGAGAAGCGCATAAAGCCGCTACAGGTGGTCAAATAGTCGCGAAGACAGAATTTAACAACATCTGCAAAGCGCTCATCTTTAAACTTCCAGTGCGAGGATTTTGTGAGATACGGCTCAACGGTAGACATATCACAAATGACTTTGTGTCCCGCTTCGCGCTGTTTGGTGTCGTCCGTTACCACAATTTTTAAGATGCCGTCAGCCGTGATTTCAAATATCAAATACTGGGAATCGTCGTCGATATTGTCGTGCATCATGCTGACTGCCTTGTCTGTACACGCGATAATCAGCGGCTCAAGCTCTTCCTCAAGCTTAGCTACGCTGTCGATAGTACAAATATATTCCGCCAAAGAGCCAAGCTCAGACGGCGTGATATTCCAATTTACTCGCATTATATTCAAACCTTATGTTCTAAAATCGCTCGCCGCGAATGTTCAATTCGATTGCGAATCACTGAAAACAAGAAGGGCCTTCCTGTCGGCAGGAAGGCCCTTCGGGGTGTTCGCTAGCAAATGTGTTTAACGAATACTGGCTGTCGCGCGAGCCGTCATATATTCAGATACTTTCTTCTTCTGATACACATGCGCTGCCGTGGCCACATTACCGCCCTTACCGGTTTCTAGCCAACGCTTAATACGGCCAGCGTCGCCAATGGGGCTGGTTTTGCCAAAAGAGTCTAACATCACAAACAGCAAAGACTTGCCATCGACATTCGCCTTCATCACTAGGCAGCGTCCAGCTTCGTTGAGGTAACCGGTTTTGCTCATATCCACATCCCAGCGCTTATAACGCACCAGGGAGTTGGTATTAACATAGGCGAGACTATACGCCGGGCGGCCAAAGTTAGCCGTGTGAGTTGTGGTCGTTGAGTACTCTGCAATTTCAGGGTATTTCGCTGCGGCGGCAACTAATTTAGCTAAGTCTGACGCAGTTGAGACATTGTGATGCGACAAACCGCTGCTATCCACAAAGACGGTATTCTTCATACCTAAGGACTTCGCTTTGGCATTCATTTTTGCCACAAAGGCCGTCATGCCACCCGGATAATTTCTTCCCAATGCGGCGGCTGCCAGATTTTCAGACGACATTAAGGCAAGACGCAAGACTTCGCTGCGAGGTAATTCTGACTCTAGACGTATGCGCGAGTAGTAATTATTAACCGCTCTGCGATCATCTTTAGAAAAACGAATCACTTCTCGCATCGGCTGGTGGGCATCAAGCACGATCATCGCCGTCATCACTTTGGTAAGCGAGGCAATCGGTTTCACGATATCTGAATACTTTTGGTACACCACTTCGCCGGTGTCGGCATCGACAACCATCGCGCTAACAGAGGCTAACTGTAGGTTTGCAGGATTATTCCCGGTCGCTGAAGTACCCGCCATTGCTGGAGATAACAGCAGTGACACCAACAGCGTAATCATTATTCTTTTCATTACTTCACCGTCTAACCAAATAATTAAGCGGAAGTTATCATAGCCATTTTGGCGAAACTGCCGACCTGTTCAATTTTTATACAAATTTGTTTACTCTTCGCTTTTAACCCGCAAAGTATCCAAAATTTGATCTACCGCTGCCCGATCCATATCCCTATCATCTTCCGCGCAAGCATAGCTCACTAGCAATAAGTGACTTCCACCATGCAAGAACCATTCGCGAATATAATCTCCTTCTTCGACAGTTTCAAACTCCCAACCACGATAATCGTCACCTATTTTGCAAACTTTGCCGTTTTTTATCGGTATTCCGACTTCTTTGATCAAGTCGAGCAGGTCTTTCTCGGTCGCGGCCTTGCCATTCTCTGCCTGTAAACTGCTCAAACTAATGCAGCCGAGCTCATCCTGGTCGAAGATCAGAATACTGTCGTCGTCCTGCTCGGTACGCCATTCCTCAGGCAATCCAATAAACCACCAATCAGATTCTACTTCCTGCATAATTTTAATCTCAATAAATAGGTTTTAACTGCGGCTTGATGCTGTTCACAACAGCGGCAGATCGGCTGACATCAAAACCGCATCTTCATGACCGTCGCCGAGTGGATAATACTTTTTGCGGATGCCGTCCTCGATAAAGCCGAGCTTACTATACAAGGTTCGCGCTACTGTATTAGATACCCGTACTTCGAGTAAACAGCGCTGACCGCCAAACTGCTGCATCCACTCCAAACCCTCGGTGAGTAAATGCCTGCCCACACCGCCGCCACGGCTGTCGGTATCAACCACAATATTCAGAAGGCTGACCTCATCCAAGACCAAGGTATAAGCGCTAATCGCCAGTAATTCATTGTCTTGCCAATAACCAAGACAGTGATCGTCGCGAAGACTGCGCAGCCAATTGACCCGCCCCCAAGGATGCGGATCAGATCGTGTTTCTATTAATAAGCACTGATCAAGGTGATGAATACCCAGCATAGCGACACGCGGCATGATGTTATTCACTATCCTGAGTGGGAAAGGCGTGCCCACGCAACTGCTGCCATAAGGCGGCTTTTAAAGCGCCATCACTCATCATCGCTGCTGGGCTGGCGCTGAACAGGACGGTCAAGCTAGCGCTGGCTAAGATGTCGTGATCAAAATACGGCTGTATTTGCTCACCAAACACCACCACGCAAGGCGCATTTTGACGTTCGGCATGGGCCATCACACTGCCTAAAAGTGCATCTTTCGCTGCATTGGCGCCCTGCGCAAAGCTCGGGGTTTTAACCACCGGCCACTGGAATCGAGTACTAGAAAAGCGTGGTGCTAACTCGATGTGATGATGGGTTTTCACCGCAACGGCAATATTGGCGAGTAACCGCTTCTCACTGGGGGTCAGCGCTGATGTCGTCGTGTCCACCGCAAATAACAGCCCAATATCTGTGCCGACTAGATCAACGCTAAAACGGGGATTGGCTTGCGCCGCGCCCTCAGTCTCTGTATTAAGTTGGCCTTTTTCCTCGACGTTAGCAGCGCGTTTTGCGCTCTTGCCGTCTAAATTAAGCCCCTCAAGCTCAGACGCAATACGCGCCCGGCTTTCGCCATTGCTTTGCGGGGGACTGTTTTGCAATGCCCTGGCATGCGAAGCACCGACCGCTGACTTTTCACTGTCGCGCTGCGCACTTAGGTTTTGATATTCGCTTTCAATATCGTAGTTGTCGGTCGATGCCGCGTCGCCATCGTCATAATCCGCAGGCGGAAAACCCATGTCGCAAAGCGGTGATTCTGCCGCGCCATCCAACACGTAGCGCGGCACATAGCTGTCCACGCCCATCGCCTGCAAATAATCTAAGCGCAGTGCTTCGTTCACCTACACGCCCCGCTGTGGATGGGCTTTTAAGACACCAGCTGCCAGGAGATTCAACGCGTCCAAATAGGCTTTGACAGAAGCCACAATAATATCGGTATCGGCGCCGTTGCCGTTCACGATAACACCGTCTTTTTCTAATCGTACCTGCACTTCACCTTGGGAATCAGTACCGCTGGTAATGGCGTTTACAGAGTAAAGTAAGAGCATAGCGCCGCTATTTACCAGGGTTTCAACCGCCTTAAATGCGGCATCCACAGGCCCGTCGCCCTCGGCAGAGGCCTGTTGTGATTCACCATCGATAAGCAGCTGAATATCCGCACGGGGCTTTGAGCCCGTTTTTGATAGCGCTTCCAAACCGGCAAAGCTATACCGCAACTCGCGCTCTGCGGGCTGCACATCGCTCATCAAAGCTTGCAAATCTTCATCGAAAATTTCGTGTTTTTTATCCGCCAGTTCTTTAAAGCGGGTAAACGCCAAATTCAGGGCCGCCTGATTTTCCAGGGTAATGCCTAGCTCCTCTAAGCGGGCTTTAAAGGCCGCGCGACCGGAGTGCTTGCCCAGTACTAATTTATTGGCGTTCCAGCCGACATCTTCGGCTCGCATAATTTCGTAGGTTTCACGATATTTTAAAACCCCGTCCTGATGAATGCCGGACTCATGTGCGAAGGCATTGGCACCGACGATGGCTTTATTCGGCTGCACCGGAAAACCGGTGATCGACGACACCAGACGCGAGGTGGGCACAATTTGGGTGGCATCGACACTCACTTCAACTGGGAAAATGTCAGCGCGGGTCCGCACTGCCATCACCAGCTCTTCCAAGGAGGCATTACCGGCCCGCTCGCCCAAGCCATTAATCGTACATTCCACTTGTCGCGCACCGTGCATAACCGCAGACAGTGAGTTCGCCACCGCCAAACCAAGGTCGTTGTGGCAGTGCACTGAGAAAATGGCCTTATCGGCGTTGGGTACCGAGTTCATCAAACGCGCCACCATGGCGCCGTATTCTCCCGGCTCACCATAACCAACGGTGTCTGGCAGGTTGATGGTGCGCGCACCGGCATTGATAACCTGTTCAATGATGCGGCACAGAAAGTCATATTCCGAGCGCGAGGCATCCTCACAGGAAAACTCGACATCGCCAATGAGGTTGCGGGCGTGCTTAACCGCTGCCACGGCGCGCTCAACCACATTGTCGGGCGCCATTCTCAGCTTGTATTCCATGTGGATTGGCGAGGTGGCTATAAAAGTGTGAATACGCCCCGACTCTGCCGGGCGCAGCGCTTCCGCAGCGCGATCAATATCCTCTGCTCCGGTGCGCGCCAAGCTACATATGGTGCTGCCCCTAACCGCCTCAGCGACCGCTCGCACCGATTCAAAATCACCCACACTGGCTATCGCAAAGCCCGCTTCAATAACGTCGACACCCATTTTCTCTAGCATCTTGGCGATGCGCACTTTCTCATCGCGCGTCATCGATGCACCAGGACTTTGCTCACCGTCACGCAGTGTCGTGTCGAATATAATCAGCCGATCTTTAGCCATGAATAACTCCCCAAATTATCATTATTTGCTGTGACGCAAGGTTCACAGCGCAATCAATGCTGGCAATTATAGTCGGACATGGGCCAGAGTTCTTGGCTCTTTTCACCATCCAGCGCGGATTTTTCTCCGTAATACCATCCAAACTCGGTAAAAATGCCAAGACCGGCAAATGAACTTAGTCCATCCTTAACGTCAAACTCCGGGAGGCGCAAAGCAAATGAAATTGCGCAAACGTCAATTTAAAGGCGTTTCGGCTGGTGATTTTGTATACAATTTACTCGCTAGCGCTGGCCTTACTAGTTGTAACAAATGTAGTTAACGCGCAAGCCCAGGCTTGCTTACCAACAATAACGGAGTAATCCGCTGTATCATGCGACGCATCTTTATTTTTTGCATAGCGCTAAGCCTGCCACTGTTCACTCAGTCTGCTGCGGCCAACGAACAATCTCCAAAGACACTGGACGAATCTACATCCCTTAACTCAAGCACCGTCAGTGAAACCAAACGCGCTGAGGACGGCACCACGTTTACCTCAAATGGGCGCAAAGACCCCGATTTAAACAGCAAATTTGATACAAACTCTGGTAATAAGGGCACCCCGGAAGTGGCTTTCAATTTGCTGGGGCAAGACATTTTACGGGGCAGTTTTGAACGGCTCTACTGGACAGCAGGCCAGGCCATTGCCGGACTCGCCATGCCGACGCCAATCCTTGTAGCCGCAGGCAATCAACCTGGCCCCACCTTGTGCTTAACCGCAGCGGTACACGGCGACGAGCTAAACGGGGTAGAAGCTATACGCCGAGTGATGTTTAGTTTAGAGAGCGACAAATTGAACGGTGTTGTTATTGGCGTACCCATCGTTAATATGCACGGCTTTCGTCGCACATCACGCTATCTGCCAGATCGCCGCGACCTCAACCGCTACTTCCCCGGCGACCCCAAAGGCAGCTCGGCGGGTCGAATTGCCCACAGCTTTTTTAACGAAGTTATCACTCACTGTGACCGCCTCATTGATATCCACACGGGCTCATTTCACCGCACCAACCTCACCCAATTACGCGGCAATTTGGGTAAAGAAAGCGTGATGCAATTTAGTAAGATGTTCCATGACGTCACGGTGTTAGACGGCGCCGGTGCGCCCGGAACACTGCGCCGCGCTGCGGTAGATGCGGGCATACCAGCGGTGACTCTCGAGGCGGGCGAACCATTGCGCCTGCAGCTTAAAGAAGTGATACAAAGTGTGAACGGCATAAAAGCGGTGATGTACCACATGAATATGATTGGTACTAAACCGAGTCGGGCGCCCAAGCAAAATGTCTTTTATAAATCGACCTGGCTGCGTGCAGATCAAAGCGGTGTGTTTCTCACCGAGGCCAAGCTGGGCCAGAATGTTAAAAAAGGCGACATACTCGGCAGCGTTACCGACCCGATTACCAACCGCAGCTCGGTCATTCGATCTAATGTCGACGGCCAAATTATCGGTCTCGCGCTAAACCAAATGGTTATGCCAGGCTTCGCCGCCTACCATGTCGGTATTGCCGCTGATGAGAAGAAAGTCGCTGCGGACAAAGTCGCGGACAGCGTCGTGGCCGAGGCACTTGAACCCGTCGCGGAAAACATGAAGGAAGTGGCGCGGGAAGCAGCGCAAACGGCAGCTAAAACCAGCAACGATCCGGCCAAAGTCAGCGCCGCCGCCCGCAAAGCCGTAAAAGATGCAGCGCGCAACGCCTCACAGCTGGTGGATCAACCCAAGTCGGACAAACCTAAAGAGCCTGAACCAGAAAACAATCCACCAGAAAGTGGCCAAGCCCCGCCGTCGGAGTCGATAAGCTCACCTCGACCCAATGACGAGTTAGAAGAGCACCCTGAATAAGAGGTATAAAAAAGCCAGCGCATGCGCTGGCTTTTTTAACTGCGGTCTTTACGCCCGTCGCTGCTGCCAGCCACGAGCTGGCGCTGCTTCAGGGGCCTTATTTTGTCGCACATCGGTCACTCGCTTGTCTTCTCCAAGTTCAAAACGACCCACCATGTGGTTCAATTCTTGCGCCTGTCCAGACAGCTCCTCTGCGGCACTGGAAGACTCTTCAGAATCTGCAGCGGTGCGCTGTACGACCTGATCCATATCCGAGATAGCCAAGTGAATTTGTTCAATACCGCTGGTTTGGGCTTCACTCGCCGTGGTGATCTCATTGACGATATTCGCGACCTTGCCGACCGCACCCATGATGTTCGTTAGCTGACCATTCACATCGCTAGACAAACGACCGCCATCTTCCGCAGATTCTGCCGATTGCGCGATTAAACTGGCGGTTTTATTCGCCGCCTCTTTGGCACGCTGCGCCAGGTTGCGCACCTCGGCCGCGACCACCGCAAAACTGCGTCCTGACTCACCTGCTCTCGCAGCTTCTACGGCGGCATTCAGCGCCAGCAAATTGGTTTGGAAGGCAATCTCATTAATATCATTAATGATTGTCTGAGTGTCTTTGGCTGAGGCTTTGATTCGCTCCATCGCACTCAACATTTGACCCATGGTGTTGCTACCACACTGCGCTAAATCTTGAGTTTCCCGCGCGAGTTGCTGCGCATGGCGAGTATTCTCGGCGTTTTGCCGAGTCTGCTCTGCCACCTCATCTAAAGAACGGGTAGTTTGCTCTAGCGATGCCGCTTGCTGAGAGGCACCAACGGCAACCGAGTGACTGCTTGAGGCAATTAAGCCCGACGCCGCAGAAACCTGTTTAGACGATTCAAGCACGTGGGACATCGAATCACGCAGCTGGGAAACGGCAGTATTCACTGAATGCTTCAATTCGTCGAACTGACCGCGATAATCACCAGCCACCTGGACACTCAGTACATTTTCAGCAACAGCCTGCATAACCGAAGACACTTCATTTATCGGCGCGGTAATCGCATCAAGCATGGCATTTATATTTTCTAGCAATCTCAGGTTGTCGCCACTGGCACCATCCAGTTTTGCGCGATTCTCTAAACGACCTTCCTGTGTCGCGCGAATTAAAGCCTCTACTTCGGCAACAGTTTCTTTACGCTCAGTAATGTTGGTCGCGTATTTCACTACTTTAAATACTTTGCCAGAGAAATCTTTAATCGGCGTATAAGAGGCTTGAATCCATATGTCGCGGCCATCTTTGTGCTTTCGGCAAAACTCACCAATCTGCGCCTCACCAGCACCTAGCGCTTCCCAAAAACGACGATAGTCATCGGATTTACGATACGATGAATCGACAAACATGTTGTGATGTTTACCGACAACTGCGCCCAAGTCATAACCCAAGGTATTCAAGAAGTTTTCATTCGCGGTAATAATCGTGCCGTCGGTTTCAAATTGAATTACCGCCTGCGACGAACTAATGCCTTGAATCTGTCCCTCAAAATCGGCATTTCGTAACTTTTGATCAGTGACATCACTCGCGTATTTCACGACCTTCACGACCTTGCCCTGAATATCTTTTATCGGTGTGTAAGAAGCTTGTATCCAAACATCTCGGCCGTCTTTACGAACACGACGAAACTCTCCGGTCTGTGCCTCGCCGGCTGCTAAAGCAGTCCAAAAGCGACGATACTCCTCAGATTGACGGTAATTGGGATCGACAAACATGCTGTGGCTCTTGCCGACGACTTCGTCCGCTCGATAACCCAACGTTTTCAGGAAATTATCATTGGCGGAAATAATTTTACCGTCGGTCTCGAATTGAATAACCGCTTGCGATGAGCTAATGCCTTCTATTTGGCCGCGGAAATCTGCGTTCTGAATTTTTTGCGCCGTGATATCTGTGGCGTATTTAACAATCTTAAATACCTTGCCACTCATATCTTTAATTGGTGTGTAAGAAGCCTGAATCCAAACCTCGTGACCTTGCTTATGTTTACGCGAAAACTCGCCGGTTTGCGCTTCGCCAGCAGCGAGTGACGCCCAGAACCGTCGATAGTCATCCGATTTCCCGTAAGCCGCTTCGACAAACATACTGTGGTATTTGCCAACAACTTCATCGCGACTGTAGCCAATGGTGTTTAAAAAATTATCGTTAGCCGCAATAATCTTACCATCAGTTTCAAATTGAATAACCGCTTGAGAGTGACTGATGCCTTCAATTTGACCTTGGAAATCGGCATTACGAAGCTTTTGCGCGGTAATGTCTGACGCATACTTTACAACCTTAAAGACCTTACCTTCCAAATCTTTTATCGGTGTGTATGAGGCTTGCAACCAAATAGTTTTGCCATCTTTTCTTACGCGGCTAAACTCGCCCACCTTGGCCTGGCCCTTACCGAGCTCTGACCAAAAATTGCGGTATTCAGAAGACTGGCGATAGGTCGGATCAACAAACATGCTGTGGTGTTTTCCGACAACCTCATCACGACTATAGCCAACCGCATTTAAAAAATTATCATTTGCCAGTGTAATCGTACCGCCAACATCAAATTGAATAACTGCCTGATTCAGGCCAATTCCTTCAATCTGACCTTTGTAGTCAATATTTCTAAGCTTTTGAGCGGTGATATCGCTGGCGACTTTCACAATACGATTAACATTACCCGCCTTGTCAAATACCGGATTGTAGGAAGCTTGTATCCAAAATATATCGCCGTCTTTGGTAAACCGACAAAACTCGCCAGTCTGGGCTTGGCCTTCACTCAGCGCGCCCCAAAACTCGCGATATTCCGCGCTCTTCGCGTAACTGGGCTCGACAAATATACGATGATGCGCGCCATCTAAGTCCCCAGCTGAATATCCGGTCACACTTAGGAAGTTAGCATTGGCGGTGATAATAGTGCCGTCAGGTTCAAACTCGATAATTGCCTGAGAAGCGCTGATCGCGTCGAATGTGCTTGATAAACGAGCGTATTCAGACGTCGTTGTTTTTTTCGCTGGCATGGCAACCTCGCGTTATTATTCGATTGAAATACAGCTGCCATTGCTAAATAGCCAAAGACAGTAGGACGTAAATCACAATAAGCTGCCTTTGCATTGATGGATATAAGTAATACTGCGCATTAAGTTAAGCGTTAGTTAACAATATTTACGATGATATAAATATCAAAGGTCCGATCATGAGCAGAAACCGATATCTCGCTCAAGCTGGGCAGCCAAACTAAACAATGTTTCCTCGTCATTCATACGACCGGTAAATTGCATCCCTATCGGCAAACCGTCACTGCTGTTGTGCAGGGGCACTGACATGCCCGGCAAGCCGGTGATGTTCCCCATTATAGTGAACGCCATTTTTTCGAGTACCGGTGTGGCCATCTGCTCAACTAATCCCGCGCTAAACAACCATTTACCCACATTAATTCGATGAGAAGCCAACATCAGTAGCTCTTCAATGCGACTGTTGGGCAATACGCCGTGGGGCACTGCGGGCGTGGGCACCGTTGGGCAAAGCATGACATCGTGATGCTCCAGCAACCGTCCCATCGCAAGCTGAATGTCATGCCACCCTTTTTTGGCGGCTACCAAATCTGCCGCACTTAAAGAGCGCCCAATCATCGCCATATTTTTAGTTGCCGGCTCGAATTTTGCGACACAAGCTCTACCGTACTGACGACTGTAGAGTGCGACCATCGCAGCCACCTCCCCGCAGACCACTACAAAAAAGTCGCGCCAAAACCGGTCAATATGAATATCAGGCTCAAACTCGATGACCTCATGACCGAGGTCACGTAGCTGCTGCGCCGTTTTACTCAGCGCGGCGTCTACCTCGGGATCGAGTGAGGTATTGACCAGCGGTTTGCGACTAAGGGCAATTCGAAGCGGTTTTGGATCGCGAGTGGTTGCCGACAAGAACGTAGCGCTTGGCAGCGCAATATTATACGGAGCGCCAATCTCGTGACCGCTGCTACAATCCAACATTGCCGCGCTGTCTCTCACACTGCGCGTCAGCACATGTTCCGCCACGGCGCCCTGCCAATCCTCGCCTTGATCGGGGCCCAAGGGGTTACGGCCTCTGGAGGGCTTTAAACCGAACACACCGCACCATGAGGCGGGAAACCGGATGGAACCACCGCCGTCACCACCGTGTGCCATCGGTACAATGCCAGCTGCCACCGCTGCCGCACTGCCACCCGACGAACCACCGGTGCTATAGCCCAATTTGCGGGGATTGTGGCTAGCCCCGTGGGCTTTTGGTTCGGTGGTGATTATGAGTCCAAATTCGGGGGTATTGGTTTTGGCGAATATATTCACACCACTGGCTTTGTAGCGACGCACTAACTCGCTGTCATACCCAGGCACTACCGCCATCCCCCGACTGCCCATCGTCATCGGTTCACCGGCAAACGCAGCCAGCAAGTCCTTTAGTACAAAAGGCACTCCGGTGAACGGCCCCTGGGGTAGGCCGTCTTTAATATACCGGTACGCTCGGTCATCGAAACGATGAATAATCGCGTTGATCGCAGGGTTAATCTCATTGGCGCGGGCAATGGCTGCATCGAGAAGTTCCGCGGGTGTCACCTCCCCAGCCTTGACCAAATTTGCCATACCCAGGGCATCGTATTCACCGTATTCTTTAAACATTCATCACTCCCCGTTTTATTCTTCTAATGCCCACCGGCTTGCCCCGTTTGCCAAGAATAATTAAATAATCAAAATGCCTTTGGCCGAACAGACAAAATCGCGCTACAGTATTCAGTCTGGGTATACGGAAAAACAATCTCCCCAGAGCTAACATTCCTGTGTGGATGTTATATGCAAGACCTTTACTTCATAACAATACAAGGTTGTAGCTATGCCGCTATCTAATGACGTTCTTGACGAAATACGCGTACTCACCCAATTTAACCCCGCCTCCGCACTGGAAGGCATCAAGGTACATCATACCGCCGACGCAAGCACCATTGCGGCCACCCAGCGGCTTTTTGACAAAGACTTAATCACCCTGCCCGACGGCGGCTACCTCACTAATAGTGGTGTCGAAGTCATTCGCCATCTAGACAGCCTGATTACTGTCTTACAATGCAAAAAAGAAGCTGTTGCCGGCTGATTAGGAGGAAATACTGGTCGGTAAATAGCGCGCCATCACCCTATTTCCGACCGGAATACCATTAAAGACATGACGTGAATTACCCGTCCTTTTTCAGCTACACTCTCGTCTCGCCCAAAAATCAGAGCACCACATGGATCCCCTTACCCAAGGTTTACTTGGCGCGGTTGCTGTTCGCAACTCCCGCAATAGCAACGCACAACGCGGTGTCTCTGTTGCACTCGGTTTTTTTGCGGGTATGGCCGCCGACCTGGACGTGCTTATTCGCTCGAGTAGTGACTCATTATTGTTTCTTGAATACCATCGCCAATTCACCCACTCGCTTATTTTTATTCCCTTAGGCGGCCTAATTTGCGGCTTGGTTTTGCACTATTTGATAGGGCGGCGAAGCCGCCTTAGCTGGCCCCAAAGCGTTTTATTTTGCACACTAGGTTACGCCACCCATGCGCTACTCGACGCCTGCACCACCTATGGCACCCAATTATTTTGGCCGTTTAGTAACGAGCGCGTAGCGTGGAATGTCATGTCGATTATCGACCCACTCTATACCTTGCCAATCGCTGGGTTGCTATTGCTCAGCCTACGCAAACACTGGCAGTGGGCTGCGTCGGTAGCGCTTTTTTGGGTCATTGCCTATCCCTGCTTGGGTTGGTGGCAACGAGATCGCGCGGAAACGCTTGGCCACCAACTGGCATCCAGCCGCGGCCATCTCGTTCGCAGCTTGGAGGCAAAACCCTCCTTCGGCAACATTCTACTTTGGAAAATTGTGTATCGCACTGACGATGCCTTTTACGTGGACGCAGTCCGCGTCGGCAGGACCACAAAGGTATTCCCCGGCGACAGCATCCCCATGCTGACACTGAACTCAGACTTACCGTGGCTTATTTCAACAAGCCGCCAGGCCGCAGATATTGAGCGCTTTCGCTGGTTTTCTAAAGGCTATATCGCACTAGACCCAAACAACCCCGAGCGTATTATTGATATTCGCTATTCTCTGCTGCCCAATGAACTGGATGCACTTTGGAGTATCGAACTGTCACCAGATTCGCCAAATAGTCACGTGCAATTTCAAACACACCGCAGTGATCGCCAAGCTAAACTGCAGCAGTTCTGGCAAATGCTAAGCGAGTAAAATCTCGCCAACACCCTGCACAACAGACAATATGGATTTACTCATGGTTAAACTTTCAGTCCTTGACTTGTCACCCATCACCGCCGACGGCGATGCGGGCACATCACTCAAAAACAGCCTGTCACTGGCGCAACACGCAGAAAAATGGGGTTTCAATCGCTACTGGCTAGCTGAGCATCACAACATGCAAGGTATCGCCAGCGCGGCGACGGCGGTGGTTATTGCTCATATTGCCGGCGGTACCAACAGCATCCGCGTGGGCGCTGGCGGTATTATGCTACCCAACCACGCCCCGCTCATTATTGCTGAGCAATTTGGTACATTAGAGGCGCTTTTCCCAAACCGCATCGATCTTGGGCTTGGCCGCGCACCAGGTACCGACCAAGCGACTGCCTACGCCATGCGCCGCAATCTCGACGCCGATGTCGATCAATTTCCGCAAGATGTGGTTGAGCTAATGGGATATTTTGGCGAACCTCACCCTGATCAGAAAATTCATGCCGTGCCAGGATGCGGCCTCAACATTCCCTTTTGGATTTTAGGTTCAAGTCTATTTGGCGCGCAGCTGGCAGCCTCTCTCGGCTTGCCATACGCCTTTGCCTCACATTTTGCACCAGAGCAAATGCTGAACGCGATTGCCCTCTACCGCGAACGCTTCCGCCCGTCTGCGCAACTAGACAAGCCCTATGTCATGCTCGGCTACAATGTTTTTGCCGCCGACACCGATGCCCAAGCTCATTATCTAGCAAGCTCAATGCAACGCGCTTTCGTCAATTTACGACGCGGGCAACCGGGTAAACTACAGCCACCCGCAGACAATTACCTAGAGCAAATATCAGCCGGTGAGCAAATGCTGCTCCAGCAAATCATGTCGTGTTCAGCCATTGGCACCGCTGATAAAGTACAAGTAGAAGTGCAGGAATTTCTCGAGCGAACCCAAGCTGACGAGCTGATGATCACCTCGCAGATATATTCCCACGAGGCGCGATTGCGGTCTTACGAAATTGTCGCGTCGCTAGAATTACCATGAGTCAGTCATAAACTACCTACATAGACAGCCGCCACTAATGGCTCAGACTGTCTATGTAATGCAAACAACACTATTTGCCGTACTTCTCGTTTAATACCCGTACTTCGCGCTGCGGGAATGGAATTTGGAAACCGTGCTCGCGCATAGCCTCAAATATCATCAACAGCAAATCGCCACCGACACGGTTTTTACCATCGTCGATACCCATCATCCAAAACTCAACAAACATATTCACCCCGGAATCACCGAAGCTGTCTATTTCACAATCCGGCCGCTCTTCAAAAGGGATATCCTCACCACTAATGACCTGCTCATGCGAGGCGACGGTTTCCTTAATTATCTCTACTAGCTTGCGTATATCTGAGTCGTAAGCCACCGAAAAATCCACTCGGTAACGCTGCTTCTTATTTTTGTGCGTCCAGTTGGTAAAACTCTCTGTTACAAACTTCTCGTTTGGCACCATGATGTCTTTGCCATCATAGGTTTCCAGGGTGGTCGATCTGAGAGTCAGCTCGCGAACAATACCGGTGCGACCATCCTCCAGTTCAATGTAGTCATCCAGGGAAATGGAGCGATCCAACAAAATAATAATGCCGGAAATAAAGTTAGACGCAATTGCTTGTAGACCAAAACCTAAACCGACCCCGAGAGCACCACCAAAGACCGCCAGCGCAGTGAGATTAATACCCATAACCTGCAACAGGAGAAGAAAGATCACTACAAAAATCGCAACTTCAAGTAACTTTGCGGCAACCTCTTTGGTTCGGAAATCGAGCTTTTCTTGGCGCCGAATCATCTCCTGACCGGTACTATTTGAGACGCGCCCCAACCAAAACAACATGGAGCCAACCAACATCACCCGCATTACACCATAGGCTGAAATCTCAATATTACCGACGGCCACCTCAACCGATTCCAGCACGGCAATAATCGGCTCTAGAATATTTAGCAGGTGCAAAAATAACAGTGGCTGACCTACCCAGCGAAAAACAAACGCAATAAAATCATTTTTGACGTAATCGCGAATTATCGATCTAAACACCAACATCATGGCGACAATTAGAGCTGTTCGCACCAGCCAGTATTCACCGAGCAACTGCTCACTTATTTCAACTGCAAAGCTCAACACTAAAATGGTAAGCAAAGGGAAAATCATTACACCAAGCTTGCCGGTAAGCTTGCGCAGTGGCTTGAGAGGTGCATTTGCCGGCGCGTCAGCAAAGGCCGGCACGAACTTGCGAATGTAAGTGGTAATAAAATAGGTAATAGCAAAGACCACCAGCACCAGTGCTAGCTGAGCGTAGGTCTCCGATTGTAAAAGAACGGCAAATACGTGGTCAGAAAAATCTAAAAATGCCTGTTTGTAATTATCAAAATCCACACTATCTACTCTTGTTATTCGCTCTAATTGGGTAGATGTTCGTCACGTCTACCCAGCCCCACTCACACACTTCTCGTCACAGGATTTCATTGCAGCCAGTGACTTCACTGCAAGCTAAATATCATGAAATACAATATCGTGGCCATAAGAATTATCAATACAACACAACCACTTGCCGTCAGCGGATCTATTGAACACATAGCATGCTTTGCGCTCAACGGCCGGATAGTTCGGCGCGGCAACTTCGGTCAGCGCCAACACAAGGCAAGTATCACCCGACTCAAGTAGCTGCATACCCTTTTGTCTTACCTGTAATCCGTTCTTAAAATACACCGCTATCTTCTCAAAAGCTGCTCGTATCGCTGCTTTACCAACAGCATTCCGCCCCGGTTCGACGACAAGTACCGCATTTTCAGTGTAAATATCGAGGAGCGTATCAAAATCCTCCTTCACTATTGCCTCATCTGCCCGCGCTATCTGCAATATAACTGGATGCTGCGCCAAAACCACTTCCTCGCTACGGTAACTAAAGTTTGCGGTGCTTTAAGTATCATCCAAGCACTAGCCAAGTGAATTATAGAATATCTGTAGGCCCTTATTGGAACTGAGAAGCTGAATATTCAATTTGGGACCAGCAATACTCCCCAGTCATTCCACAATAGACAGCTTCGCCTGAAAAAAGTGATGTATTTCTCGTTTTTACGACCACCGCCACTTAATGAGTACTAATACGAATACGGAAGTCAGCGTGACTACGACATAGTTCGATCACATCAGGGAAGAATATCCTAAAAACTAGTCTGCTGCTGACGTGACTTTAACCGGACAAGACATCGTTCTGCTTAAACGTCTGGTTCAGCAACACAGAATGCACATAGCCTAGCGAACGAAAGCCATGAAAAGAATTGCGTGTATTAGCACGATCACGACCCAGCCCGATGAAGGGGACGCTTCTACTCAACTCATGGCGCTCTATAACTCAACCCGAGTTTACAACAGAGAGAATGATATCACCGGCGTATTCCTTGTTTCCGATAGTAGCTGCCTGCAAATTATGGAAGGAAATGCCGAGTCTTTGGCCAACGCCATTTACCGTATAGGGCGTGATCCTCGTATCAGTGACTTCAGTGTAGTAATGAATTGCAATGCCGACGCGGCGGAATTTGCCGGTTGGAAAATTCGTATCATAGGCGCTGGAACAGATGCGCACTTAGATTTCATCGCAAGACTCAAAGAAAGCCTAGCCGACAAGATCCAAGCAAAAAGCAGTACTGATAAAACGCGGCTAGAAAGTTTTTTTGGTCGACCTGAGCTACCTACTCCTACACCGACCACAACATTAGCCACACCAACCCCCGCACCAGCGAACATTAGCAGCACAAGCAAAAAAATATACGAGGACTGCGTTGTTTCCGTGTCTGCGTGGCCGCGACCAACGCAAATGAGGATGACTCCAGAACTCATCCGCCTTTGCTCTAACCTGACAAAAAGACCTGCACATTTCGAACGGATTTTAGCGCTGAAGCTGTGCTCATCTAATGAAAAATTAACTCATTACTTGTCAGTACTAGAGAGCTTGGGTCTATTAAAAACACATTCGAGCGTCGGAGTCCCAAACTTGAGGGTAGTTAGCAATCCATCGATATCAGCCAATACGGCGGAACAACCAGTAAATAAAACCGCAGACCGATTTAGCCGAGTTCTCCGACGCTTTATCGCATCCGCTAAATCCTAGGGCGTCGCTAACTATGGATCAAATTTATAATAAATTAGCGATAGTGGGCGAAGTGGGCGCGGGGAAAACCCAGCTCATAAACACTATTAGTGAAATCTCTCCCTTCGCCACAGAAGCGAGGTCTTCTGTCGATATAGGCAAGGAATTCACCACCGTTGGTATTGATTATGGGCGTTTGAGTCTAGATGCCGATATCGCGCTGGGACTCTTTGGATTACCCGGACAAAAGCGCTTTTCACTGCTTTGGGACATGGTGAATACCTCTTTGTGGGGGCTGGTCATCTTAGTCAAATACGGTGAAGGCATTAATATCGATGCCATCGACGATATTCTCAGCCATTTCCAGCCATTAAAAAATAACGTCCCAGTTGTAGTCGGAATCAGCCACTCCGAAAACGCCACGGCTGAGGAATTAGACGTACTGATGGAGTTTTTAGAACACGTTTTACAAGGGCACGGTTTATCTGCCCCGATCATGCCTGTTGATCCACGCGATGTTGAGTCTTCTCTCATGCTTCTGCAAATGATCGATGCAATCAGCAACACGGAAGAGCCCGAAGGAGCACAACTACATGTCGGCTAATAAAAAATTGAGTGGCGAGCTGATTGGCTTATTCAATGAATATTCGAGCAACAATGACGCGATCGAGATTATCTCACTGGCAACCACTGACGGATTTCCCGTTCATCATTTTTCACGTCTGAGCGAAGGATTTGATGTCGAAACCATGGCTGCAGCGGCAAGTACGCTGTACTCCGTAAGCAATGCCGTGACCAAACAGATTCTGTCGAAAAGCTTCAAAATTACTTTCATTGAATCAGAGCAGGGCAATGTTGCTTTTGTTGCACTGCAATTGAATGACAAGGATTTTGTACTGTCCATGTCGGCCAAAAGCGCCATGAATATCGCCAGTTTACGCTTACTAATAAACCGCTTAGCAGTTGAAATTGGCGATCTCGATTTAGCCAATGTTGCTTAGCCAGTAGAACACTCCGGCGCCGGAAGCGACACATCCACGCTAGAGGGGAATAAGAATGTTAAAGAGCCCAAATCGTTAGAATTTAATTTGCTAAAACAAAACAGATTTAACCAGGAGAGTAAAAACTATGAGTAATTTAAACGACGCCGTAAAAAGCATGATGGAAATCGACGGCGCAATGGGTTGTGCAGTGGTAGATTACACCTCAGGAATGCTGTTAGCTTCGGCTGGTTCCGGGGTTGATCTGGAAATGGCTGCGGCTGGTAACAGTGAAGTAGTCAAGGCAAAAATGAAAACCATGAAATCACTAGGCATTACCGGAAAGATCGAAGATATTTTGATCACACTGGACACACAGCTTCATATCATCCGCCCAAGCACGACCAATGAAGGCTTGTTTATCTACCTCGTGCTCGACAAAAAGAACTCAAATCTCGCTCTCGCCCGCCGTAAAACGGCCGACATCGAAGGCGATCTAAAGCGCGTTTAACAAGCCTAAACCAGGATTCAAATACGCTCAAACAATATTAGAATCTGAATAGCCGAACGTAAAAACGCCCTCACTGAGAGGGCGTTTTTATTTCAAGCAAGTTAGCATTAAAAAAGCATGCGCAGCCCGAAGACCGCGCAGCCATTATTTAATGAATAACATTTCTGAATACTTAGGCAGTGGCCACAGGTCGTCAGCAACCAATGTCTCCAATGTATCAGCGTGATTACGCACCTCAACCATCAAGCTACGCAAAGTACTTGCAGCGTACTGCATATGCGCTTCGGTAGAATCGAAGTCATGCACGTCTAATGCGGCGTTTAGGGTAGCCACTGCCGCCATCATGGCATTCGCTTTGCCGGCAACCGCTGACGCAACACCGCTATCAAGGGTGATGTTCAAGGCAGCCATAGACGACGCGGTGCCCGCGATCTGTGACAAGTACTCAACCGCAGCTGGGTAGATCATGGTCGTTGCCATATCGACTACCAGCTTGGCTTCTACTTCAATCGACAGCAGGTACTGCTCTGAATAGACTTCAAAACGGCTCGCCAGCTCGACGGGGGTTAGTACGCCAGTGCTAGAGAACAATTTAACAACCGCTTCGTCGCGGAAGGCAGGAAGCGCATCTGCAGAGGTAGGCAGGTTTTTCAGACCACGTTCTTCAACGGCCATACGGTGCCATTCGCTTGAATAACCGTCACCGCCGAAAATCACGTTGCTGTGACCTTCCATCAACTCTTTCAATACTTTGATAGCTGCTACTGGCTTGCTAGTACCGGTAGCCAATTCTGCTTCCAGCTTATCGGCAATCCAGTTTAAGGAGTCAGCCAACATGGTATTCATCGCAACCAATGGACCAGAAACCGAGGCAGATGAACCCACCGCCCGGAATTCAAACCGGTTGCCAGTAAACGCGAATGGCGAAGTGCGGTTACGGTCGCCTGGATCACGCTCAAATTTCAGTATTTGGCTTAGACCTAAATCCATAAAGCCGCCCACTTCAGACTTCAACAATTTGCCTTCCTTGATGTCGTTAAATACGCGCTCTAACTGGTCACCAAGATAAACAGACAGGATGGCTGGTGGGGCTTCATTGGCACCTAAACGGTGGTCATTTGAGGCGGAAGCGATAACCGCGCGCAGCAATGGGCCAAAAAGGTGCACGCCACGAATTACCGCACCACAAAAGAGCAGGAAGTTAATATTCTCGTGCGGGGTGCTGCCAGGGTCAAGCAAGTTACCCTGAGTCGCGTTGCCAACCGACCAGTTCACGTGTTTTCCCGACCCGTTAACGCCTGCAAAAGGCTTTTCGTGCAATAAACACACAAAACCATGACGCTTAGCCGTTAGTTTTAACAGTGTCATCAGAAGTTGCTGGTGGTCAGAGGCGATATTCGCTGCCTCATAATAGGGCGCAATTTCAAACTGGCCTGGCGCGACTTCGTTGTGATGAGTTTTAGCCGGAATACCTAAGCGGTACAACTTATCCTCTAAATCCTGCATGAACACTTGCACGCGCTCTGGAATAGCCGCGAAGTAATGATCGTCAAACTGCTGGCCTTTCGCTGGCGAAGCACCGAATAACGTGCGGCCCGCCAATAGTAAATCTGGACGGCTATTGGCGAAATTAGAATCGATCAGGAAGTATTCTTGCTCAGCGCCACAGCTAGAGTTTAGCGCCGCAACTTCCGTTTCACCCATTAGCGACAATACGCGCTGGCCTGCCTTATTCATTGCCGAATTTGAGCGCAATAGCGGGATTTTCTTATCCAGCGCTTCGCCGGTCCAGCTCATGAAAACGCTTGGGATCATCAGCGTCGAGCCATTATCGGTGTGCATAATATAAGCTGGGCTGGTTGGATCCCACGCGGTGTAACCACGCGCCGCATTGGTCATACGCAGGCTGCCGTTGGGGAAAGAGGAGCCATCAGGTTCGCCTTTAATCAACAAACTGCCGGTAAATTCTGTGATTTGGTTGCCATCGGAATTAGTGATGATAAAACCGTCATGCTTTTCAGCGGTGGCATTGGTCATTGGGTAGAAAATGTGCGAGAAGAACTTAGCGCCTTTGCTCAGTGCCCAATCTTTCATGGCGGCAGCGACAACATCGGCAGTAGCCGCATCGAGTGGCGCACCGGTTTGTACGGTGGTTTTCAATGCTTTGAATGCGTTTTTAGACAGTGCTTCTTCCATCTTTGACAGATTGAAAACATCACTTGCCCAGATTTTACTGAGAGGCTCAGGCATCGTAACGTCAATTGGCTTACGATTAACTATCTGGGAAACAGCTTGAACACGCGCTTGATTGCGACTCATTAAGGAGACCTCGCCTTATAAGAAATTAGCTAATGGGTATCACTTGAGCTTACTGAGAGGATCAGGAACTGAAATGACTGCCAGAACACTAGCAAAATCTGCACCAGTCTGACGCAAAACACCAGATTAATACTTTATTTTTTGCGCCACACAAGACCATGGGCAAAAAACCGCGCAAATGAACTCAGCGCCCACATCGAAGACAATGGCGGCGCTGCCAGACTTGGCATTAGACGGTATACTGCGCCCCCGACGCATCCGCATGCAATTCATTTAATAGACGGCGAAACCAAACCTGTGGCGAACGACCCCAATACATACGATGTGATCATTCTCGGTGCGGGCGCGTCCGGCTTGATGTGTGCACTGACCGCCGCGCAGCGCGGGCGCCGAGTACTAGTTCTCGAGAAGGCGAATAAGGTCGGCAAAAAAATTCTGATGTCGGGCGGTGGCCGCTGCAACTTCACCAATCATTTTGTCGAGGCCGACAACTTCATTTCCGACAATCTCCATTTCTGCAAGGCCGCCTTGAGTCGCTACACCCAGTGGGATTTCATCGGCATGGTAGAGCGCTATCAAATCCCTTACGAAGAGCGCCGGCACAGTCAATTATTTTGTCTGAACTCGGCCAAAGATATCCTCAATATGCTACTGGATGAATGCGCCAATGCCGGCGTTGAGATACGTTGCCACGCTGATCTCATTTCCGTGGCAGAGCGCGAAGCAGGTAGCCAGCCCTCACTGCGCTATCAACTTTCAGTCAATCAACAAGACACGCTGCTAGAGCTACACTGCCAGTCTTTTGTGGTGGCCTCCGGTGCGCTATCTATACCCACACTGGGCGGCAGTGGCATGGGTTACGATATCGCCAAGCAGTTCGGCCTCACGCTCACCAAACGCCACGCCGGTTTAGTCCCGTTTATGTTCAGCGACGGCATGAAGCAGTTCTGCGAGAAATTGTCCGGGCTGGCGCTGGAAGTCGACATGTCCGCCAACAAAACCACCTTTACCGAAAACATCTTATTTACCCACCGCGGAATCTCGGGTCCAGCCGCGCTACAGGTCTCAAATTACTGGAACCCCGGTGACGCTATTACCATCAACTTACTGCCCAAAATAAATGCTAGCGACTGGCTGTTAGACGCCAAACACAGCCAGGCTAAAAGCCTATTGAGAACTGTACTTAGCCACAAATTAGCAAAAGGCCTCGTGGCAGAACTGCAATTTCTGTGGTGGCATGAACTGGCTGAAAAACCCTTGGGCGAATACTCAGATAAACAGCTAATCGGCATTGCCGAGCGGCTAAATAACTGGGTATTAAAGCCCTCGGGAACTGAGGGCTACCGAACCGCAGAAGTTACCCGCGGTGGGATCGACACCGCCGACATCAGCTCCAAAACCATGGAAGCCAAGAACCAGCCCGGCTTGTATTTTATTGGCGAGGTGCTCGATGTGACAGGTTGGCTGGGTGGTTTTAATTTCCAGTGGGCATGGTCGTCTGGGTATAGCGCTGGATTGGTAGCCTAAACCTACAAGCCAGCCATCCCGTCATCTACTATCTCGGCGTCCGCGTATACGCCGTTTAGCTAGAAAACAGTGATGCCACATGCAATCAACAAGCATTGTTATTGGCGCCAGTGGCGCCCTCGCCTCCGCCTGCATAAATGCCATTGAAGCATTGGATGATGGCAGCCAAATCATTGCCATAAGCCGGCGCAAATTATCCAGCACTGCGCACGCTGACGTACGCTACTGGCAATGCGATAACTCAGAGCCTGCCATTGATGAATGCGTAAACGACCTGAAAGAAATCGGCGGGCATATTGATCGCGTCATCATTTGCAACGGTCGCTTGCACGATGATGGAATCAAACCCGAAAAGCGTCTGGAGGATATTAAGGCCGACGCCCTCTTCAGCATTATGCAAAGCAATGCGTTAACGCCGCTGCTTTGGATAAAGGCATTAACGCCACTTCTCAAATCATCACTGCCCTGTGTGATGGCGGTATTCAGTGCTCGCATTGGCAGTATTAGCGACAACCATCTCGGCGGCTGGTATAGCTACCGGATGTCGAAGGCAGCTTTGAATATGGGGATTCGCACCGCCGCCATCGAATATGGCCGCCGCGCAAGAAATGTCCGCCTTATTGCTTTTCATCCCGGCACTACAGATTCGCCGCTGTCACGACCTTTTCAGGCCTCTGTGCCTGAGGGAAAACTATTCTCCCCCGCCTTTGTGGCAGAGAGCTTAATTGCCCTAATGCAGGACACCGCGTCATCGCTTGACCATTCTGCGGCAGAAGCGACTTTTATCGACTGGGAGCACAAAACGATTCCGTGGTAGAATCTCGCGCTTTCCAGTACACCGCGACCCCCGCCAATGCTCAGACTCAACGACTTGAAATTGCCGCTCAACCACGATGAAACGGCACTCCGCAAATCCATTTTAGCCCGACTGGCTATTCAGGACGATGAACTCAAGACAGTAAGCATTTTTAAGCGCAGCTACGACGCCCGTAAAAAAGGGGATATTCAATTAATCTATCAATTGGATATTAGCCTCGACGCCAAACGCGAAGCCGAATTGCTGGCACGCTTCGAAGGCAAATCATTCCTCAGCCCCAGCCCAGATACCGATTATAAATTTCTTGCTCATGCGCAGAGCGACTTCCCTAACGAGGAGCAACAACGCCCCGTTATTATCGGCTTTGGCCCCTGCGGTATTTTGGCGGCCTTGGTACTCGCTCAAATGGGACTCAAGCCGATTGTCTTGGAGCGCGGCCAAGATGTTAGGCAACGCACCAAAGACACTTGGGGATTGTGGCGCGAACGCAAACTCAATACCGAATCGAATGTGCAATACGGCGAAGGCGGCGCGGGTACCTTCTCCGACGGCAAACTCTACAGCCAAGTTAAGGACCGTCGTTTTCTCGGTCGCAAAGTCATGACTGAGTTTGTGAAGGCCGGTGCGCCCGAAGAAATACTGATGGTCAGCAAACCGCATATTGGCACGTTTAAGCTGGTAAAAATGGTGGAGAACATCCGCGCCGAAATTACCCGTCTCGGTGGCGAAATACGCTTTAACACCAAGGTCGATGTGATTCACCGCGAGCAGAGCAGCGACGCGCAAGGCCAAATCACTGGCCTCACCCTGAGTAATGGCGAGCACCTGCAAACTCGCCATGTCGTTCTGGCGATTGGCCACAGTGCGCGCGACACTTTTGAAATGCTGTTAAACCAAGGTGTATACATCGAGCCAAAGCCCTTTTCCATCGGCTTTAGAATTGAACACCCCCAATCCGTTATCGACAAAGCGCGGTTTGGTGAACAAGCCGGTCACCCTATTTTGGGCGCCGCCGACTACAAGCTCGTGCATCACTGCAAGAATGGTCGCAGCGTTTACAGCTTTTGTATGTGCCCGGGCGGCACCGTGGTTGCGGCCACGTCTGAGGAAGGCCGCGTCGTTACCAATGGCATGTCGCAGTATTCCCGCAATGAGCGCAATGCCAACGCCGCCGTAGTAGTGGGAATCGAACCAGATAAGGACTACCCGGAGCATGTTTTGGCGGGTATCGATTTACAGCGCTCGCTAGAAACCCTGGCCTATCAACTCGGCGGCGAAAACTACAATGCGCCGGCGCAGTTGGTCGGTGACTATTTACGCAACACGCCGTCAACCGCCCTCGCCAGCGTCACACCGTCTTACAAACCGGGAGTATCGCTGGGTGATCTATCCAAAGCGCTTCCCGATTTCGCCAATGAGGCGATCCGCGAAGCCATCCCCGCCTTCGACAAACAAATCAAAGGCTTCGCTATGAACGACGCCATTCTCACCGGCATTGAAACCCGTACCTCGTCGCCTATTTGCATCAAACGCGGCAGGGACTATCAAAATTTAAATACCCGCGGACTCTATCCAGCAGGCGAAGGCGCAGGGTATGCGGGCGGCATTTTGTCGGCGGGGATAGACGGAATCAAAGTGGCGGAAGCGCTAGCCATAGACTTGCTGAAACTAGACATCGCGATACCGGATGGCCGCTAAGGCCATCACAGTATTGATGCGCAAAGTTTGGTACAACAAACCAACAGGTACTACACCAAAACTATCGGTATAGTGCCTCTTCTAAAAATATCTAATTAAAAACTGTAACGAAAACCTAACTCGTAGGAACTCAAGTCTAGTTTGTCGTAGTCGCGTACACGGAAGCTGCCGCCAAGATGTTCGTTGTAGGAATAAATCGTCTCAAAAATAAAGGTGCTATCAGGACCTACAATCAGATCGTGCTCACCCGCTTCAAAGGTCACCCGCCACTGGGCATTGAGATCATGGCGAATACCCACGCGATACTCCCTTGCCGTTTCGTCGGCCTTCTTATTATTGGAGCCCAGCTCGTGGCGATCAGCCGTGACTAATAAAGAGGTATTAGGGGAAATGAAATAATGCGCCCCGATACCGTAGGTCAGCCAGCCGTCTTGCTGATAACCTTTAGGCAAATGCGTGTCACCATTGTTATACCGTGCATGGGCGTGCACATACTTTAAAAACTCGATGCTCGCCAAAAAGGTCGCATTGGTTTCTTCACTGAAAGGACCCCAATCGGTACTTTGGTAGGCAACGGCGGCTTCCAGGTAACGATATTGATTGGCATTATCCACATCTGCCTGGGCATTAATCGTCGCAGCGGCGAGAACAGGACTTACTAGAAAGGTGGCAATATTTGATTTCATAAGAAGCTTTAATCTGCGAAAACAGGGACTCAGTGTACGGTATCATCAAGAAAAGGAGAAGTTGCAAAACTCTGGCACCTGACAATTAGCCCAAGACCAAGTCATCAGCCACAATACGTATAATCAAGCAATAAGCCCAAGCTCCGCGGCCGCGAATAGCATAGAATACACACAGGCAACCCAACTCCAACTCAACACAAGCAAATAGAGGTTATTGCATGGCATCTCTGCAAGAGCAGCTTCTTAAAGCCGGCATGGTCGACAAAAAAAAGGCCAAGCAACTCAATCAAGAAAAACGCAAACAGGTAAAACAGGCCAAGGGCACAGGCCAAGTACTTGTTGATGAAGGCAAGGAAGCGGCCAGGCGCGCGCTTGCCGACAAAGCCGAGCGCGACCGCGAGCTTAATCGCCAGCGTCAGGCTGAAGCGGATAAAAAGGCTATTCAAGCGCAGATTATTCAGCTAATAACGCTGAATAAAATTGACCGCAAAAATGGCGAAATCGCCTATCAATTTACCGACGGCAAGAAAATTAAAAAGCTCTACGTCGACGCACTCTTACAGACCCAGTTAATCAAGGGCGTAATCGCCCTCGTCAAACTGAAAGACGGTTACGAGCTAGTGCCAGCCATCATTGCCGACAAAATCAAACAGCGCGACGACAGCGCGGTACTTGTTCACAACACCCAATCTGCCGGCGACATCGTGGCTGAAGATGACCCTTATGCAGCGTATCAAATTCCCGACGACTTAATGTGGTAACCCGCTATCTTACACACTGACACCCAAAAACCCGCAGATGCCGCCCTGCACATTCTGCAAAGCATTTACGGTTACGACGCCTTTCGCAACCAGCAAGCAGAAATCGTAAATCACGTGATAGGCGGCGGCGACGCCCTCGTGCTAATGCCTACCGGTGGAGGTAAATCGCTTTGCTTCCAGGTCCCGGCACTCGTCCGAAGCGGCACCGCCATCGTCGTTTCTCCCTTGATCGCGCTGATGCAAGACCAAGTCATGGCGCTGCGCCAGAACGGGATAAAAGCGGCGTTTTTAAATTCCAGCCAAAGTGGTATGGAAGTTAACGGCGTAGAATCTGCGCTTATGGATGGCGAACTAGACCTGCTCTACGTCGCACCAGAACGCCTGATGATGCCGCGCATGCTCGACCTGCTGAGTCGAGCGCCCCTCGCTTTATTTGCCATCGACGAAGCGCATTGCGTATCACAGTGGGGCCACGACTTTCGGCCGGAATACATCAAGCTTTCTATTCTGCACGAACGTTTCCCCGACATTCCCCGCATCGCACTGACCGCCACCGCAGACGGACCAACTCAACGGGAAATTATCGAGCGGCTTTCACTGCAGCAAGCCCGTGTTTTTAACGACGGTTTCGACCGACCCAATATTCGCTACCGTATCAGTGAAAACCAGGGCAATGCCCGCGAGCAATTACTGCGCTTTATTCTGAACGAACACGAAGGCGAAGCGGGCATTGTCTACTGCCTGTCGCGCAAACGGGTAGACGAAGTCGCGCAGTGGCTTAACGGCAAGGGGTTGGCCGCGCTACCCTACCACGCAGGCCTCGGCAACGAAGTGCGCCAACAACATCAAGAGCGGTTTCTGCGCGAAGACGGCGTGATAATCGTTGCGACAATTGCCTTTGGCATGGGTATCGACAAACCCGATGTGCGCTTCGTGGCGCACTTAAATTTGCCGAAAAGCATCGAAGCCTATTATCAGGAAACTGGGCGCGCAGGGCGCGACGGTTTAGCTGCCGATGCGTGGATGGCCTACGGTCTGCAAGACGTCATTACCCTGCGGCAAATGCAGGGCAACTCCACCGCTGAAGAAGGCCGCAAACGCCTGGAGCAGCACAAGCTCGATGCCATGCTCGGCCTCTGTGAACTCACCACCTGTCGCCGCCAAGCGCTGCTGCGCTACTTCGATGACAACTTAGATCAGCCCTGCGGTAACTGCGACAACTGCCTCACACCGCCGGAAACGTGGGACGCCACCCTCGCCGCCCAAAAAGCGCTGTCGTGCGTATATCGAACCGGTCAGCGTTTTGGCGTGAGTTATTTAGTCGACGTTTTGCTGGGCAAAGAACACGAGCGTATTAGCCAATTTGGTCACGATAAAATTTCGACTTACGGCATTGGCAGCGAGCTTAACGCCACCGAATGGCGAACCCTGTATCGGCAAATAATTGCCCGAGGATTACTCAAGGTAGACGTAGAGGGTTATGGCAGCGTACAACTCACCGATAGCGCCAGACCCGTTCTAAAAGGTGACGAACAACTGACCTTACGGAAAATGGTCAAGCTCAGCAAAAAAAGCAAAGAGCGCAAAAATCGCTCGTTCTCTGGCGCGGAGAGCAACACCTTGTGGGACGCCCTGCGCGAACACCGCAAGGCACTGGCCAGCGAACAAGGCATTCCCGCGTATATGATTTTCCACGACGCCACCATCGCCGAAATGACCGAGCGCCAACCCCAAACACTTGAGCAGCTAGGCCGCATATCCGGTATTGGCGAGAAAAAATTAGACAACTATGGACAAGGATTTTTAGACGTCATTCTGGCCAATGCGGGAAACAGCGGCGACCAAAACGATGATATTAACGACACTGCGGCGAATAGCATCATGCTGCTAAAACAGGGCAACACAGCGGAAGATATCGCTAGCCAACGCAAGCTGTCTATCAACACCATCTATAGCCATCTTTGCCAAGGTATCAGCAATGGCGAACTCGCACTTAGCGATGTAATCACCCTCGACGACAAGCAAATAAAGGAAATACTATTTGCCTTTGAGTTAAGCGAAGACGGCAAAATGAAAACCGTGTTTGAATCTTTAGATGGTGAGTACGATTACACTATTTTGAAATGCGTGAAGGCGTCGTTAAATAGCTAATAAAGCTTAAGAAGGCTCATAAGGTCACACCAAATCACAATACTGATTCAAATATTTTTATAACCTAGATTAAGGTTGCCAACTGCTTCAAGAGCTCTCAACGCTCCGATAGGTCCGCAACCAACGCCGGCACCTCCGCACTCGCCAGTCCGTAACGATGCTCAGCAAACGCCGACTGCACCGCGGATGGCTCCAGGTTTATTTCCATAGTATGCGCGCCAGACAGCGCCGCTTGCCGCACAAAACCCGCAGCGGGATAAACATTGCCAGAGGTGCCAATGGCAATGAATAAGTCGCAGGCGTCGAGCGCATTGTATATCTCGTCCATTTGCAGCGGCATTTCGCCAAACCACACCACATGGGGTCGAAGTGCGCCGCGCATGCCGCAGCATTGGCAGCGGTCATCGACTTTAATATTAGTTTGAATGGGATATATTTTGTCGGTATACGCACAGCGCATTTTGAGCAATTCGCCGTGCATATGAATAATATTTTGGGAGCCCGCTCGCTCGTGAAGATTGTCGATGTTCTGAGTTACAAGCAGCAAGTTGGGGCCATAAATTTGCTCTAATTCCGCCAAAGCGATATGTGCCGCATTGGGCTTTACCGCATCGCTTAACAACTGCGCGCGCCGACCATTGTAGAAGTTCTGCACCAGCTCCGGATCAGCAGCGAACCCTTCGGGGGTTGCCACATCTTCAACACGATGCTCTTCCCACAAGCCATCTTCAGCACGAAAGGTTTTAATACCAGACTCTGCGGAAATACCTGCGCCGGTTAATACAACGATGCGTCTGTAAGCCATAATAATTTACTTGTAGATGTTTAAAACCACGGACGCTGACCAATAACATAGGTCTGTTCAAAATCTTCATCTGACTTGGTGATGTATAAAATAAACTCAATAAACGCGATGATGCCAATGGCAATAGAGGGAAGCCCGAGAAGGATAAAACCAAATAAAAACGTCAGTAACATAATGACGCCTTGCTTGTTGTAACCAAGGTAAAATTTATGAACACCAAAGGCGCCGAAGAAAAACGCCAGTAACGCAGCAGCGACTTTTTTAGACGAGGCGGGCACAATACTTTTATCCATATACAGCTGTTTAGCCGTGTCACCCTCAGCAACAAAATCCACGGCCAATCCGGCGCCCGCGAAACCTTCGCCTTTCCATTCGGCAGCACCAAAGTTATAACGCTTACCGTCTTCGCCAGCAATGACACCCTGCGATGTTGTCGCGTTGAAATCGAGAATTTTGCCTTTCATAAAGCACTTTCCTTAGCGTGAGATAAATTACCTTTAAGCATAGCGCGGCCGCTTTTCGATAACCACACCAAAAGTTGAACGCGCCAATCTATGACTAGCTAGCTATAATTCCTTTTGCCAAAACAGGGCCTGCCCCAGCTCAGGATCAAGTTCGTAGGCGGCAAAACCGCAGCGCCGGTAAACAGCCTGCGCAACCATATTACCCTGCAGGACTTCGAGGGTTACTTTACAACAACCCCGCTGCCTGGCTAACTTTTCTACCTCAGACATTAAGCGCTGGGCCAAACCCTGGCCACGGTAGGCCGGCAATACAATCACATCGTGAATATTTAGCAAGGGCTTGCACTTAAAGCTTGAGAATCCTTGCAATACCGTGGCCAGTGCCGCCGGCTTTTCACCATCGAAAATCAAAATCGTTGCGGCATTTGCGACCTCCGCTAAGGCGTCACATAGGCCGGACAAAACCTCATCTGGCAGCGCTTCACCACCACCCATTGGATCTAAGGCGTAGTGGGACATCAGCAACTCTATCGCAGCGCGATCCCGCGGTTGTTTGTAGTCTGCGAGACTTACCAGCATCAGCGCACCCCATCCACTGACTTTTTTACACCTTTTTTCAGGCCTTTATCAATCACACTTAAAACTCCCTATTTTCAGCACCCGGCCCCAGTGGCTGACCGTAGCTAAATTCGACAAAGTTACCGTCGGGATCTCGCAAACCGCAGTAGTAGCCAACGGGGTAATCTTCCTCACGGGTTTCCCACACCAAAATGCCCTCGGCGCGAGCGCGATCGGCGATACTATCGACAGCATGACGACTGGCGACGGCAAAACCCAAATGCGAGAAGTCGCTATCACTTTGCGCCCTACCTGGCCCACCGGGCAACAGCACTAAAATAAACTCTTTTTCTCTACCGTGCTCGGCCATCCAAATGACTTTGCCATTGTGGTGCGGCCGTTCGTGGACAATATTCATCTCGGCGTAGCGATGATAAAAATCGACGCAGGCCGCTAGATCCTGCACGTGCATGGCGATATGAGTCAGCGATGTAGGCATGATACTCCTTACTCCATCCCGGAATTTACTGCCTGTGACAATAACAAGCAGAGCCGGTAAGGTCGAATATCTTCACGTGTAAGCCCACCCTCATCATGGTACTTGCTGTGTCAAATGGCGCGTGGTGTCGCGATCATGCCTTGCCGGCTGCGAACGAAAAGCTCGTCGTGACAGGTCAACCGCAACCTCTGCAATGCCGCGCTCATGGCGGGCTGGATCAAGCCAATGCGGTCGGCGGCGCCCACTGGTTTCACACGCTCGTCGGATGACTTGGAAACCAGTACTCTATTTGCAACAACTCTTTAAAATTAGTCATCGCCCACACCATTTTATAGGCACAAATGACCGCAAAGGTGAAATCTCCGTTACCCAAACCTTTGTTGAGCACTCTCTGTTCTGGTTTATCATGCCGAACTTCTGTTTCCAGTTTATCTGCCTATACCTTGGCTTAACCGAAATCTTTCTTTTTGGCACCGCGTTCAAAGGCTTATGGACGACCCACAACCACGTGAACTGGAATTACGATCTGTATTTTTTGAATCACCGCCGGGCCTGGGTGCGAAAAACCAGGTATGCGCTGTGCCATGTACTGACCTTCCTAACCCAACATCACCACCATCACGCCCGCGGCAAAAACTTGGCTAAATCTTTAGTTGCATCGCGACGCGTCACAACATGGCCTGCCGCGCCAGTTAATGAGCACTAAGTGCGATAGTTCACGAAAGCGTAAAGTTTAATGCTGCCGCCCTTAATATTTTCACTGAAAACATTATACTGCCCTTCAGTAAATAGGATCACCCACAACGACGCGATACCTGCTGTCGCATTCAAACCGGGTAATCCGCCACGATAACAAAGAGGCAATATCATGCTCCCCAGTGCCCGCTTAATCGCCAAACTCACCCTTATTAGCAGTATCACGGTACTCACAGCCTGCGGCGGTAGCTCAAGCTCGTCATCCAGGGGCGGCCCCGCTGATAATCCCGGTAGCGGGAATAACGGCCAGCCCGAAAGCCAAAACCACTTCGATCAAACGCTCACCGGCTTTGACGGCGAGACCGTAGCATTTACGGTATACGCACCGGAAAATCCGCAGGGAAAGCGCGTCCCTTTAATACTCCATAGCCACGGCTTTGGTCTTTCTCGCGCCAAAAATTTCGAAAACCCCAATCCACTCGAATCCTTTCTCACCAATGATATTTCTGGTGATGTCGCCAGGCGAGCATGGCTGGAAAAGGGCTTTTATGTCATTAGTTTTGACCAGCGAGGTTTTGGTGAAACCACTGGCAATATCACCGTGATGGACCCCGATATCGACTGCCGCAATGTGTCGCAAATAATAGACTGGGCCGAAGAGAACCTAGTTAATTTGAGTTTTGAGGGCGACGACCCGCTCATTGGCGCCGTTGGTCTGTCTTACGGTGGCGGCTTTCAAACGGTGTGCTCCAGTGTAGATAAACGTTTTGACGCCATTGTGCCCTTGGCAACGTGGAGCAACCTGCCCTACAGCCTGTACGCCAACAATACGCCGAAGAATATCTGGTTAGATATTTTATCAGTCGCATCGATGGGCAAGCTTGAACCCTATCTTTTCGAGGCCATTATTGGCGCAAGCACCACCGGCGAAATCGCAACCGAAACCGTTACCCGCTTAGCGGGTCACAGCCCACTGTCGTTTTGTGAAGGCGAACGCGAAGACGGCAGAACGCTCTCCACCGCCGACGCCTTATTTATTCAGGGTAGCAATGACGTACTTTTTAACATTAATGAAGCGGTAGAAAATTACGAGTGCTGGAAAGGCCAAGGCAACGAGGCACACTTGTTTATACAGAAAGACGGTCATATTTTACCAGCGCTACAAACCGCTGGCCGGCAAATCTTATTCGGCACCGAAGGCACGCTGTATTGCGATGGCCAAGTTTTTCAAACTGACGATCTAGCGCTGAATTTTTTGGCCTCCAAATTACAAGGCACAAGCGCCCCAGCCATTCCCGACGTCTGTTTTAGCCTGACCGCCCAGCAATCCGGCACTAGCAGCAGCGAAGTAAAACGCGGAGGCTCACTCACTAGTTTTGACGAAACGCAGATTATTCCCGGCGGTCTGAGCAATGTTGTCGATCTGCTCACCGCTCTGCCATTACAAACCGTTCTCGCGACCTTATCCTCATTGCCGGTAGAAGCATCAAGCACTTTGATTGCAGTACTAACAGCCAGCGCTGATCCTACGTCACTGGTCGATTATCTAGACGATATCGTCAATCTGCTACCAAGCGAACTGCTAAGCCAGCTGGTCGCTAAGGGAAAATTCATTCCCCTGCAAACCGTGACAAATGATGGTGTTCTCGCAGGCATTCCCTTAGCCATGCTGAATGTCAGTGGCGGCAATGGTGACGGCAATCTATTGTATATAGGCTTGGGCAAAATACCCGCTGATGGCGGCGATGCCTTTTTAATTAACGATCAAGTGTTGCCAATACGCGGCAGCGGCTTGATCGCACAGGAAATGATCGGGGTTTCGGAGCCCGTCACCACAGGGGATACCCTCGGCCTAATGGTGTATGGATTCCATCCTTACTTCACCCACATTAGCAGTATCACCCAAGCCCCCATACCGGCGGCCATGAGCGGTACCGTTGACGTGCCGCTGGTAGTGAACAACGGCCAATAGGCCCGCTCAGATCGCACTCTGGTGATATTTTTGCTCAATCACCAGCGTGCGATTTCAGCTAATAACCGCCTCGTCGCAAGCTTGCGACTAGAGACACACTTCAAACAAGCCCGCCGCGCCCATACCGCCACCGACACACATGGTGACGACAACATATTTCACACCGCGACGCTTACCCTCTAGCAAGGCGTGCATCACCATTCTCGCGCCGCTCATACCATAGGGATGGCCAATTGAAATAGCGCCGCCATTAACGTTTAAACGCTCATTGGGAATACCCAGTTTGTCGCGGCAGTAAATGACTTGCACTGCAAAGGCTTCATTCAATTCCCAGAGACCGATGTCATCCATTTTTAGCCCAGCATGTTTAAGCAATTTTGGAATAGCGTAGATAGGCCCGATACCCATTTCATCGGGCTCACACCCGGCAACCGCAACACCACGATATATTCCCAGGGGAGCTACATTGCGCTGTTCAGCTAATTTGGCATCCATCATAACGACCGCTGCCGCGCCATCAGAAAGCTGAGACGCATTTCCTGCACTAATGCTGCCGCCGTCGCGAACTGCTTTTAAAGACGATAAATTTTCCAGCGTGGTCGACGGGCGGTTACCTTCGTCCTGGCTCAAGGTGACCTGTTCCTGCGAAGTTTCACCGGTTTCTGTATTGCTCACCAACTTGCTTGCCGTGACCGCCACAATCTCATCGGCGAACTTCCCTGCCTGCTGTGCAGCTGCAGTTCTCTGCTGAGACTGCAGCGCGTATTCATCCTGGGCATCGCGTGAAATATTGTAGCGATTCGCCACGACCTCAGCGGTATCCAGCATAGCCATATAAATATTTGGCACGTGGGCGATCGCAGCAGGATCAACCAAGCGGTGCATATTCATATGTTCGTTCTGTACCAATGAAATCGATTCGCAGCCACCGGCAACGAGCATCGGTGCGCCATCTAAAATGATCTGCTTGGCACCCGTTGCAATCGCCATCAAACCGGAGGAGCACTGCCTATCAATTGTCATGCCGCCGACTGATACCGGCAAACCCGATGCCATTGCCGCAATGCGGCCGAAATTCATCGTCTGGGTACCCTGCTGAATCGCGGCGCCCATTATGCAGTCGTCCAATTCTCTGGGGTCTACTCCAGAGCGCGCAACCGCAGCTTTAATCGCAAAAGCCGATAATGACGGTGCCTCCAGATTATTAAATGCGCCGCGATACGCTCTTCCTATCGGGGTCCGCGCCGCCGATACTATCACTGCCTCTTTCATTATATTTACTCCAAATATCTTGCAATTTTTACTTAAAATTATGCCTTGTCTTGCGCTAAAAATGCCTGGGCCTTCAGTAAAAATTTCTCTGACTGCTTAGCGCCATTGTCCAAGGGTGCTTGTTTATCGGTATTACAAATCTCATCCCAATGCGCGGCTACCGCCTCGGGTGTTTGCTGAGCTGGCTCTAAATAAACACCCTCGGTTTCAAATATTTTTGAACTTGCGTAGCCTCCGCCACCGGCACATAAAATATGACGACTGGGCGCACCCTCATGACAGAGAATCAGTGCACCAGCAGTTACGGCTTCCGGCACCAACATGGCTAATATTTCTTCCGGCATGATATCTTCCGTCATGCGCGTTGCCGCTGTGGGTGCCAAGGCGTTAATTCTGACATTGTATTTAGCGCCCTCTAAACCCAAGGTATTCATTAAGCCGACCACCGCCATCTTGGCCGCACCGTAGTTGGTCTGACCGAAATTGCCATACAGTCCGCTCGACGACGTGGTCATCACGATACGACCGTACTGCTGTTCTTTCATGAGGTCCCACACTGCTTTTGTGCAGTTTACCGAGCCCATAAGATGAACATCCATCACCAACTTAAAGTCATCTATCGACATTTTGGTAAATGATTTATCACGCAAAATACCAGCGTTATTAATCAAAATATCGACGCGTCCCCAGGCGTTCAGCGCTTGCTGAACCATGTCTTCAACTTCACTGTAGTTTGCAACGTTGGCGCCGTGCGCGATGGCTTCACCACCGGCGGCTTTAATCTCGTCCACTACGCTTTTGGCAGCCGCAGAAGACGAACCCGCGCCATCGCGCGCGCCGCCTAAATCATTCACAACGACTTTGGCGCCACGGGCGGCCAGCGCGATTGCATGACTGCGACCCAAGCCATTTCCGGCACCGGTTACTATTGCCACTTGGCCATCAAAACGAATACTCATCACTTTCTCCTAATAATTTCGGGGCTCACTATCCCGTCAATTCGCTTCACGCGACCATTTGCACGCTGATCCATTCCGCAACCAAGGCGGGTTTAGCCTCACCTTCTATTTCAACGGTGACTTCGGTACTCACCCTAAAGTTACCGGGCTTTATTTCTTCAATTGATAATATTTTGGCCTTTGCTCGTATACGACTGCCAACTTTGACCGGCGAGAGAAATCGCACTTTATCGAAACCGTAATTAATCCCCATATAAAAGCCATCGATCAGAATACTGTACTGTTCAGAAAAATAAGACAGCATCGACAGACTGAGAAAGCCATGAGCGATGGTGGTGCCAAAGGGGGAGTCTTTCGCTCGCTCTGGATCAACATGAATAAACTGATGATCGATCGTGCAATCTGCAAACTGATTTATTCTATTTTGGTCTATCGTCAGCCAGTCGGTGGCCTCAGGCTCGAAGCCAATATAATTCTGCACATCCTGTTTATCTATTAATGTCGCCACACCACGTCTCCTTTTACTCGTTATTAAAACCAATTATTTTTCATATCGTAAAACGTCGCATCAAGCTCCATTAAGCGCATCGACCAAACATTAATTAACGGCAATTCAAAATTCATAAAATACGTCATCGCCTGCAACTTTCCCTGATAGAAATCCATATCAGACTGATGAAGCTCAGCGGCCATTGCCGCCTGCGCAACCAGGCCCTGACGCAGCCACAGCCAAGCTATCACAACGTGGCCAAACATATCTAAATAGCTGACGGAATTCGCCAATACCAGATCAATTGGCTTTGTCATCATGGCCTGCAATAAGGACTCGGTGGTGCTCTTGAGTACCGATACTGCTTCGCTTAGCTGCATTGCTGGGCCCGACAAATTAGTCGACATTGCCGCATCAATATCTTTTTGTATTTCAGCTAGACAAGATAAATAGCCCGCCTGCCCGTTCATCGGCAATTTGCGAGCCAATAAATCAAGTGACTGGATGCCCGTAGTGCCCTCATGAATAGGGTTAAGGCGGTTGTCGCGGTAGAACATTTCTACCGGGTGCTCATTGATATAGCCGTGCCCACCAAGCACCTGTATCGCCAAACTATTTGATTTTGGGCCGTATTCCGATGGCCAACTTTTAATAATAGGCGTTAAGAAATCTAGTAAGGTGTCTGCTTTGACACGCGCCTCCTCGCTTAGGGCTGTGTGGCGATCATCCGCCAACTGCGAACCCAGCAGGCAGAGGGCAAACGCGCCCTCCGAGTAGGCTTTTTGGGCAAGTAGCATGCGCCTCACATCAGCGTGCTCAATGATACTCACCGGCGCCGACAGTGGATCATTATTCGACGGCAGTCGTCCTTGAAAACGCTCCCGCGCATAGTCCAATGAATATTGATATCCGGTTAACGCCGTGCAGGCCGCAATGGTGCCGACCATAACCCGCGCCTCGTTCATCATATGAAACATATAGCTAAGACCGCGGTTAGCTTCGCCCAGCAAATAGCCAACAGCACCGCCATTTTCGCCAAAGTTCAGCGCCGTAGAGGTTTGTCCACGGCCACCCATTTTGTGAAAGAGCCCTGCCAACGCCACATCGTTGCGCTCGCCCAAAGTCCCATCTTCATTGACAAGTATTTTAGGAACAATAAACAGGGAAATCCCCTTCACACCCGCTGGCGCACCTTTAATTCTCGCCAAAACCAAATGCACTATATTCTCGTTGAGGTCGTGATCACCTCCGGATATAAATATTTTGCTGCCACTAATTCGGTAGCTGCCATCGTCCGCCGGCACAGCGCTTGTCAACAAATCCGCTAGCCCTGAGCCAGCACTCGACTCGGTCATCGCCATGGTGCCGGCAAACCGACCGCTGCGCATGGGCTTCACCCATTTCTCCACTTGCTCGGCAGAACCATGATGCTCAATAAGACTAGCGTTGGCAGAAGTTAAGGCAAGGTAGCCCATAGTAGTGCTGCCAGCGGCACACAAGTATGCGTTAGCCGCAGCAGACACCAGCAAGGGTAACTGCATTCCCCCGAATTCGTAGTCCGCCGTAGAGGATACAAAGCCGGCTTGAATGGCGGCATCAACAGCGATTTTTATTTCCGGGATCATCGAAATTTTTTCGCCATCAAAGGTGGGTTGTTGTTCATCCACCTTCTTGCGAATCGGAACAAAATATTTGCTGGCAATATGCTGGGCTGTATTGATTGCCGCATTAAACGTGTCTACAGAATGATCTGCATAGCGGGGCCTGGCAGTTAAGCCCTCAGCATCAAAAAGCTCGTAGAGCATGAACTGTATATCGCGTTCAGAAAGGATTGCCGCTGTCATATTGCCTGACCTCATTAAGATTCTTCAGGCATTCTGGTTAACTAAAGATTCATCCACCACGACACCGAATGTCCAGGTGGCGAATATCCACTGCCTAGCGGCTAATAAAACAGCAGAGGATGCACCAGGTCGTGATCTAATGAGTCACCAAAATCATAGGCCTCATCCTCGGGATACAAGGTCACAATACTTAGCTGCGGCTCAGAGGCAAAGGCGGTTGGCCCCAGGGCACCCACCATCGTCCCCACGCTGAAAAACCGTTTTAACTCGCCCTCGATATCCAGCTGCACACGAAAGCTCGCCATAGGTTCTGTACGCGCGGCACGCTGGCGCCAATCAGCTGGCGCGCTTGGGTAGGCTTGCAGGCGTTCTATCGTGTTAAGCGCCGTTTCATCACCGGTAAACAAGGCCGTCTGCTGAATGGACATGAGAATCGCCGACAAGGTATCTGGCCAATCACTCACAATATTACCGGCGCCCGAGTGACTGAATATAAAGTCATAAAAATTTGTGACCGAAGTTAACGCCTCTGCACTCACTATTCGCGAGTAAAAACGTACCCAGCCTCGATTAACCATTAGGATATTTGTCGAGCTGTCTATCACCGATGCCGGAAACGGATCTAAAGCCCGCAAATTCATCAGCAAGGCTTTGCGAAGCCATTTGAGTTCGGGGGCATTAAAGTCTACCCGCTCCTCTCGGGGAGCGAAGCCCGCCGCAATCAGAAGATGGGTTAAATCCCGCCGTCCAAGACTTAGAGCACGGGCAATATCAAGTACCATGGTCTCACTGGGCCGACTATTGCCATTCTCGAGACGGCTGATATGACGCGGAGAGCTATTCAAACGATCTGCAAGATCCTCCTGGCTAAGCTGATGTACGCCGCGCCAAAATTTAAGGAAACGCCCAAACACAGGTCTCGGAGTATTATCTTTCATGCACTCTCATTCAAGTAATTGCTTAGGGTCTGTTGAGGTTTCATCATGCCTCTGTTGCGCCTGAGAAAGCGCCAATTTAGCGGGCCCCGCCGGGACGCGACGAGTGTGGTTTGGTTGCTCCAAATGAGCGAGGAGCAACGACAAGTGGCGCTTTCTCAGGCACAACCCGAAGGGCTGGGGCCATTTTTCCGCCTGGCATCGTTATTCAGTCATTTATTTGGAATAACCAAACCGCACTCCTTATGCCTCGCCAGACGAAAAAATGGCCTCCAGCAGTGGTAATGATGAAACCTCAACAGACCCTAGACTCAGTTCAAGAACCACATGCTTTGCTCCATTGCCACCAATAGCAAGCGAAGCGACTACACTGCTGATAATACGCTATAGTAATTCTCAATATAAAAAACATATTGAAATTGAGCTAACAAGGGACTCTCAACATGAGCAACGACACCAATACTTCAGGCCTGCAATTACGCTCACTGGTGACCGACGATGGGCATCTGCAATTATTCCTAAAATCAGCCCCCATAACCGAGCCCGGCCCGGACGAGGTCGTCGTGCGCATAGAGGCTACCCCTATCAACCCTTCTGATCAGGCCACGCTCATCATGCCGGCAGATGTTAGCACAGGCGTAACCACAGGCAGCGGCGAAGACACCCGTTACACCGCCAAACTACGCAAGGGTATCGAAAGCCGCGTGCAGGCCAGAATAGGCAAACCCCTTGCAGTTGGCAACGAGGGCGCAGGTACGGTTATCAAAGCCGGCAGCAGTGATGCAGCACAGGCACTACTCGGGAAAATTGTGGCTGTTTTAGACGGCGCTCTTTACTGCCAGTACCGAACAGTAAATGTCATGCAATGTATGCCCATGAACCAAGGCACTACTGCGCGGGATGCCGCCTCTTGCTTTGTTAACCCGCTCACCGCACTGGGATTTGTGGAAACGATGCGCATGGAGGGCTACAAAGCCATTATTCACACTGCAGCCGCATCAAACTTAGGGCAAATGCTAAACCGGATTTGTCTCGAGGACGGTATCGACCTGGTCAATATTGTGCGGAAAAAAGAGCAAGCTGAATTATTAAAATCCCTGGGCGCAAAATATGTCTGCAATACCAGTGAAGATACTTTTATGGCCGATCTAACCGCTGCTCTTGAAGAAACTGGGGCCTACATCGCCTTCGATGCCACCGGCGGTGGCGACCTAGGTAGCCGAATCCTCAGTTGCATGGAAAAAGCGGCATTGAAAGACGTGGCGCGGCCAGGTCCGTATGGATCGACTACGTTCAAGCAACTGTATATTTATGGCGGCTTGGATATCTCGCCAACCTATATTAGTCGCAATTTTGGATTTAGCTGGGGTATCAACGGCTGGCTTCTTACGCCGTTTACGCAAAAAATCGGCTTAGAAAAAACCATGGTACTGCGTCAGCGTGTCGCGGACGAACTACACACGACATTTAAAAGTCACTACAGCGACGAGATTTCTTTAAGCGAGGCATTAGACAAAGACACCGTTGCGGCATATAGCCAGCAAGCGACCGGCAGGAAATTCCTGATCAACCCGTCTAAATGATTTAGAGCAGAAAACGAGTTCTCAGTTATATTTTGAAAGCACCACCAGAGGATCAATTACACGTAATTTTTATCATAGCTAAACCCGCACCATCATTTGCATAAACCCACTTCAAACAATGGGTTTATGCAAACCTATCGACGCCTAATAAATGCTACACAGCACTAAACTTGGTAGCTGTCGATCACTTCTCTCGCCACTCGCATTGCAGAAAGAGACGCGGGAAAGCCGCAATAAGCCGACGCGTGAATAATAATTTCACGAATTTCTTCTGGACTCACCCCATTATTGAGTGCGCCGCGCACATGGCCCTTTAGCTCTCCGTGTGCCTGCAAAGCAATAAGCATAGAAACGGTGACGATACTGCGGGTTTTGTAATCTAGGCCATCACGTGTCCAAACCCCTCCCCACGCATGTTCCATCGCCGCCTCTTGCAGCGGCATATCAAAATCGGTGGCATTGCCCAAGGAGGCATCCACATGAGCGCTACCCATGACTTGCCGACGAATAAGCTCGCCGCTCTTTTGATCTTCAATACTCATAAAAATCTACTAAGCCCGTTTATTCAAGAATAGAGGCAAATTCAGCTGCCCCAGCGACACTCGACCGCTGACAACAATATAATTCATATTCGATCTCACGCCTTCATCACGGATTGCAGCTCAGCGAAGGAATCCTGCAGGCATGTCATAAAAAATTCAATATCCGGCAAAATCGCCGCCGTCGAAATAACATTGAAATACAATCTGCCATTATAACTTGGCGTCGCGATGAAAAGGCCCATGCCTTCTCCCAAGGGTGGCAAGCCCGCCAAACTTTCTAAACGATGCCCTGCGATGTGAACGCTGTGAGCGGGGCCCGGCACATTGGATACAAATAAGTTACAAGTTGAACTGGCAGCAGAGGTCGCATTTATTACCCGCGAGAACAAGTATTGCTCGGTCGCCGGTAAGCACTTAGTCACATTTAAAAGAAGGCCTGCTGCCGAACTCCCGCCCTTTCCACTTTGGGTCGCCGCAACTATTTTGGCCAATCTAGCCACGGGATCGGCAATATTTGTATAGATTGGCGCAGTAAATGCACTTAAATTATTACCGCTATCACGCTCGCCCGTCGAGGCCACGCTTCTGGCATTAACAGGTATCCACGCAACCACAGGCGTCGATGTAAGCTCATTGTGAGCTTGCAAATAGCGTCGTAATGCGCCGGAGCAAACCGCAAGCACTACGTCATTAACCGTTGCGCCAGAATATAAGCAGCGCATGGCACTGAGCGCTTTAAGATCTACATTAATAACATCAAATATTTTGTCACCACCGACACTGGAATTAAATCGAGTGGGATGCACGCGCATCCTTTCCGACGGTTTGGTCTTAAGAAATCGGCGCGCCGTAGGTGCAACCACGGAAGTCCCTTTCAACAGCGTACCAGCGAGGTTTACGGTGTGACGAAAGCGGTTTTTAAGCGCTCGACCGGCTAAATTCGTCCACGACATCATAGCGTTATCATCGCTAATTTCGTTATCGAGTTCGTCGTCAGCTTCGCTTAACGGCATGGCCATATTCGCCAAAATCTTTAGCAGGCCAATACCGTCTACCGCGACATGATGCAACCTGACCGCAACAGTAAAACCGCCTTTAATCTCGCCATTGCAATTAACGTCGGAAAATATTGTTACGTCCCATAGCGGACGATTCATATCCATCGCTTGTGAATGAAGATCGCAGGTCGCAGCCCTTAGTTCCGGCCACATGCCCGGTGCGGGAAGCGGACTTATACTAAAATGCGCATCCGGTTCAAACAGCTCATCGACGATCCAATAGGGATAATCTAACTCTGCGGGCAATCTCACCAAACGATGGCAATACACAGGATGATGTTTTAATTTTTTCTGGAAAAATAATTTCAAGTTTTCAAAATCTAAGGCACCACCACTTTTTTCTGACGCACCGTCAAAATTAAGTAGCAGTGTGATGTGATTAAAATTATCGTCTGTTTCGGTATATAAAAACTGTGCATCTTGCGGTTTTATTTGTTCCATTGCGGCTATCACCTAATGTCATTGTGATGGGGAGGTAAACCACCCAATCCAAGCGCTATAATAAGGGCATTCTGAAATATCATTTCTGAAAACTACTCAACCGCGGTCGACTTGTCCAAAGTAGTTCGGTAAAGCGCTTCAATTTTTGCAATTTGCTTATCGAGATTTGCCGTCGTCCAACGACTGGTATCGACGGGAGCAAGTACTTCCACCTCAACAGTGCCGGGGTAATACACACTATCGCCCTTAGGCGATACGTCCATGGCATTGTGAATCACAATGGGAATGATCGGGACACCTGCCTGCATGGCCACGTGAAATGCCCCTTTTTTAAATGGCTTAGGGTGCTTTGAATGGGTTCGCGTGCCCTCAGGGGCCATCGCCACTGAAATACGCTCATTTCGGATTCTATCAATTAAGGGCTCCATCGCCTTAATTGCGCTTCTACTGTCGCTGCGATTAATCAATACAATACCCGAGTATTCCATTGCCATGCCGATCAGCGGCATCTGCTTTATCTCAGCTTTACCCACACCGGCAAAGTTGCGGCGCAAAAGCTTGGCACAGATCATGACATCGATATCGCTTTGATGATTAAAAATAAACACAGCGGGTCGCGCCGCCCAAAGATTCTGTTCGCCAACAATATCGAGTTTGAGGCCGGTAACGGCGCTAGATATATCCGCGAACAAAGACATCGAAAAATTTCGCGCCTCCTGCTTGGAACCGGTTAGGGCCCATATTGGAAGACCTGCTAGCACCGAACCGACCAGACTGACTTTACTGGCGATATTTCGTGTCAGGCCTATCGCTGAGCTACGGCTTGACCGGCTGTGAAATGTCCGCATCGGCCAACCGCGTTCTCCGGCAATTTCTCGCAATTTAGTACTTGGATTCAACGGGCGGGGCTTGCCGACATATTCTAAAAGCTCTATGTCGTCAGTACTGTCTGAGTAAAAATAGCTATCTGCCAAGTCGACATCATGTTCCTTAGCAATGGCAAGTGCTGCATCTACTTTGCCAACACCAAAACACAATGGGCCACCCAGTTCGCCAGTAAAAATGCCATTCTTCACTTCTATGGTACTGCAGGACACCTTGTCGATACCGAGATAGTTAGCACAGGGCGTCACTTGATAAGGTGTGGCAGAGGAGATGATCGCAACTGTATGACCTTTGCGCATATGAGCCTCGATCAGCGCTCTGGTTTCAGGGAAGATCTTTTTCGCTAAATCCCGTTCAAATATTTTCTGTGCAACATCCAGATAATCATCTTCTTTAAGCCCTTTCATGCTTTGCGCTGACAGCGTCATAAGCGTTGCAAAATCTTTTTTACCGAGGCCGAAACGCGCAACCGCATCAACGGTTGCCACTATCTCTGAAGGTGCTAGATCTCCGCGCCGTACCTGCTCGCGAAGAAAACTAAAAACTGAATATCCGGCGATGATCGTGCCGTCGAAATCAAACAGTGCAGCAATTTGCGGCCCAGCGGGAGCATTATCTATTTCTGCGGTAATTTCAGTATAGGGACGCATGCAGGTGTAGCTCCTTGCTTATTCAATGGGATTTACATATCACTTCATTTGACAACGTATCAAATATTCAGTCCAATACTATTTTCCCTGTAATATTTGGAAAACGTATACCTTTGAATACCACCAAACTTCGCTACATTGTGGCAGTTGATCGCTTTGGCTCAATGACTGCCGCTGCCGCCGCGATTCACGTATCGCAGCCAAGCTTAACCAGAACCGTCGCGGAGGTAGAAAAAGAGCTGGGAGTAATTCTCTTCGAACGCCGCGCACGCGGGGTAATCGCAACGCAGCAAGGACGCAGCATTATTGATCGCGCCGCACGCATTCTTGCCGACATCGAACGCCTTGATATGGATGCTAGGGAATTCCGAGAATACCGCGAAGCACATTTGCGGGTATGCATTTCGCCACCGCCCCTAATCACCCTAATGAACCCAGCCTTGCCGCAGTTACTGGCGCACTACCCGCAATTAAAAGTCGATGTGAAGTCGGTTTCTACAGGTGAGGCAATTAGTCATTTAAGAACAGGCGATTCAGATCTTATCATAGGGCCAACTCGTGCCCTTGAAGAAAAACGGGAATTCAAAATTGTGCCACTTAAGCCTTTCGATGCGTATTTTTTCACTCGCCGCGATCATCCCCTAAGTAAAAAGCGCACGGTGACGTCGAAGCACATTTTACATTACCCCCTTGTGCTACCAGAACGAGATGGCTCATCACCTGAGATCACTAATCGCCTATTCGGAGAAACTGAAATCCCCAGTGATCATCCAACCCATATTATTGGCCACTTCCCCTTGGCATGCGAAGTTGTAGCTGCCACGGACGCTGTCGCCACCGTTGGCCAAGCATATTTAGGAAATAAGGAGTTTTTAAAGCGTTTCAATATTCTCGCCTTTACCACTGCAGATAAGTTAAACGTTTGCTGCGCTTACCGCCAGGACTTCGAACTCTCGGCACCAGCTACGGCGCTAGTGAATATTCTGGCGCGATAACTAAAGCCTACTGCCTTTCTTAATGGTAGCTCACGCTGAATATAGGATCGCACCACATGCCGAGAATACCACTACCAGTAACAGGATCGGCACCCGTTTACTCCGCACCGCAATATACCCAACCACGGCCAAGCCCAGCGCAATCACATCGTGCGGAGCGCTGCTGAACACAGGGTTGATCCAAGCGGCAGCTAGCATACCCACCGCCACGGCATTTACCCCAGCGATAGCTGCAATCACTCTAGGCCGAGCAGATAGCTGCTGCCAAATACCCCTTATACCAGTGAGCAATACAAAACCTGGAGTGAATACTGCGAGAGTTGCGACAAGGGCGTAGTACAAAGGTGCGTCAGGGCGCAGGACTGCACCCAGATAGGCGGCAAATGAAAACATCGGTCCTGGTACTGCCTGAGCAGCAGCGTAGCCCAAAAGAAACTGGTCGTTGCTTACGCCACCATTAAGCAGAGGCTCTAACAGCGGCAACACCACGTGACCACCGCCGAACACCAAACTGCCTGCCTGATAAAAAATCGCAAAGATACTGTCAGAAAATAAAACACAAACGGCGACGAGCAGAAGAAAAACGAGCATGCAAGCCACGAAAATAGAATCGACTTTCATTAAACTGCTATGCCGTGTCGGCAGCCCACGCCACGCCATAAGACTAGCGGCAATCACCATTAAGCTTATTTGCCACAATGGACTCATCACCAAACTCAAGACTACGGCACTAAACACGGCCACAGCAATAGTCAGCGGGCTACGGCAGCTCTGCTGCGCCATTCCCCACACCGCATCCGCCACCACAACGACCGCCAGTAACTTTAAACCGCTGACCACACCATATTGGAGCGAACCCTGTACCAATTCGAGCTGCCAAACGGCAAGCGCAACCATAAGCAAAAAGGAAGGCAGCGTGAAACCAATAAAGGCCGCGACGCCGGCCGCAATGCCGCCGCGCCGACAAGCAATAGCGTAACCAAGCTGACTGGAGGATGGGCCTGGCAAAAACTGGCATAGAGCAAGATCGGCGGCAAATTCCTGTTCGTTGAGCCAGGCCTTGCGCTCTACAAAAACCGTTCTGAAATAGCCGATGTGTGCTGCAGGGCCGCCAAAACTAATACAGCCCAAATAGAGGAATTGCAGAAATACGCGCCAAGCCACGTTTACACTCTCGCCTTAATAATTCGGAAAGAGTGTAAACAAAGGTGATGACGGTTTATAGCTTGCCGCGTTTTTCTCGTGGCGCTGAAGACTTGGGTTTTGCCTTCGTCACTTTGCTCACCGGCTTGCGACCACCTTTAACATCACCGGATTTGCTGATGCGAGGCTTGCGTGGACGCTCGCGCTCAATAGGCATATCGCCGCCTTCGTGAACAGAGATATTTAAAGCCTGTCCAGCGACGCGGGTTGTTTTCAAACACGCCATTGCACCTTCAGGTAAGTCTGCAGGTAAATCGACGGTGCTGAATTCTGGGTAGATTGAAATACGGCCAATGTGCGCGCTATCAATATTCGCTTCGTTGGCGATTGCGCCGACGATATTGCCCGCGCTCACACCGTGCTGACGGCCTACTTCCAAACGGTAACGCAGCAAACTTGAATCTGGCGCGCGCTTGCCACCGGTGGTGCTCAGCTTGTCACGGCTGCGCGCTTCGGTCATGAGCTTAGGTGCGTCTTTAACGAGTAAAGGTTTGTCACCCTGCAACTGGCTAGCCAACGCCGCCGCCACGTCCATTTCTGACACGTCATGTTTAGAGACGTATTCCTGCAGCATTTTGCGGAAGAAGCTCAGGTCTGTGCCGGCGAGGGTGTCAGTGATCTTTTGCATGAAGCGATCAACGCGCAGAGCGTTGATATTCTCTGCAGTTGGCAAGCCCATCTCTTCAATAGATTGCCGAGTTGCGCGTTCGATTGCCTGCAACATCCGTTTTTCACGCGGCGCGACAAACAAAATCGCATCGCCGCTGCGTCCAGCGCGGCCGGTACGGCCAATGCGGTGAACGTAGGCTTCCGTGTCGTGTGGAATATCGTAGTTAATAACGTGACTAATACGCTCGACGTCCAAACCGCGAGCGGCAACATCCGTCGCGATAACAATATCTAAACGGCCGTTTTTAAGTTGCTCAACGGTGCGCTCACGCTGGGCCTGCGCGATATCGCCGTTCAGTGCCGCAGCTGTATATCCGCGCGCCTGTAATTTTTCTGCCAGCTCGGTGGTTACCAGCTTGGTCCGCACGAAAATAATCATGCCATCAAAGGGTTCGGCTTCCAAAATGCGGGTCAAAGCATCGAGCTTATTCAAACCGCGCGCCATCCAATAACGCTGACGAATAGTCACGGCGGTGGAGGTTTTAGTTTGAATAGTCACGTGCTCGGGGTTATTCAAATAGGTCGTCGCGATGCGACGAATCGCTGACGGCATAGTGGCAGAGAACAGCGCTATTTGACGCTTCTCTGGCATTTGCGACATGATCCATTCAACGTCATCGATAAAGCCCATACGCAGCATTTCGTCAGCTTCATCTAGCACCAAATGACTCAGGTCATCGAGTTTAAGCGTGCCGCGACGCATGTGGTCCATTACTCGTCCGGGTGTACCCACAACAACCTGTACGCCGCGTTTAAGCGCCGCTAATTGGCCGCGATAGTCTTGCCCACCATATATAGGAAGCACCTGAAAACCGGGCATATGCGACGCGTAGCTTTGCAGCGCTTCCGCTACCTGGATAGCTAACTCACGTGTTGGGGCCAAAATTAGAGCTTGGGTACGACGACTGTTTACGTCGAGGCGAGACAACAGGGGAAGCGCGAACGCCGCCGTTTTGCCTGTACCGGTTTGCGCCTGACCAACGAGATCTCGGCCAGCCAGAATAAAGGGAATAGTCGCCGCCTGAATTGGCGAGGGTGTTTCGTAACCAACCGCTTTAACCGCGGCCAGTACCATGGGCGCTAAGCCCAAATCATCAAAAGTAATAGTTTCCGCTGCCGCGGCCGTATCAGAGGGCATAATCGCTACCGTAAAAAATGCAAGAGTCGCCGCAACATTAGACCTCACACTCGGCCGAACGCAGATATGGCGTTGAGGCCGCATTATACCGGCATGCGACTACAAATACCCTGAAACCTTTGGCCTTTTTTGGCATTGCCGCCTAGAAGACGCAGCGAAACCTTGCTATCAACTCAGTTTTTCCAACTCTGCGCGCAAGGCAGCCGGAATTTCCTGTTTACACTGTTGAGCAAAATCGAAATAAATCATGACCGCAGTGCCCTTGGCGACCAGTTCGCCACGCTGCCACGCTTCGTGCTCACAGACAAACGAAGAAATCCCAACGTGCCCAACACGGGTTCTGATTTCGACTGAATGCCCGTGGTAGATCTGCGCGATAAAATCGACATCGATTTTGCGCAGAATAACGTTCCACTTGCTTAAATCCTGACCTGGATTAAACACCTCAAAAACCGGACCCCGCGCAGTCTCAAACCACATCGGTACCACCGTATTATTTATATGCCCCAGCGCATCCGTTTCGCAGAACCGAGGCTCCATCGTACATGACAACATTTTGAGATATTCCTTAATACCATTGAAAGGAGACTAGAGTGCCAACCAGCGCAAAACCATACACAACCAGAGGATGTAGCTCATAATTGACGCGGGGAATGCCTTTAGCCCTAGCGCGCTGCCACGCTGTTTTTCGACCGCCGCGTACAGCATCGCCGCAGTTACGAAGGCATGCAAAATCATGAGCGATGATGCCTGTTGCCAGCCATAAATATGACTATTGAAGGCGAGAGGCACAAACAGCGCGGTCGCTAAGAAAAGTCCATTTAACAGACCAAAAGCCATGACAATACGGCATAAAATCAAAATATTAGATCCTCAGCCAATATACTATTCAGGCGACATAGTAATAGATGGTGAAGAAATGGCATACACTCCCCGCCAACACGAATAGGTGCCACACACCGTGAAAATGAGTGACCTTTTTGTCAAAAACATAAAAGACAATACCCGCGGTGTAGGCAACCCCACCCGCCAAAAGCAAGTTAAAGCCACCCGCAGGTAAGGCGCTTCCCAAAGGCTTAATCAAGAAAATGGCAAGCCAGCCCATCAATAGATACACCGCGATCGACCACGCACGCCGCCCCGCTTTGGGGATAACTTCTAAAATCATACCGACCGCCGCCAGTGACCAAATCAGCGCGAACATCCACCAACCGCCAGCATCACGGAGTGTCACGACTAAAAACGGTGTGTAGGTTCCGGCGATAAGAAGGTAGATAGCCAAGTGATCAAGCTGCCGATAGAGCGCTTTATGAGGCCCCCAGGTGCTGTGGTACAAGGTAGAAAACAGATAGAGGGCAAACAGGGAAGAGCAGTACACTGAAAATCCCAATATTTTCCATACATCGCCACTTTGCACCGCAGGCACAATCAGCGCCACACTGCCAATCAGCGCCGCGCACACGCCAAGCAAATGGGAAACCCCGTTAAAACGCTCGCCTTTATACACTATGCCGCTACCATTCTAATTATTTTGCGAGATGCACTACTAACACTGACTGCGACAATTGGATTCAACTGCCCACAAAAGACGCCGCAGATAAAACAATCTAACAGATATCATTGAGCCTGCGGAGATTCGACGGGGTGTAGCGGACATTATATTAAGACAGGGAGTTCGCGCTATTCAAAAACATAAAGAGGTTGAGCTTGGGATCAACCGCCGAGGGAAATAAAGTCACACAGGAATTTAGACGCTAGGAATTCACATTATCACTGCAGGTGCGACCGCTGCCTCTCGCAGGCAAGCTTAAGCTACCTCAGCATCCAAGCGCCCCAAGCCCTCAAAGAGCAGTTCTACATGCAATGAACCATTGGTATTGACGACTTTCCGAATACGAATTTCACCCAAGCGTCCGTCACGCAGGCGGATTCGGTATTCTGTTCCGTCTAAACGTTCGCTAATCTGTTTATTCAGGTGTAGGCAACCGCCCCACTTCACATAATTGCGGCTTGAGGAGATATACATGGGAACATCAGATAACAATTCCCGATCACCAAGTAGTACACTGCCATGCGTCAAATCCATTGACAAACTCCATGCTATATATAAATTCACACCAAAATACGTAATTTAACCTATAGCATCCGTGCCAATAATTCTGTTATACCATAGCCCTAGCTTAATTCATCCCCCCCGTTCTAGATCAAAGCGCTTCAACCACCAAGCTATTTCATAACAAAAAGTAATAAAACGACCCTACTTAGCTGCCGATACCTAGCATTTTTGCCGCATTTGTTCTCATCATTTGATGTATTTCAGACTCCGAAAACCCGTTCATTTCCTCTGTCATTTCAGAGGGCCACAACAGCCCCTCCGGGTGCGGGTAGTCTGAGCCATTGACGATAGTCTCCACCCCAGCGCTTTTCGCAATGCGGCCGAAGTCATCCTCGTGAAAAGGCACAATTTTAAAGTGCTGGCGAAATACCTCGCTGGGAAGCCCCGGTTTTCCGTATGGCCAGCGGCTTTTATGGTCACCAAGCCGGTAAATCTTATCCATCGTTTTGAGCAAATGCGGTAGCCACGCCGCACCAAATTCCACAATGAGAAACTGCAAGCGTGGGAAGCGACCAAACAGGTTTTGGAATATGGTCGCGGCAAGCTGATCGACCACCGTCCGCTCCCCCATGCCAACAAACATATTAAAAGCCGTAAAGCGATGCGACGGTGGGTTCGCTGGCTCGCCCCACGGCGCTGCATACAGCTCTGTAAAAGGGCCACTACCGATATGGTAAGTCACGATCACACCCGCCTCCTGGACTCTCGCCCAAAAGGGATCAAAATGCGGATCAGCTGGCGAACGCCCCTCAATGGGGCCAGTATTAATATGAACTAAGCGGCAGCCTTCTTTTAATATGCGCTCCAGTTCCAGCAATGCCTGGCCGACGTCCAGCAAACTCATCATGGCCGTTGAAAAAACTCGGCCGTCGCCGCCCCAGCCCCAGTCTTCGGCTACCCAACGGTTAAATGCACGAATACTCGGGTAGGCGATATTGCGGTGTTGAGGCTTGCGAAGCTGGTATTCGACACCGCAGCCCAAGGTTGGAATCATCACACAGGCCTCTACGCCCTGCTCATCCATGCGCTTAAGGCGTGCTGCTTTATTGATAAATTCTGGACAATCGATAGCGCGAATGGCATTGGCATTAACGGCGCCGCCGGTATCAACATCGCCTTTGAAAAAGGCCTTCATGGCACCTGGCGGCCCCACGTAATCCCCTACGCCTACGCTAAAGAAATTTAATCGCTCTTCCCCCAGCTTCATTACCCCGAAGCCATCGTCGCGCTCACGCTCTACCCATACTGTGCGATCGCGAAATTTCGATTCGATATGACGACTAAAGCAGTCGTCAGGTTCGTAGTAGTGGTTATCGCAATCAATTAAAGAGTAGGGAAGTGGATTCATGGCACGGCACCTTATCGCAGACATAAGGTCACTTTACGCCGGCTCACAAAAGAACACACTAACCGCAGCAATCACTCGGCGGTGACAAAAAAGCTCACCGCCATCGGTGTAAGACGTCGATATGGGCGCAAATACTAGGCGGGGAAATAACGGCTAATTGTATCGGCAACGCAGGCCGGCCTGTCGCTGCCTTCAATCTCCACCGTGACCCTAACCACCGACTGGATCGCGCCCTTTATTTCCTCAACCGATACTAACTCGCCGTTACCGCGCACTCGCGAGCCCACTGGCACAGGGGACGGAAACCGAATACGGTCACAGCCCACGTTGACGCCCATCGAAACACCCTGAACATCAATTATCTGTGGCAAAAACAGGTTAACAAGAGACAGCGTTAAGTAACCGTGAGCAATACACTTACCAAATGGGCCATCTTTTGCCCGCTCTGGATCAACGTGTATCCACTGATGATCGCCAGTCGCGTCGGCAAATAGATTGATACGCTGCTGATCTATCTCTAACCAGTCACTGCTTCCCAGCGCGCTACCTACCGCGGAAATCAGATCTTTGGGCTGTTTAAAAACGGTGGTCATATATGCTCCAGTGCTTGGCCGACTCCTTACTTTACAATGCCGTAGCATTCACAAAAGCAGATCGGATGTAATAACTCGGGGTTCTAAGATGACTTTATCACTCGAGCTTAAAAACACGGCATAGTCTATCAGGACGACAACGCCAAATTCTTAGGCTAGCAGATCCGCTACAATGTAAGCTGTGCCACAACTTATCCGCATTAGCGTGTTCATAATGTAGCGCTAGGGGAAGGTTAGGAACTAAGTGCAAAAATCCATAAAAAATAATTGAAGGGCAGCAATACAGCATGACGATGTTCAGCCCGCAAGAAATTTGGAGCTGGCTCACTGGCAATATCGCTGGTTTAGGTGCGCTGCTTGCGGCCATTTTTGCCATACTCGGTGTGCTCTCGGCCTTAGAAGCCATATTAAAAACGCGAACTGCGCAAGGCGCCGTAGCGTGGGCTATCGTTTTAGTGGGCTTCCCCCCGGTATTCGTCCCCCTATACTGGATTTTTGGTCGCCGAAAATTCCGCGGTTATGCCCTTGCAAAACGCCACAGTCACTTGGAAATTGATGAGGTCGCACACGACTTACTCAGAAATTTCCCAGCCTTCGGAGCAGAGTCGAGCAGCAATGACCCTCGACTAATTGCCCTAGAGCAACTCACTACCCTGCCATTTTGCTCCGGCAATGAATGCCAGTTCTTGATCAACGGCAAAGCCGCATTTAATGAAATATTCACCCGAATTGACGCGGCAACAGACTATATCTTGCTCGAATTTTACATTATTCGCGATGATCAAATCGGCAAAGACCTAGCTGAACTACTGATTAAAAAGGCTCAGCAAGGCCTGAACATTTACGTCGTCTATGACGAAATTGGCAGTCTCAAGCTCGGCAGGCAGTATGTACAAAACTTGAGTGTACGCGGCGTGAATATAATCCCCTTCAACAGCACCAAGGGCTTGGGAAATCGCCTGCAACTTAATTTTCGCAACCATCGCAAAATTGTTATTTGCGACGGCAACTACGCATTTATCGGCGGCATGAATATTGGCGATGAGTATCGAGACATGCACCCAGTACTCACCCCGTGGCGCGACACTGGCATCGCCATTACCGGACCAGCGGTGCTTGCGGTGCAACTGGCCTTCGCCGAAGACTGGTTTTGGGCGAAAGAGTCTCTGCCAAAATTGAGCTGGCAGACGAGTCAAGCAGAGGGGCGGTTAAATACCTTAGTACTCGCCACTGGTCCCGCCGACAATACCGACAGCTGCGCCCTGTACTTCTTAAATATGATCCATCAAGCAAGGCAGCGGCTATGGATTGTGAGCCCCTATTTTGTTCCCGACGCACCGGTGATTCATGCTTTACAGCTAGCGGCCATGCGCGGGGTCGACGTGAGAATTATGCTCCCCGCGAAACCCGACAAGCTTATAATTCAACTTTCTTCTTATACCGCAATCAAAGAAACCCTCGACCGGGGTGTACAGTTTTATTACTACCAAGACGGTTTCTTGCATCAGAAAGTCATGTTAGTAGATGATGATATCAGCGTAGTCGGCACGGCCAATTTAGATAACCGTTCCTTTCGCCTCAATTTTGAACTCTGTGTTATCAATCACAGCACAGAATTTGCTAAGAAAATGGAAGATATGCTGAACGACGATTTTCAAAAATGCACTCAATTGCTGCCTAGGGAAGTGGCGCAATGGTCACTCCAACGTCGCATTTTGAGTCGTTGTGCCTATCTTTTCGCGCCACTGCAATAACGTATTTCTATGACCGAAGCCAGTCACATACCTCAACAACTGACCGCCTGCCCCGACTGCGATTTACTGTTGCAAACTACGCAGGACGATCATCGCATGGAAGGTCGCTGCCCGCGCTGCAAAGCGGTGCTATGGCACTCGGCCAAGCATACTGACACGATTAGTTTCGCTGCGGCCATCAGTGGCCTGATATTATTTTACCCCGCCATTACGCTGCCAATCCTAAAATTCAGCATGGTCGGGCAGAATGGCAGCAATTCTCTAATCGGCGGTATTTATCGCATGTGGATTGAGCAGGAGAAGATGCTCGCAATATTAATTTTGCTGTGCTCGCTCATTGCCCCGCTAATGCATTTACTGCTCACCGCGGTAGTGTGTTTGAGTATTCGACTGAATCATTTTCCGCCTCATTTCCCGCAGTGGCTCAAATACAAATGCTGGATGCAAAGCTGGAGTATGCTTGAGGTTTACGCAATGGGGATTATTGTCGCCTATGTCAAAATGATGCACGACGGCGATGTGAGCGTGTCTGGCGGCACCTATTGCCTATGTGCGCTTCTGCTCTGTGTTATTTTAAGCAGCCAATATTTCTACGAAGAACAAGCTTGGCAGCACTGGGAGCAAAATAAACCGGCATGACCATTAACGCCCAACAACGCGGCATAGCGCGCTGCACGGAGTGCGGTAAACTCAGCCACCTGCCAGATCTAGGGGACAACTCGGTAGCTAGCTGCCCCCGCTGCAACGTCGCGCTGAGCTTTCGTAAGCCGCAAAGTTTACAGCGCAGCTGGGCCTACACCGTGGCCGCCATCGCCTTATTACTACCTGCGAACATTTTACCCATACTCACTGTAATTAGCTTTGGACAGGGCGACCCCGACACGATCATGTCCGGCGTAGTAAAACTATGGGTATCAGATCTGCAAGCCATTGCCGCAATTGTGTTTATCGCCAGTATCGCAGTGCCGGTATTGAAGCTCGTGATTCTGATTATTTTAATGCTCGTCGTGCAACTACAGTTGCCGCTAAATCGCCAGCAGTGCACCGTACTTTACCGCTTTATCCACTTTATCGGCCGCTGGTCCATGCTAGATTTATTCATGATCTCGATTTTGGTCACACTGGTACACCTCGGCAATATTGCCACCGTAGAGAGTGGCCCCGCCGCCACTGCCTTCGCCGCCGTGGTAGTACTCACTCTTCTGGCCGCAAACAGTTTTGACCCGCGCTTAATATGGGACTTAGATGATGAATGATCGCAATATATCGTCCGCTGTCATCGCGCCAAAGCGCGGACTATCTGCTATTTGGCTGCTGCCACTTATCGCCTTAGGCATCGCGGTATGGCTGATGTACAAAAGCCTAAATGACAGCGGGCTTAGCGTCACCGTCGCCTTCGACAATGGCAGCGGTATTAATGTCGGTAAAACCCCAGTCATTTATCAGGGGATCAATGTTGGTCAAGTGCAAGGTTTACAGCTCGATGACGATCTCGAAGGGGTCACCGCCACCCTCGAACTCTCCCGCCAGATAGAACCCCTGATTAAGAAAAACACCGAGTTTTGGCTAGTGAAGCCGCAGATCTCTCTTTCCGGCGTATCCGGCCTAGACACCCTAGTGGCGGGCAATTATATAAGCTTTAAACCCGGCGATGGCGAGGTCGCACAACACTTTGTCGCCTTGAATACACCACCACCGCAAACCAATAATTTACCCGGCATTCGCTTGGTTTTAAACGCGGCTGAGCTTGGGTCCTTGTCGGTTGGGGCACCGGTGCTTTACCAACAAATCGATGTCGGTGATATCGAGGGCTACCAACTTAGTAACGACGGCATTGAAATAAATGTACGCATCGATCCGCAATACAGCCATTTAGTCAATAGCAGTTCCCGATTTTGGGCCCATAGCGGCGTTAAAATAAACGCTGGCCTGCAAGGTATCGACATTGAAACAGGTTCAATGGCCAGTATCTTAGCCGGCGGCATTGCCTTCGACACGCCCACAAAGGACGACAGCGCTGTCGATAACAACGCGCAATTCAAATTATTCAAAAACCAAGATCGCGCTAAAGGTAGCAAAATTGTCAGCGTTTACTTCCGCAACCCTGACGGATTAAACGTCGGCAGCAATGTGCGCTTATTGGGTATGGATATAGGCAAAGTTGAGAGCTTAAAGTTTGTCGACAACAATCCCAACCTCGGCGCCAAAGTGAACCTTGCGATCTACTCTCCGCATCATCGCTACCTCAATGAGAAAACTGACTTTTGGCTAGTGAAGCCCGAGGTTTCCAGCAGCGGCGTTAGCGGTTTGGATGCCTTAATTGGCGGCCCCTATATCAATGTGAAGGTCGAGGGGAAAGGTGGCGCAACACCAGATCAATACACCGCATTACTCAAGGCGCCAGACAGCCGCATTCAACAACCGGGTTTGCGACTAACACTACGCAGCGATGAACTAAGCTCCGTCAGTATTGGCAGCAAAATTTACTATCGTAAAATTGCGGTTGGCCAAGTTGAGTCAGTTGACCTTGATAAAGACGGTGTCAATATCGGCATCTTCATCCATGAACGCTATGCCACCCTTGTGCACCGCGAATCCCAATTTTGGAATGCCAGCGGCCTGAGTATCAGCGGCGGCTTAGGTGGCTTAGATATCCAAGCAGATTCGCTGGCCACCATTGTCGCAGGCGGCATCGCATTCCACACACCACAAGTCAGCAAGCCACAACTGGCATGGGAAGGCCTGGGGTTCACGCTCTATCCAGACTTCCAAAGCACCTCCGCGGAGAAAGGGCGCGATATCAGTTTATTTTTTGCCACCGGCAGTAACATAAGTAAAGGCACTGAAATCAAATACCAAGGTATCAAGGTAGGTGATGTTGTTTCCGTTGAGCTCGATAGCAATATGGATCGCGTAAAAGTGAGTGCGCGGCTTGCGCCTTCGGCCAAGGCTCTCGCTCGCACCGGCAGTCAATTTTGGGTAGTGCGCCCGCAACTGGGACTGATTGGCACACGCAACCTAGAGACCTTGGTAACAGGTAGCTATATAAGTGTTAGACCTGGCTACGGCAGCATCACCACCAACTTCGTCGCCTTAGATAAACCACCGCCGTTAAGCAAACCCAGCAATGGCCTGAACTTAATCCTCACTGCCGCCCAACGCGGGTCCATAAAGGAGGGTGTAAAGGTTTTTTACCGCGACATTCCGGTAGGCGAAGTGTTTGGCTATGAATTGGCTGAGGATGCAAGCCAAACCCTCATCCACATCAATATCGAGCCTCGCTATGCCAGCCTGGTGAGAGAGAACTCCCAGTTTTGGAACTCAAGTGGTATCGCCGTCAAATTCGGTCTGTTTAGTGGCGCCACAATACGCAGTAAATCCATTGAGTCACTGCTGGAGGGCGGAATTGCCTTTGCGACTCCCGGTGGCGACGAATTAGGACCCCTTGTCAGCGACGGCAATAATTTTGTGCTGCATCAATCAGTCGACCAACAATGGCTAGACTGGACACCGCGAATTTCTTTGCCAAACGAAGCCGACACAGGTGAGAACTGGCTGCGTGCGGATTAACAAGTTTTCACAACATCGCTACGCAGATAACGATACAATAGGCCCACCATGACACCCAGTGCGCGCGAACTCACGTGCACATGTCGTTTCCAATTACGCAGAAAATTACCCTGGGTGCCATCACGCAATTAGAGAACGTCAGTGTGTTAAAACCATCGAAACAAACTTTACTATCTGCAGCGGTTATCGCCACCTCTCTTGTCATCGCAGTCATCATCTTCGCCTTAAAACCACCTCCTGAAACCGTCACTATCGCGCCACCCGCACTCAACATCGACGTCGCGATTGCCGAAAAACAAACCTTATCTATCGCAGTTAACTCGCAGGGGACGGTTCAACCGCGTACAGAAACCATCTTAATTACCGAAGTGTCCGGCAAAATAATGGCGGTCGCCCCACAGTTTCAAAGTGGCGGCTTAGTAGAGAAAAACGATTTATTATTAGGTATCGACCCGCGTAATTACGAGGTAGAGGTAAAGCGTGCCGAGGCGAATGTGGCGACCTCTTTTAGTAATTTGATACAAGAAAAAGGTCGTGCAGCCGTCGCGAAAGAGGATATTAAAAAGTATCCACGCAACTATGCGAGTAAAGAGGCGCGCTACCTTGCACTGCGGCTCCCCCAGCTAAAAGAAGCACAGGCGCGCTTAGACTCTGCTAGAGCTGACCTTGCACACGCAAAAAACAATTTGGATCGCACCGAAATTCGCGCGCCTTATCGCGGCATTATTAAGGCGCGCAACGTTGACCTTGGCCAATTCGTTAGCTCTGGCAGCCAGCTTGGGCAGATCTTCGCCGTCGACATTGCAGAGGTTCGTCTGCCGCTTCCAGCCGACCGTCTCAACTACTTAAACCTACCTGATAGCAATTCGACTGAAACCCCGCAGGTTACCTTGGAAAATGAACTCGGTGGCACCTGGAGCGGCACGATAGTTCGCACTGAAGGCGTGCTGGATGAACGCAGCAGAGTACTGTTTGCTATTGCCAATGTGAATGACCCCTACGGCATCGAAAGCAACGGTGAGCCACTGCTTATGGGCAGCTTTGTAAAAGCAGAGATCAGTGGCCGGCAAATGGAGGGGTTAATTGCCATTCCGCGCCACATTTTGCGAACTGGCAATAAAGTCTGGGTTCTGGACGATGAACAGCGTATCCGCAACCGCAACATCAAAACCCTGCGCACAGAAGGGAAACTTGTCTATGTATACGAAGGGTTGGATGACGGCGATATCATCTGCCTATCGACCATTCCAAATGCAGTAGCCGGCACCAAAGCTCAGATCAACAACACAACCAGAACCAGCACGCTAGTTAGCGCGGCCGCCGAGCACGTCGCTGCCGCCCACAGCAAGACAACTGCCCTATGAGTAATGCCCCTGAGCTGGACACCACTAAGGGCGTCATTCCGTGGTTTGCCCGCAACTCCGTTGCCGCCAATCTCTTAATGCTCATTATTATTGGGGTTGGTCTGGGCTCCGCATTGAGCATACAACGTACCACCCAACCCGACTTTGAAATCAACGTCGTTCGAATTACGGTGCCTTACCCTGGCGCAACACCGGAAGAGGTAGAAAGCGGTGTTGTCTTAAAAATCGAAGAAGCCTTAAAAGATATCGAGTCAATCCAAAGCCTGGAAACCACGGCGGACGAATCGCTAGCGACTTTATCTGCCGAGGTCTATGACGGCTACGATACCCTTGCGGTGATGGACGAAATCAAAAGCGCAATCGACGGCATTGTCAGTTTTCCAGAGCAAGCCGAGCGCCCCATCGTCAATCGGGTTGAATTTAACAACCACGCACTCAACGTTCAGCTCTTTGGCGACATTGACGAACGCAGCATGAAGGAGCTGGCTCAGCAGGTAAAACAAGAACTCACCCTTGATGAAAATATCGCCTACGTACAGATCAACGGTGCTCGCGACTTTGAAATCAGTATTGAAGTGCCCGAACACACCTTACTTGAATACGGATTAACCCTGAACGAAGTTGCCGAGGCCGTTCGCCGCTCTTCATTGGACTTGCCAGGCGGCGCTATAAAAACTGTTAACGGTGACATTTTACTCCGCACCCGCGGCCAGGCACGAAGCCAGCACGAATTTGAAAATGTTGTACTTATCACGAATCCCGACGGAACCCGCCTCACCCTCGGTGACATTGCAACGATAAACGACGGCTTTGTCGAACAAGATGGCTTCGCGTTTTTTGACAGCCAAATCAGTATCGGCCTGCAGATTTTTGCAGTGGGAGATCAGGACTTAATCAAAGTCGCTACCGCAGCCAAAAAATATGCAGAAGCGAAACGCCCAAGCTTGCCCGAGGGTGTAAGTATATCAACCTGGGCCGACGTGACCTTTTACCTCGAAGGTCGCATGGACATGATGATGAAGAATCTCGGCATGGGTGCCTTATTAGTTTTTATTGTGCTGGGCTTATTCCTCAATATAAAACTCGCTTTCTGGGTCATGGTCGGACTCCCCATCTGTTTTCTTGGCACCTTTGCAATTATGCCAATTGTCGACATTAGCCTGAATATGCTGAGTCTATTTGGTTTTATTTTGGTACTCGGTATCGTCGTTGACGACGCTATTATTATTGGTGAAAGCGCCTACGCAGAAGCAGAGAACAAAGGTCACTCCATCGACACGGTTATCACTGGCGCCCTGCGCGTAGCGACACCGGCCACCTTTGGCGTACTCACCACTATCATGGCCTTCTCACCCACCCTATTTACCGAAGGCGCATTTTCGCCGTTCCCCGAAGCGGTGGGCTGGGTCGTTATTTTGTGTTTGATATTCTCCCTAGTCGAATCGAAGTGGATATTACCGGCGCATCTTGCCCACAGCAGACCGGGCACCAGCGGCGTGTGGCTCAAACTCGATAAAATTCCACGTTACTGCAATGCCAAACTTAGTAATTTTGTAGAAAACAGTTACCGCCCCTTCATTCACAAGGCAATTAGCAATCGCTATCTCACCGGCTCAGTTTTCACCGCCATGTTGATTGTTACGTTGGGATTGGTAGCTGGCGGAGTTGTGCGGTTTGTGATGATTCCCGAGGTACCGGCGGACTTTGTTAGAGCCAACCTTGAAATGGTTGAGGGCACTCCGGAAGCGCAAACACGAAAAGCCTTTGAGTATATGGATCAGGCCCTGCGAAATGTCGATGCTGACTATCAGAGCAGCCACCCCAACTCGTCTAATAAGCGTTTAGTCAATCACGCCCTCGCCTACGGATCATCTGGCCGCATGGTGACCTTTATGGTGGAACTGAGCAAAAACGAACTACGCGACATCGATGGCGATGAGGTAGCGCGACGCTGGCGCGCTGAGATTGGCAATATACCTGGGGCCAAAACCCTTTCCGTCAGCAGCGCTGACCAAACATCAGGTCCCGCTATTTCACTGAAGCTCAGCAGCAACTCAAGCGCGGAACTCGACGCAGCAGCTAAAGAGATAGAAGAAACATTAAGTCACTACAAAGGTGTGTTTGATATTCGCAATGGCGCCAGCTCGATACAAGATGAGATTGTGATAGATATTAAACCCAGCGCCGAAGTATTAGGTATTTCCTCAGCCTCACTGGGACGCCAACTGCGGGACGCATTCTATGGTGCCGAGGCGCAGCGAATTCAGCGCGGCAACGACGAAGTGAAGGTGATGGTGCGCTACCCACCTGATGAAAGAACTGCGATTTCTGATTTACAAAATATGTATATCCGCTCCAACGACAATGCCTATGTTCCCTTGAGCAGCGTCGCCAATTTAAGCATCGAGCCTGGCTTTAGCCAGTTAAAACGTATCGATGGTGAGCGCTCCATCACAGTCACTGCGCAAGTGGACAAAACCTTCACTGCACCTGACAAAGTGACATCAACAATTATGAATACCTTGATTAAGGACACCTTCCCAAATAAGTATCCTTCCGTGATAGTTCAGCTAAGTGGAGAAAGTGAAGAAAGTGGTGTGCTAATGAAAAGTTTAGCCATTGGCTTTGTACTGGCATTGTTCGGCATTTATGCGCTACTGGCCATTCCACTGCGCTCCTATTTACAACCCCTTATCATCATGGGCGTTATTCCCTTCGGTATCATCGGCGCAGTGGTGGGTCACATCGTGTTGAATATGTCGTTTAGCATGATGTCTTTCTTCGGAGTCATTGCGCTTTCCGGTGTGGTGGTTAACGACAGCCTAATAATGGTCGATTTTATAAACTCCGCCATTGCCCGTGGCGAAAACATTCTCAAGGCAGTGGTCGACTCTGGCTGCCTGCGCTTTAGGGCAATCCTGCTCACCTCGTTAACTACGTTCTTCGGCTTATTACCCATGCTGTTAGAAAGCAGTGTGCAAGCGCAGTTTGTGATTCCCATGGCGGTGTCACTGGGTTTCGGTATTATCTTCGCCACCGTGATTACGCTAATCTTAATACCCTGTCTTTATATCGTGCTAGAAGACGTTAAGCATCTTATCGGGCCGTCGTCAGCCAAATCACTAATTGGCGATAGTCACTAGTGCTCCTTCAACATGATATTGAAGGAGTACTAGAAGGGCCAAAACGCCCACAGGGCAACGATAAGCGAAAACGCCGCAGCGATTAACACCCCCGCTGCGGCAACATCTTTAGCCTTGCCCACCAACTCATGGGTTTCTGGCACGACGGCATCAGCCAAATATTCAAGTGCCGTATTTAGAGCCTCAGCTATCCAAACTAAGGTAATTGCCAGCATCAACAGAATCCACTCTACTGAATTCAAACCGGTCAACACCCCCAAGGCCAGCACAGCAATTGTCGCCACCAAATGAATTTGCGCATTGCGCTGCTCAATGATCATTGTCATCAAGCCGTTGAAGGCATAACGAAAACTGGCAAGTCGCGCCGGCAGTGAAAAGCCATGCTCTTCACGACGGTGGCGTTCTGTTTTTTGCTTCATCGCGGTACCATACCCACTTTAATCTGCGCGGAAAGAGTGATCATGCCTGAATTCAAACATATCTCACCACAAGATGCTCACGCAATGATAGAGGCCGGTTGTCAGCTCGCCGACATTCGTGACGAACAATCCTTCGCCACAAGCCACATCCCCAAGGCGGATCATTTAGATAACCACAATTTGCAGCGATTTATTGAGCAAGCCGACCCCGATCAGGCACTCATCATTTATTGTTATCACGGCAATAGCAGCCAAAGCGCTGCGCAATATTTTGTTGAAAAGGATTTTACCGAGGTTTACAGCATGGACGGCGGATTTGAAATGTGGCGACAATTATACCCGCAAAAAACAATCAACAGCTGACACAAAAGCATCAACAGCCTGCTCATTTTACAACGCTTGCGTAGAAATCTTAAGCGAGGTCTGCGGCAACATACCGCCGAAGACCCAGGAATCACGGAATGGAATCCCGCCAGAATAGTGATTTTTTTATAGCGTAATCAAAATCAAACTAAATGTTTTCGAGAATGACTTTAAGTGCATGTAGATCTGCCTGAACAGCAACGCAGTCATTTTGAAATTCTAGGTCCGTCATATTCGCTTGCCGAATTAGCGTGAAAATCAACTCGCCACCATCGCCATTGGGCACAACTCGCATCGGGTTGTGAACGACTACACCGGACTCAAGTTCAACGTCGTGATCCATGACGCCGAGACCATTCGACGGTGAAAACCTCAACCTTACCCGTCCAAACGGTGCTTCTGCAATCCACGTCGTCCCGTCCCACATAACATCAGACGTTGCCAAACCCGCGGCCCAGCGCGGTAAGTTTTCTGGATTTGAGGCGAATTCGTAGATATCAAGCGGACGGCAATCGATATAGATGCTGATATGTTTTACGTCATTCACTGCGAATGGCCCCGTGTTCTTAGGTGTAAATTGCCGCATTTTTTAGAGGGCTTCTCGCCTCACAACGCTACCTACCGAAATGTTTACCCGGAATTGTGTGCCGTAACATTATCCTATTAAGCGAAGGGATCATAAACGAATGTGTTTATGATCAACCTCCCAAATGCTTATTAATTTGGAATCGACTGTGATGTCAAGGCGCGACGCACATGAGGCAATAGGCGTAAACACCGCGACTATCTTGAAGCTTTAATACGTCGTTCCAGGCTGGCAGGACACTATTGAGAACAGAGATAAGCGGTGACGACACGCTAAAAGCGCTTTTCACCATGCCGGAGCCAAGTATCATGCGCATCAGTTCTTCTTCAGGACTGAGCGGCAAGGTCAGCAGCCGCGAATTAGCTGCGCTAATGCCAGCCAAGTTTGCCGCAGAATCAACCGCCTGCTGCAAGCCGCCCAGTTTATCCACCAAACCAAGCTGATGTGCATCTATGCCACTCCACACTCGCCCTTCGGCAATGGGTTCGACTTGCTCAACCAGCTTATTGCGGCCGTCGGCAACAATGGTGATAAAACGGCGATAGCCGTATTCAACACCAGATTGAATGGCGCTCGCCAAGATAGGATCTAGTGGCAAATCAGGGCGCAATTTACCCGCCACTGCCGTCGTGCCCACACCGTCGGTACTAACACCGAGACCCTGCAACAAATTGTCTACCGTTGGAAAGGCGCCAAAGATACCGATTGATCCTGTCAGGGTTGCCGGTGTCGCCCAAATTTCGTCGGCACTTGCTGCGATCCAGTATCCACCCGAGGCCGCCATGCTGCCCATTGAGACAACTAGAGGTTTACCGGCTTCTTGCAGTTTTTGCAGCTCCGCGCGAATAACTTCTGAGGCAAAGGCCGAACCGCCGCCGCTGTCGATACGCAGCACTAGCGCTTTAATATCATCGTCGCGACGCGCCTTGCGAATTAACTGTGCCAGGCTATCACCACCGATGGTGCCAGTGGGTTGCTCACCATCGACAATATTGCCGCTGGCAACAATAATCCCTACTGACTCCTTCACCTCAACTAAGAGGCTGCGATTCAACATGAGATAATCGCGATAATAACTTTGCTTAAAACTGCCGTCTTTGTTTTCACCAACACGCTCAATGAGCATTTCTCGCAACATTGGCCGGCTAATAATACCGTCTACGAATCTGTAATCTAAAGCGGCCTGCGCAGCATCTCCACCGACCTCAGCCATCACCTTATCGATGTGATTCACGTAATAATCAAACTTGCTGACACTAATACCGCGCCGCTCAACAATAGTGTCTCGATACAAAGTCCAAAGTTGATCAAGCCACGCCCTGTTCGCTTCTTTGGCCGCGTCAGACATATCATCGCGCAACAGCGGCTCGACCGCAGACTTAAAATTGCCAACTTTAAATACATGGAAGCGTATTTTTAATTTTTCAATCGCCTCGCGGAAGTAATTGCGAATGACCGCAAAACCCTCAATACCGACGCCGCCCATATTGTGAACAAAAATCTGGTCGGCAAAACTCGCCAATAGATACTGATCTTGATTGTAGTGATTCGCACTGGCAACGATGGTTTTGCCGCTTTGACGAAATACCTTTATTGCTTCGGCCAGTTCCAAGGTCTTACTCATGCCGATATGATCCAGCTCGTCGAGGTGCAAAAGCAAAACCTCGATACGCGGATCATCCGCCGCCAGCGAAACCGTTTCGATTAAATCTGCCAGCAGCGTTTCTCTCGGTAAGCCCTGAGCACTGAGCTGAGTTAATGCATCAACCGCAGATAATTGGTCGACGACAACACCTTCCGGAGCAAGCACCAAGACCGCGCCATCGGGTACCGTGACATCTTTTACCGACGTAAAAAGGGCCGTCGCAATTGCGACAACAATCACCAGAAAAATGATATTCAAGGTCCAACGTCTGGCGCCGTCAATAAAGCCGCCAAGCCTAGAGAAAAATCCTCGTTTTTTATTATCACTCATACCGGCTCACTCTCCTGCGCTGCACTTTCGCGCAGCATTTGCGCCTGCCAGCGAATAAACACTGTCGCACTGCAGAACAGCACTACCACCATGCCCAATTCAATATAATTAAACCAAATAGCCAAGGATGAGAAAGCCTCAGTCACCGCCATCACAAAGTACAACAAGCTGGCAAAGCACATCCAGGCAATTGCACGCAATTGCGCCTTAAAAATACCCGGCGCAAACATAAGCATCGGTGCAACACGAATAACCCAAATAGTAATACTTGGTTGGCGGCCCTCTTGAACCCACACCCAAGTCCCAAGAGTCAGCGTAATTAAAAAGCCAATGTAACTTATCTTCATCAGCGCTCCCGCAAAAGCAGCGCGTTTTTCTAATGCCGTCATGAGCACCTCAGTGTTGCAATTGTTTACTTAAAATAGCAACGCGCTTACCCAGCGCCGCCGCCAATTCAAGTTCTGTTTCATCGACTGGGCGTCCATTTTGTCCAGCCACATGCGACGCACCATAGGGCGTACCGCCGCTTTGGGTGGCACTCAAGGCGGCCTCACTGTAGGGAATGCCGGTAATTAACATGCCGTGATGCAATAAGGGCATCATCATCGTCAACAGGGTGCTTTCTTGTCCGCCGTGCAAACTGGCGCTAGAGGTAAATAACGCGGCTGGCTTGCCGATTAAGGCGCCGCTCATCCACAGGCCCGATGTACCATCTAAAAAATATTTAAGCGGCGCGGCCATATTTCCGAATCGAGTCGGACTGCCCATCACTAAACCTGCACAGTGACGTAAATCATCCTCAGTTGCATACAGGGCACCGTTTTCAGGAATGTCATCAGCTGTCGCCTCACACACAGCCGACACGGCCGGCACAGTGCGCAGTCGCGCTTCAACACCGGCCTGCTCCACACCGCGGGCAATATGCTGGGCGAGCTTTTCTGTTGCGCCGTGACGGCTGTAATACAGCACCAATACGTAAGCTTCGCTCACAAAAGACGTCCTTTTAATAAAGTCATAAATTACATTCCAAACTAAACAGGACTTCTCATTCAGACATGAGTGCCAATACGTTTTCAGGAGGACGACCCAATACCGCTTTATCGCCTTTTACAACGATTGGCCGCTCTATTAATTTAGGCTCTGCAAGCATCGCGGCAATCAGTTTCGACTCAGACAAGCCGGTATCAGCCAAACCACCCTCTTTATATGCGGTCTCACCCTTGCGCAACAGTTGCCGAGCACTTATTTCTAACTTGGCTAATATTTTCTTGAGCTGAGCTGCGGTCGGAGGCGTATCAAGATACAAAACAACCTCGGGCTCAACACCATTATCCGTCATTAGCTGAAGGGTTTGCCTAGATTTGGAGCAGCGCGGATTGTGGTAAATGGTATACTCAGACATATCACTCTCGATCTAAAATAGTAATCACAAATTTATGGCGGGTATTATACACGCCCGATACCAACTCGAACCGTCATTGAGCATTTAATGAAAACTTCGACATCACTGGCTTTAATCTGCTTATTATTTTTAGGACTAGCTGGCTGTAGCAAACCGGATTTCCAAACCTTATCTGGCAGCAACGGCAATTTCGCTCAAGATAAATGGCTAATAGTCAATTACTGGGCAACGTGGTGTGGTCCCTGTCGCGAAGAAATCCCAGCCCTAAACGACTTCGGCGCAGCGCGCAGCGACGTCAAAATCTATGGCGTCAACTATGATAATTTAAGTGGCGAGGCCCTACAGGCAGCCGTTGACGAAATGGGTATTAAATTTGAATCCATGCTGATTGACCCCGCCCCGCAGTTAGCAATACCGCGCCCTCGAGTGCTGCCAACGACCTTGCTAATCGGCCCCAAGGGCAGCTTGAAGGCGAGCTTAACCGGGCCGCAAACGGCGGACAGCTTAAGCAAGGCAATTTTAAATGCCAGCACTCTAGCGCCATAGCAACGCGCTTACCCGAACTCCCATCATGTCATCGTTAAAAACCAATTCCGCGGCAGCGTCATCTCGCGCCGCTGCACCATAGCAAACATGCAGAGGAAGTTATAACGATATGGAATAGACGTTTCTATTGCCATAAAATTATAATGTTATATTTATCATTAGGTTATAAAGATAATATAGCAACATTTTAATAGAAACACTTTTCGGGGGGCATTACCACTGCTTCGTACTCATTCTAAAAAACAGGGGTCTATTTTCAAGGCATTAAACGAACGTGGGGAAACTGATTCCAAACCCTGGAAATCGCACTGCAATGAGAGGCTTAAAGCATTGCAGTGGTTTTCACTAGCTTCCCAGAAACCTGGAGAGATTACTGCAAGAGACGGTGGCCGTCGCTTTTTGGTAATAAGCAGACGGTCAAAAATATATATCCGACGAAGGGCGTAGGTTTTTATGCAGGCTCAACGCCCATATCACCTTTAGTCAGGCGGCCAAATTCACTATGCCACTACAAGGTTGTCGAGCGGGGTGTAGTGGTCAGTCAATCTATCAAGGGAAAATAATTGTTACGAGGACAATCTAGTCAGGCCAGCATGGGCAAAATACAATAACACTAGGGTGGCGCCTCCAAAATCACCAGCCTTGCCGCGTTTGTAACAGCAAGGCCGGTAGCACGCATATTTCAATGTACTTAAAAGCTCACCCTAAATGTCGCATGAATAGTTCGTGGTGGATTAGTCAGAGCCCAGTGCGCGCCTGGTTGCAAAGGTAAGTCACCGCTGAAGGTTTTGACTAGCTCATCAGAAATATTCTTCGCATGCACCTCAATGCGCCATGAGTCTGAAATCGACTTTAGGCCAATCCTTGCGTTGTACAACCAATACGCTTCCTGATAATCGTCGGGGTCTAAATCGGCATCCATATACTCGGCATCTTTGAAATTCGCATCAGCCGATACAAACCCGACGAGAGGTAAGGTAAAAAGCTGCGCCTCGTAACTAACACCAATACTTCCCGTCAATCTCGGTGCTCTATGAAGGCCCCGCCCCGACAAATCGCACTTTGGAGAAGGAGGCAACGTGATCAAGCCTTCAAGTTGGTACCCTGCTTCGGTAGGGGCTTCAGCGGGACATGCTGCATCTTGAAAGTCGACGAACAAGGTTTCATTGTAGCCAACGTTACCGTTAACCATAAGGCCTTCGGCGAGCAAAACCATGAAGTCAGCTTCCACGCCTTTGGTCTCAACCTCTTTCGCATTACTTTGCGTGTAGGTAACGCCGGTTAGTGTCGCTAGCTGATAACCACCGTAGTTTGTAAAAAAGGCACCTAAATTCACACGCGCAAGGCCATCAAACAATGATGTTTTGATACCGGCTTCGTAGGTATCCGAGGTTTCCGCGTCAAAAACATATTTATCTTTACTAAAGGCCGCAACATTAAAGCTCCCGGCTCGATACCCCTGCGCATATGTCGCATAGGCGGTAATATTATCTGTGGGCTCCCAGCTTAATGACACCTTGGGCGAGAAATCTTTATAGCTCAACGTTTCTTCCGCCGTATAACCGCCCTGTAGCAGTGCCCCCCAAACAGGAAGTGGGCCGGTATCAGTCACTAGTGCCGTGCCATCCTTTGTGTCGGAGGAGTAGCGCAACCCCATGGTTAACAAAATGGTATCGGTAATACTCCACTCTGCCTGACTAAATATACCGTACGACTCGACATCTACCGAAAACTTTCCATACAAATTTGATATTGCACCGCCGCTCTGATTTAAGGCTAGATCTGTGACAGAACCAAGAATCCCACCCAACCCCAAGTCATCGAGAGAGATCCCTAGAACTTCAACGAATGGCAAAAAGCCACCATGAATAGGCACATTAATATTGGCCTCAAGATCCGTTTCAAGATAAAACGCCCCTACCACGTACTGAAACTTTCCTGGCGGCGATACCATGCGCAGCTCGTGACTAATCTGAGAGAACTCCTGATCTAATAATAACGTCGCCACTTCAGCAGACTGACCTTCAACGTCCGCCTTAATAGAATCGTCCAACGCCACTAGACCTAACACATAGTTAAATGTGTGATCCCACTCTTCATAGGTTAACTTTATCGGTGCGACATAGCCTTTACCTATCGACTCATTTTGCCCAGAGTTGGCATTTTTTCTATCAAGATTAGCCTCGAAATTTGGCGTTAATGTATCCCCTAATGGTCGTAATATGGCAGGATATTTGTGAATTTCATCTCCCACAAACGCACCAATAAAGTAGTCTAAATGGTAGTAGCTCGCATCTAGGGTTAGTTTTTCAGACAAATCCCCTCGAATAGAAAATCGAGCCTGTTCGATGTCTTTTTCTCGAGAATTTTCTCCCGTCGGCGACGTTTAACTGGGGGTGGGAGTAATCCTTGGCTGTCCATGATAGGTGTCCACTTAACTTTTAGTGGACACCAAGGCTACCGGCTCTGGAAAACGATGGAAGGTGTGTTTACCGGCCGCTTACTTATTAGAAGCGGATCCCAAGGTTCTCGTCGAGTAATTGACTATACGAATTGCACCGAATGATAAATGTGCATGCGTATACTTCCGACGCAGCTGCTTCCATTCCTTGAATGCTCACAGCTCACTGTTAGCGCGGTGATACAACCGTATGATCTGGAGATTTTCAGACATAAATATGACTGCAAATGCGGATTATTAGGTAAGGCGCCATACACCCATGTTGTCGCTATGGCGCCTCCTTAGAACAGAAGCGCCCATGCTAACAACCAAGTAAAACCAGAGACCTACCAACTAAGCAGCATCAAGCTTCCGGCGGCTGGCTGGCGTATAAATTATCGTTCCAACGCTTCATTGTCTGAATATCGTCATGATCGAAGGTCAGTGAATACCGAGGCGACAGATATTCCATAAATCGAAACGCTAACATGCGAAAAATTCCGGGTTTGAACCATTTATAATAAAACAGATCCCAGCGATCTCTCAGAGTCGGCTTGTAACCTAAACCTTCAGCAATGACATCTACTGCGTCATCAAACATAAAAAACAAATGGCGAGAACGAAAGGCCATTTTCAATCTGTGCCAATAGTTATTCTTCCCAAAATAGAGATACTGGTCATGGCTAACAGCGCCGTGCTCTGCTTCTTCTAGAAAGTGCCAGTGGAACACCCTCGCCGCTTGCTCATGCATGTCATCATTAAACTCCGGATTTTCATGCCAAACTTGTGCAAAGGAATAAAGTGAATGCTCACCGGCCGCCGCTACGCCCATCATATCTACGGCTGTTAACCCCTCGGTCACTTTTGCTATGACTTTATCGTAAATTTTGGTGACTGACTCAACGTCGTAGCCATTTTTCTCAAGCTGCTGATTTAGCTTACGATGCACCGATGAATGCTGTGCCTCCTGCTTAATCATGTCACGGCAATCTTGGAGTAGCTTTTCGTCATTCTCGATAGTTTCTAAAGTAGGTAGCAGCGCCTTTATAAAAAAACTTTCAACTGGTGGTGCAGCCATGGAGAACGCGCCCCAGAAATAACCAATCAATGGACTACGACCCTTCACAAAATCCACCGGGACATTGGAGAAATCCCAACGTAAGTCTTTTCTTATAGGGATATCAAATGGCGTTTGCGACACCGTGGGTGAAACATCCGTCAACTTATTATTCATTATCATTTTCCTAGAGGTTTCCTGTCTGTTGTATAAGGAATGACGTCAATTCTAGATAGTAATCAAATGTAAAAGAATGATCGAAACAAACAAAAAGCTGTTGAAAGTGACAATTTGGGGCGACAATAGCACCCGATGTAATGTTGATGCTCATAAGGCCTGTGAAATTGGCCTTCTTCCCAATTATCAAGCCTTAGGCAAATACAATGTCGCAGCCGAAACCCACTTTCTGGAAGTATTTTCAAGAAATGCTGGTTGAATCAAACACTTCAAACTCGCTAACGCTGGAGCGGCTTGAGGCGTTATTGCAAACCATAGGGAGCAACCCGTTCGAAGGGCAACATGAAGAGCTCGCGGAGATTCTCCAAATCATGTCTGAGCTACCTACGGGGCACGAATTGGCTTACCAAGCAGGCTCGAATATCCCAATGACGGCTTACGCCCCACTAGTAATCCCCATGAAATTCGCCCCCACGATACGAGATAGTCTACATTTCCTTCGCCGGTATCTGCACTTACAAGTGCCACTGCTAGCAGTAAATTTTAATGACACAGAAGGGAGTGGGGTTTTTTCTCTGTCATATCGGGTCGCTCTTCCTGATCACGCCAGTACATTTCTCGCTACCGGCGCCTTCTCGGCGTTGAATACAGACCTGTCACTGATTACTGGGAGTAGCAGAAACTTTCAGAGCGTCTCACTGAAATATTGCGTCGATGAGTATATTTCTACTTTCAGCAAACATTTTGGAGTGACACCGATAGTTGGCGCTGACAAATATAGCGTTACGCTTTCTGAGAAATTACTTAATACCCCCAACCCGCTCGCCGACCCACTCTCTTTCAATAGCTATCGAGACGAATATGAAGAACAGCTGCGCATCAACCAGTTATCACGCGCCAGGTCGGAAGAAATCCGTCAGGAATTAATGGCTCAAATTGACAGTCCGCCAAATCTTCGTGAACTGGCTATGCAACTACATATATCAGAACGCCAGCTTCGTTTTTCACTTGCCAAGGAAGACACTAGTTATCGGAAAATATTGATGCAATGCCGAATTGATTATTCCCGCACGCAGCTGGCAAACCCAAGCATGAATATTACAAATTTAGCAAACAAGTTGGGCTATAGTGATTTAACAGCCTTCATTCATAGCTTCAAACGCTGGACAGGGAAAACCCCTAAAGAATTCCAGAACGAAATACTTTCCAATAAAATTCAGGATAGCTAATACCTAGCTACGCTTAATCAATGAGTAGCGGAATACACTCAAGTAAACCGCCGCCAATATCCACTGACAAAACTTTTTCACCATACTTCCATTGCGGCAACATTGGCGCAATAGAATCTCAGTTTGTCTCTGGCGTATTCTGCGCCGCATAAGCTTTCGCCGCTTCCTGCAAGATATACTGACGAATCGCCTCGGCATCCTTCATATCTAAAATGTTGCTAAAGCCCACCATACCTCCATCCTGCAAGGCGCCCCCGATCACTATACCTGGCCACATATCGTGGACTGCTTTGCTAGACCTACGCAGGTCGGGTATAACACCGCCACTGACCGCTCTATCACCATGACATAGCTGGCAATTGCGGTGGTACAGGAGCATGCCTTGATTCAGCACAGTCTCATCTGCCGTAACTGCTTCAGCCGGTGGGGGAATTGCTGCATTAGATTTCTCAACCGCAGGTAGTTTTGACGTGCCCCCCAGTTTATACACGAGGACACGAGAACGGTTTTTCAATCCGTATTGGCCGGTCAGCCCCCCTAATATCGTCGCATAACCTCCGCCCCAACCTGCCGCTATCGCAATATATTGCTCTCCATCAATCTGATAGCTAATCGGGGCTGCCATTGCATTCGTCTGTAGCCACTGGGACCACAGTTTCTCGCCGGTACGGCTGTTGTAAGCCGTAAGATAACCTTGTGGGTTCGCTTGGAACAACAGCCCTCCAGCAGTAGTCACCATACCGCTGGCCCCTACGTCTTTATGGTCAAATTGCCAAACGGATTTTTGCGTTATTGGGTCCCATGCCAATATAAAGCTATTGAACATTTTACGCATTGCCGGCCGAATTCCCGGTTGATCGGGAGCGGCAAGCCCCATCATGTCAACGCCCAAATTTGAGGTGCCAGGCTTGTACTGTTTGTCAGACGGGTCCTGCGGATCAAGGTAGGACGCTAGAAAGTTCTGTGCAGGAATGTATACAAGCCCTGTTTCGGGTTCATAGGACATAGGGTGCCAGTTATGTCCGCCACCAGAACCGGGAGTGATGACTTTTGGCTCTGAGAAATCACGAACGCCGGGTAGCTCTACTGGGCGGCCGGTTTTCATATCGACATGACTTGCCCAATTGATATCGACGTAATTGTTCGCTGATATCAGCTCGCCAGTTTTTCGATCAATTACGTAGAAGAAGCCATTTTTCGGCGCCTGCATCAGCACTTTTCGAAGCTTGCCTTCAATAGTAAGGTCCGCAAGCATGATGTGTTGAGTGGCCGTGTAATCCCAGCTTTCGCCTGGCGTAGTTTGATAGTGCCATACATACTCGCCGGTATCGGGCCTTATTGCGACGATCGAAGCCAAAAATAGGTTATCACCTTCTCCATTACTTCTGAGCTTGTGATTCCACGGGGAGCCGTTGCCTACGCCAATGTAAAGCAGGTCAAATTCAGGGTCATAGGCCATGCTGTCCCAGACAGTGCCACCGCCACCCCACTTCCACCACTCGCCATTCCACGTGGCGGCTGCCATCTTCATAGCATCATTTTCGAACCCGTCTACTGGATTACCGGGTACGGTATAAAAGCGCCAGTGCATCTCACCGGTGATTGCATCATAGGCCGAAACGTAGCCACGGACTCCCATTTCAGCACCGCCATTACCAATGACAACTTTGCCTTTTATTACACGCGGCGCACCGGTAATCGTATATGACTTTGTCGGGTCAACCGTCATAACGTCCCAGACTGTTTCTCCCGAAGCGCCATCTAATGCCACAAGACGACCATCAATAGTACCTAAATATATTTTCCCGCCATAATAGGCAACACCACGATTAACCACGTCGCAGCAGGCCTTAACCGCTGTTGCTCGATCAACCTTTGGGTCGTAATCCCATAATAGCTTGCCGGTCTTCGCATCTAAGGCATAAACAATCGACCAAGAGCCAGTGACGTACATAACACCATCAACAACAATCGGCGTCGCCTCAACACCACGCTTAGTAGTCATATCAAAGGACCAGGTAAGACCAAGGTCGCTCACATTCGCCGTGTTAATTTGATCAAGCGGAGAATGGCGCTGCTCGTCATAGGTTCTGCCATGCGTTAGCCAATTCTGTGGTTCACTCGCCGCATTCACCAGTCGGGCAGAAGCGTTATCCTTTTCGATATTAGAATCAGTCGACTTTGAGGTGCAGGCAACTAGCAGGCTTGCGATGATAACAAGCTTAAAGATATTGGCGTATGTAATCATTATTAAACAACTCCGGCGGCCCTATATCTGACCAGCTATTTATTAGAATTTTTAGGCTCGACATTTCACATTAGTGTCCAAGCCCATTGTCGCCCTACAAACCCAACCAGTTTAGGCAGCGGTATAGCAACTTATGCTTGGAGGTATAGGGCCCAGACAGTATGGCGCTGCTTATATAACTGGGATATTTAAAAACGGGGCGCATTTTGCTGAACTCAGCAAACCCCTCATACCCGTGATACTGACCCATGCCGGATGCCCCTGCTCCACCGAAGGGGAGGTCATGCTGAAAGCAGTGCACCACACAGTTATTAATTGTCACTCCACCGGAAATTGACGAATAGACCACATGCTCCTGTATTTTTTTATCATGACTGAACAAGTACAGTGCCAGAGGCCTGTCCCTAATAGCGATATATCGCAGTACTTCATCAAGATTATCGTAGGGAATGACGGGTAAAACAGGACCAAATATTTCCGTTTTTAGCAGCTCAGAGTCTTCACTCGGGTCAATCACAATATGCGGTGGAAATTTTCGATTAACGTCATCGAAACTGTCTTCGCTCATCAAATTGATTACCGAAGCCCCTTGATTCTTTACTTCCTCCAACCAACGTCTAAGACGTTGGTAAGAGTCTGCATCAATAATCGATGTATAACCCTCAGGGTCTTTTACATCAGGGAAATATTGATTAGCGGCTTGCCGAACCAAGGCGACAAATCGATCCAATTTATCGCGCGGCACAAAAACATAATCGGGGGCCAAGCATGTTTGCCCCGCATTCATATACTTGTATTGGGCAATACGCTGCGCCGCTTTTTCCAATTCAAAATCATCGCATACAATAGTCGGAGACTTACCGCCGAGTTCTAGCGTGACCGAACACAGATTCTGCGCAGCAGCGGCCATCACAGCTTTACCCGTAGCCGGAGAACCGGTAAACAACATATGATCAAAGGGTAAGCTGGAAAAATCACTGCCTTTAGCATCCGGCACGATAGCAAAGACAGCTTCATCAAATTTCTCTTTGACTAGCCGATGCAACAAATCGCGTAAATGGCTAGAATTTTCCGCCATCTTTACGACCGTTCGATTTCCAGCAGCCATCGAAATAGCCACCTGGGTTATTGTCATAAAAACAGGGTAATTCCACGGCACTATCACGCCCACCACTCCTTTTGGCTGAGGGATAACGCGATTTTTTCCGCCATAGAATAACGTCACTTTACGTCGCAGTGGTTTCATCCATGTTTTTAAATGTTTTTTAATTTCACGAAGCCCAGAGTGAGAGCCAAACAATTCAACTAACGTCGTCTCCCCCCATGGACGATGGCCATAGTCCAATGCAACAGCTTCAATAATTGCCTGTTCATTTTCAGAGAGCAAAGATTGTAAGGCAGCGATATTTTTCAAACGCTGCTCATAGGAGGGGTAAGGATCGTCTATATAGGCTTTGCGTTGCAAACTATAAACCCGTTGCGCCTCTGTCTGGGGCGCAGCGATGTGATATTGAATAAGATGCGATTTTACCGGCACAAAAACCTCCAAAAACTGACGACTTAGGTAACTATTTTTATTCCTGTCATTTTAGGGTGCTATCTCGCCTGTAAAATTGTTGCAGCATCAAGACGTAGACAGCGGCCGTTCACATAGGAATTTTCCGCAAGATAAGCACATGTGTGTGCAAACTCGTCCATATCCCCCATACGCTTTGGCGCCTCAACCATATCTATCAATGACTGCTGAACTTTTTCATCTAGTGACTTAACCATCGGCGTACCAAACAGTCCTGGCGCTATAGAGTTTACGCGAATCCCTATTGGCCCAAGCTCCCTCGCTGCGGGTATATTCATACCGTTGATGCCTGCTTTCGACCCGGAATACGCCGATTGCCCTACCTGCCCTTCAAATGCAGCCCCCGACGATATATTAATAACAACACCGCGTTCGCCATTGCTGTCAGGTAGGTTTTTCGCCATTTGTTCAGCGCACTTAGCCATCACATTAAATACGCCAGACAGGTTTACCTGGATAACGGTTGCAAATTTCTTCAAGCCTGACGCTCGGCCTTCTCTATCTAATATTTTGCATGGCAAGGGAATTCCCGCCGCATTGATATCAACGTGAATGGCACCAAATTTTTCCATAACAGCAGCAATGGAAGTATCAATACTGCTTTCGTCCGTGACATCCGTCTCACAGAAAACGGCATTATCTTCACCCAGATCTGCGACTGTAACCAAACCGGCCTCAACATTTTTGTCAAACAGAGCAACTTTCGCCCCCTTTTCCCTTACCATATATTTGGCGGTCGCCTGACCCAAGCCCGATGCGCCACCGGTAATTACGATTACTTTATCCTGTAAATTCATATCTATTCTCTATCCATAAAATTGCAAATGGGCTAAATATTTCCGCTTTTAACGAAAGGCTTGGATTCCCGTCAACGCACGCGCGACGATCAATTTTTGAATTTCAGTAGTCCCATCGGGAATCGGTCCTATTATCGCTTCGCGCAGTAAACGTTCGACAATAAATTCCTTAGTAACCCCGTTTCCAGCATGTATTTGCAATGCATCTCTCGCCGCTTCCAAACCAATTTCGGTTCCAAACCATTTGGCCATCGCACATTCTTTGTCGCATCGAATTCCCTTATCAATCATATCTGCGGCTCGTAGAGCAAGCAGGCGTGCTGCGTCAATTTTTGTAGCCATGACTGCTATCTTTTCAGCTACCAGCTGATGACCTGCTATTGGCTTGCCGTGTTGCGTGCGTTCCTGACTGTATTTAATCGCCTCATCCATTGCGCGACGCCCAATTGAGTAGCCCCACGCCGCCATATGACAACGAGCGCGTTCGAAGGTAACTAGTGTGTTTTTTAGCCCCCCGCCAACTTCACCGATTACATTCTCCACGGGGACCCGTACGTCGGTTAAAAATATCTGCGCCGTAGATTGTCCGTTCAAAGCCATTTTGGGTATGCCACGTACCTCGTACCCATGCTCTTCACGATCGATAAGAATATGCGTTAATTCTCCAGGCCCCGTCTTACAGGTGCAGATAAAGACATCAGAGTATTCACCATTTGAAATCCAAGTCTTCTCACCATTAATGACCCAGTGATCACCATCTCGCACCGCCTTGGTGCTCACAGCAGCCACATCGGAACCCACATCCGGCTCAGAGATCCCCATGCTAATGAAAAGATCTCCGTTCATAAGACCGGGAAGATACTTGTCCCTCAAATGCTGTGAAGCTCCCTGAATTAATAGATCCGCGCCGACGATGTTGATGACAATCGGAATGGCAATATCCATCGATGTATAAGCGACTTCTTCAAACAAGCGTAGATGCGTAACCCAGTCCAGACCTAAGCCCCCATGCTCTTCCGGATGGGGCGCATTAATCAATCCGAACTCCGTCAGCTGCTTCATCCAGCCTGACATTTTCTCTCTGGGAATAAAGCCTTCACCGTGAGCAAGAAATTCCGGTTCAATCACATTATCAAGAAGCTTCCTCAGCCCGTCGGTAGCAGCCCGCTGCTCTTCTGTCATTTGAAAACTCATATCAAAGTCCTAATTCATTCGAAAATATATTTACGGCGACCACGGCCTCTTCAATACCATTCAAGCCACCACTGTTCTCATGGACTGCCAAGCGCGCGCCATCAACTTGTCGCTTACCCGCCTCACCACGGAGTTGAGTCACAAGCTCATAGATCTGGCCTATACCGGAGGCGCCGATTGGATGGCCCTTCGACTCCAAACCGCCCGAGGTGTTAATGGGAATTCGTCCACCAATGCTAAACTCACCGCGTTCCGCTGCCGGTCCAGCCTCACCGAAACCAACCAGACCTAGGTTCTCAGCGTGTATGATTTCTCCCATGGCAGTCGCATCATGGACTTCCGCAACATCCATATCCTTTGGCCCCAAGCCAGCAATCTCGTAGGCCTGGTCTGCAGCAAGGCGCTCACAGTGCAATTCACGGCTTTCGGCAGGTCGTCCCGTCGCACTGCGGATCACGGTGGCCAGCACTTTAATCGCTCGCTTCCGATCGGCTCCGATACGCTTCAGGCCTTCTTCGTTACACACGATCATAGCCGCCGCGCCGTCGGAAATCGGAGCACACATCGGCAGCGTTAGCGGATACGTTATAGGCGGAGCCTGCAGTACTTCATCTATCGAATAGGGAGTACGAAACTGTGCAAGCTCATTGTGTACTGAATGCTGATGATTTTTCGCACTAACCGCAGCGATTTGACGCTGCGTAGTGCCGAATTCCTTCATATGGTGTCGGCAAAAAGCGGCGTAAACCGACATAAACACACTGTAAGGACGTTCCGACTCGTGACCTTCTGGCACATCAAATCCCTGCGCAGGCACCAACAAGTCCTGTAAATTTTTAGCCGGGTCGGTGATGTCCCATCCACCATCGAACACCGAAAACATTCTCTGTTTATCTGGGATGTTCATTTTCTCCGCGCCGATGGCCAAGGCAACGTCGCAACTTCCGGCACGCAACATCTGGACTGCTAGGTGAAACCCTGAACTGCCGGAGGCGCAGGCATTTTCTATGTTAAAAATAGGGATACCTTCAAGACCGTTTTTACTCAAAACAATCTGCCCCGGCACAAACGTCTGCCCCTGCAGATGTCCCTGAGTAGTGCCTGAGAAAAAGGCCGTTTCAATATCCGATTTATTGCAGCCAGCATCCTTTAACGCGGCATCAAGAGCCTCTCCAGTTAGGCTGTCTAGACTTCTGTCGATATGACGCCCAAGGGGTGTCATGCCTACCCCAACAATATAAATATTACTCATTGTGAATTCCTAATGGTTTTATCGACCTTTAAAGTCAGGTTGACGCTTTTCTGCAAACGCTTGCAGCCCTTCTGCCATATCATATGAGCGCATATGCCGGCGCAACATCACCTGCTCATGCTGCAGTGCGACATCGCGGCTTTCACCCTGTGTGGCATTGGCAACGATCTTCATACGCTGTAGAGCTATTGGGCTTTTTTGGGCAATACCCTCCGCCAGCTTCTGTGTGGCATCTATCAATTGATCAGCGGAGACAACTTCATTGACAAATCCGTAGCCTTTCATTTCAATCGCCGATAAGGTTTTTCCGGTAAGGAGTAAATATTTTGCGATATTTAGCGGAACCAAACGCGGTAAAATTGATGCACCACCAGCCCCCGGATACACACCAAAATTCGCATGCACATCACCTATTTTGGCGTCTTCATCGGCAATAACGATATCAGCACACATCGCGGCCTCTAAGCCACCTGCCATCGTGATGCCATTTAGCGAGGCAATAACTGGTTTAGGGAAATTGCGTAGCACATCGAAAACCGCACAGATGCGCTCGAGAAAATCAGCATCCCCTGGCGGCAAGGAGCCACTAGCCAACACTTCCTTTAAATCTGCGCCCGCACAAAAAGCACGACCGGCCCCTGTTAACACTAGCACCCGAATGGAATCATCAGCCGCTATTTCAGGTAAGTATTTTTCATACAGGGACGTCATTTCCAAAGAGATAGAATTCATTGCCTGCGGGCGATTCATAGTTAGCCACGCTACGGGCCCCCGTGTTTCATATTTCAATGCGGATTCCATACTCACCTCAATCATTTAAATAAATTCATATGCCCGTTCCCTTCTCGCCAACACCGAACGATAGGGTGAAAAATCACTGCGAATCTCGTCAATTCTTATGTGCTGAGTGACGTTCTTTGAACGTCAAAATATCAGCAGATAACATATTTCTGCAGCAACACGATAAAATTACTAACAGCCTATAGCTGCGTCGTTAATAGTCGCTCTTCAGCCAACCTTTCTAGTTGAGTCCTTCCAGTAATCATCACGCACTTTACGCCTCAAAACTTTACCCACCGCGCTTAAAGGTAGCTCTGAAACAAATTTCATCGTCTTTGGCGTTTTATATCCTCCCAGCGATTGGCGAACATGCGCCATAAGCTCTTCAGAGCTTACAGTCTGCTGTTCTTTTAACATTACTTCCGCATGGACAGCCTCGCCCCACTCATCACTAGGAACACCTATAACAGCACTCATAAACACGGCGGGATGCGATGCAATTGCTGACTCGACTTCGGTGGCATAGACATTGAAACCGCCACTGATAATCATGTCTTTCTTACGATCGACTATCGAGACGAAGCCATTAGTATCAACCTTGCCTAGGTCACCTGACTTCCAAAAACCATCTTGAAACTCTGACGCAGTCTGCTCTGGGTTATTAAAATATCCCAAACAGATAGCACGAGATCGCAGCCAGATTTCACCGATCTCACCGGGTAAAACCGGCTGTCCATCATCATCCACAACGCAGACCTCAACGCCCGCCACTGGGCGACCAGCTGAGGCCAGATGGGAGTCATCGCCAGAGTCCTGACCCAAAAGGTGATCGCTTTTACTCATGGATAGTGCGACCCCCACATGCTCGGTGGCTCCGTAAATTTGGATAAAGATATTACCCAATGCGGCCTGAAGCTCTCTCAACTTACTCGGATTCATGGGTGCCGCGCCGTAGAATACGGTTTCAAGGAAGCTCAAACCTTTAAGCGCGTCTGCTTCCATAGCCAGCAACCGATAGAGTAAGACGGGCACCATCATTGTCATGGTGATTTTTTCTTTCTCTATGTTGGCGCACCACGCATTAAGGTCGGGTACGTTCATTGTGACGTTACAAGCGCCCTTAAATAGCGTCGGTAGAAATAACATCCCGCTACCGTGACTAATTGGTGCCAAGTGCAAAAACCTTGCATCTGGCGACCATGCTGGATCTGGCATTGAAAAGAACAAGTCTTTGCACATCAACCAGTTATCTATTGAGTACTTGACACACTTACCTTTTCCAGTTGTTCCGCCGGTAAATCTCATTACCTTCAAATCTTCTCGATCGTCATGGCTGATATCAGGATTACTGTCGCTAACGCCTTCAAGTAAATCCCAAAAGTAATGCACGCCAGGCATCTCTTGAGGCGGCCTGTCCATACTTACAATAGTCACTTGCCTGCTGCGCAGCATCTCGTAGTGAGTAACCAGCAACTCCGCCTCCAAAAACACGACTTTCGCATCCACCGCATCAAGCTGATTCGTATGGTCCTCTAAGCTATCTCGATAGTTTGTATAGCATGCGACTGCATCCCCCTTAAAGGCGGTGAAAAAGTGCAGTAACGACAAATTGTCGTTCTCGAGGATATTGACCCATGTATCGCCCTGATATAAGTTCAATTTCTGCCGCATCATATTGACAATGCGGTTTGTCAATAAATGGAACTCTCGGAAGGTATAGCGCCGGTTGCGCTCGATATTTACCAACGCCTCGCGATCTGAAAACGTGTCTGCGAGCCGTTCACTAATGGTGCTGAAGTTGATTTTGACGATCTGCGCCCTTATTGAAAGCAATAGAGAGAAGTATATAGTTAGCTGATAAGATGCCACATGACCCAACAATGAAATCTATTGACCGAACGGTATAATGATTCGACCTTTTTCTAAAACCACGACCATATCGACTATATGAGCTTGTGAAAGAAAACCAGAGGCTACCTAGGTTTGAATAAAAACGTGGAAAGCGCGCCAACGACAATTGCGGCCTACGGCCTCGCCATCAAGTCGGCCCTTGAGGCCAACGGCTACGATACGAAAGATATTTTTGAAAAAATCGGTATAAATCAGCTTCCCAGCAACGTACCTCAGGAACGCTTAACGACGTCACAAGTCGCGGCTTTATTTGAACAAAGTGTAAAACTTACTGGAAATCCGGCGTTTGGTCTGACAGTTGCCCGCTTTATGCACCCCTCTACCTTACACGCGCTCGGCTATGCCTTACTCGCAAGCGCCAGCATAAGAGACAGCGCTGAGCGCGCCGTAAATTACTTTCGACTGGTGAGCGGACAAGCGGAAATTCAGATCAATGAAGACGATGAATATTTTCGAATTAGCACGCACCTTTTGACGGATGGGGTGGCACCGGAAAGTATCGATGCCTGGAATGCATTCTTAATCCGCCTTTTCAGACTAATCTACAAACCAGACTTTGCACCTGCAAAGGTACAATTACAGCGACCACAGCCGCTTGGCTGTGAAGAGCAATACCTAAAAAGCTTCCATGTTCCCGTAAAATTCAACGCTGAATTCAGTGAAATTTGTATTGATAGATTTTGCGTAGACGTGCCTGTAACAGGCGGTAATCGCGAAATCGCGCAACAACATGACCACGTTATTGAAGGCTACTTGGCCAAGCTAGACGACGCCGATATTATTTCAAAAACAAGGTCGCTTATAGTTCGCAACCTTGCGTCTGGAAATTGCGATAAGCAACGTATCGCAAGTGAATTGCATATGAGCCCAAGTCACTTGCAGATGAAACTGTCGAAATTGGATACCACTTTCCAGGATTTACTCAATCAGGTTCGAAAATCACTGGCGCTCACTTATGTAGAGAACGCCAACGTTAGCTTGACCGAAATCACCTTTCTACTCGGATTCTCAGACACAAGTAGTTTTACACGTGCCTTTCGACGCTGGACTGAAAAATCTCCAACTGAATATCGACGAAATCTCGGAATTGACCACTAGAAACCTTGAGCACATTGCAAAAGGCAGCAGCTCTTACCCAGCAGCTACCTGTATAGGCGCTTAGCTCTAGGCCATATGGCCACGCAGATATTCACACGCGTCTCGCCGAGCGGTTTTGGCTTCAGGTATAAATCCGAATCCCTGAAAGACGTGTCCCATTCCTGCCCATACTTTTGGGGTCACTTGAGCGCTATTAATATTTGCTACATTCGCCAACCTTTCCGGGTGATTTCGAAATATTTCCAGCCCCCCAGCTTCAATTAAAACGGGTGGTAAACCATCAAGTTGACCGTTTATAGGCGATATTCTGTAATCCTTTCGGTCAGCCCCATTGAAATAATGGTCCATAATGGCCAAGGCATCCGTGGTGAACATTGGGTCAGAGTCTTGCATGGCCTCGTAGTTCTCGTTAGACCAATCACAATCCACACCAGGCGACATCAGCCACGCAGAAGAAGGCATTGCTAGACCGGCCTCCTTAGCCATAAGCATGGTAACTAGCGCAAGGTTTGCTCCCGCTGAATCACCGGCAATACACAGCTTCCCGGGTGATACGCCATAGGACTGAAGCAGCCATTTATAGACGGTTAAACAATCATTGGGGGCGGCAGGGAAAGGATGTTCCGGCGCTAGCCGATAATCGATGAGTAATACGCGGGCGTTGAGCCTGGAGCCAATATCCTTACACAAGCGGCGATACAACCTAGGAGTGAAACTTGTGAAACCACCGCCATGAATATAATACAACACTCGCTCTGGCGTTGAGTTCTTTGGAATAATCCATTCTGCAGCGACGCCTTCAATGAGCACGGGCTCGACGCTACAGTTCCGCATGCCGCCGATAAATAGACGGTCAATTTTGCCGACTCGATCACGCATGGCGTGAGCATCTGTATCACTTGACCAGAGACTCCTTACTAATACTTTAGAGACAGAGTTGAACAGTTTAGCGCGGGTACTTGGCATAGCGATCTCACAGACAGAAGGATTGAAGTATCCACACAGAATTATTGACTAGCCGATAACCGAAGTATTATTTATGTTTAACATGCTAATCATTTTTATGTAGAAATTACCGATTCGCAGAATAGTGGCCTTGGCATTGAGAATCAATAGGTGGAGGAGTGCATCCAAGGCCCAGACTCCTCGACCAGAGTGAATACTGAATAGCCCCAAAACTTTAGACCACTCCGTCATTCAGTTTAAAACGGTCTTCATACTGCCTTGGTGACAGCAATCCGTTTGTACCATTGGACTTCCCCGAGTAATGTAGACAACTCAGCGCTATTCTCAGCGACTGACCGCTTCTGTGACGCTAGAGACATCGATTAGAGCTTTGATGAGGCTATACTTTATTCTTTCATCCACCCATTCTTCATCTAAGCCATCGATTATTACGAAGTAACGCTGCTGTTTGTCAGAAAATATATCTTCTCCTAGTACGGAGATAATATTCTCGAGCTCTCTTATTTGAATCTCAGATACTACTTTTTTCCCGATATGGATTACTTGCGTTTTTTGTTCTGCCGTAAGATTTTTCGCGCCTTTGGCACTTAAATCAATTCCTGGCAAAGTTGATTTAATCGACGCGGATAGATTACTCTCAATTTTTTTTGTTAATTCTTGCATCCGCTCTTCAGTGGTTAGCCAAAATTTGTTCCCCCATTGCTCTAGGTAATCCACCGCCATTTCTTTGAACTTGTCCTTTTTGTATAGAATCTTCCTGATGTGTCGAGTGTAGTCTTTCTGGGCGTTTTCGTTGGTTATATTGAATTTTGACTTCAGTAGCTCCACCACAAGTATGTGGCGCCATAATAGTGCATAAAATACAGAAAGACTTACTCCAGCTTCTTCGAAAAATCCAATTACATTATTGTTGGCAATATAATTTAACGATAAGGAATGCGGCGAAAGAACAATTACATTTTCTTCAGTTTTTTGTATGTGGCTTAGCAAGGCGCTTTTACCAGCACCAGTTCTTCCTACAATAACTCGCTTGGGGTTATCTGATGCTAGCACAACATCAAGATCACCAGTGTCTACGTAGCACGCCGCCAAGAACTCGCTATCTTCCTCGGCTGCGGCTGCGCCAATTTCGTCATGCCTTGTGAAACAGAATTCATCTGCACTAAAATTTCCTTTTGTCATCGAATCCCTTCAGCTTCCCCAGAAATAACATAAAATTCAGAAGGTTGATGATGTGGCGTCATTTCGGCTTGAGATGATATCAAGACTCGCTCCCTCTAACTCGCGAAAAACTTCCTTCTCCCTATCATAGACCTGACTTCTAACAAATCAATGGTCTCAAGTCCATTTTCTCATAAATACAAGTACGTTCGCCGACAACTATGGGAAGTCCGCGTAGTTTTGACCGGAACAATGTTTCGCACGAAGCATAGAAGTTATTGCAATTAACCAATGCAAAAAGATCCTGACTCATTAGCGGGGCGGATAGTCCTAATCACATTCGCTACAACGCCAAAAATTTCCAGCTCACTACCGTCACCGACGTCGATGGGCTCATAGGCCGAGTTTCTCGGAATGAGCCTCATCGATGGTTTAAGGGCAAGCTCTTTTACCGTCATCTCTGAATCAAGACAAGCAATCACAATATCGCCATGAACCGCCTTCAATGAGCGGTCTACGGATAACGCGTTATTGGGGTAAATCCCGACATCTATCATCGAGTCGCCCTGGGCACGCACAAAGAATGTCGCCGCAGGGTGCTTGACGCAAAGCTCGTTCAGATCCAAGTGTTCGTTCGATATAATCTTGCGTTATCTCTAGAATCCGGCCTGAGTTAGGCTTCTGTATAGACCGGAAAATTTATACATCTGTAGTTGTCTATGCAACTACAGATTCTCATTCCGATGTTTCAATAGATCAAACACCAGCTTAGAAAATCCAGCAGCTCTTGTCGCGTCCGACAGGAGTTGCAACATCTGGTTTTGGTGAGCTTCGCTGCTGCCTAAGATTGCGTCGTCAATTGCCGTGCTAAAGTCGCCTAGCATGGCTTGTTCTGAGCTATTATTTCTAATTTGCTGCATTACTCGGTCGTTTTCGCTCACCTTGTCGCGAATGGTATAGGCGTAGTTCACCATATCTTTTTCTGTTAATTGGTCAGTAATGAACAGCTCGTTTAAGCGGTTTATCAGCTGTGACAAGAATTCTTCCTTCTTGTCTTTGGCGGTAGCCGTACCTAGGCCTTCTCCCGGGGCTAAATAAGCCGGAGCGCTAGCCTCCATGATCAGGTGCTGCTGTTTGATCTTGGAGAGGCGGTAGTGGCTTAGCTCTACATTACTCAAATCTATGTCGTCTTCATCGAGCACCGCTTCACGCAGCATGGGGCGAAGGTTGCGGGCGTATAGGCTCAGCTTCTCAAGGTCTTTGTTGTCATAATCAACAATCTGCGACATGAACTCGTAGAAGCGCACAAAGGTGCCTAGATCTTTTTTGAATATTTCTAGCGCGTCCTTTTCTCTCTTACAGTCCTTAAAGCTATTCTCAGCGTTGGCAATTAATACCGCGTCATTGGTCTTCTTGGTACGTTCAAACATCATCCGAGCTTGTTTATAGGCCTCTACGGCTGACTTATACCGCTGTGACCATCTTTGTACTGCCGGTTTACAGATATTCGCTATGGCGGCATTACTCTTGTTCTTCACAAAGAACGCATCACAAAACTGCTCCACCTCAGACCAGCTGAATATCTTCGCCTCTCGGAGCTTGTCGAATAACTCAAATATGAGATTGGGGTCAGATACATCGTCTAGCTCAGCCGTTTGATAGTAAGGCTGAAAGGCAGCAAGAATTTCTTCTGAGTCGTTAAAAAAGTCCAGTACAAAGGTGCCTGTCTGGGCCTTGCTGGGGAAAATACGGTTTAGCCGTGACAAGGTTTGTACGCACTCTACGCCGCCGAGCTTTTTGTCTACGTACATGGCACATAACTTGGGCTGATCGAACCCCGTTTGAAACTTGTTAGCGACGATCATTACCTGATAATCGTCACTATCGAAAGCCTTACGCATATCCCGCCCTTTAAGGTTGGGATTCATATTGCTTTCGGTAAACTTGTCGCCAATCAGGCCTGACGAATTCGGATCTTTGTCGGTAAACTCTACCTCACCGGAGAAGGCGACCATGGCAAAGATCTTCTGATAACCTTTTTCAATGATGTACTTATCGAAGGCTAATTTATAGCGCACCGCCTCTTTACGGGAGCTGGTCACCACCATGGCTTTAGCCTGCCCACCTAACAAGCCCATTACATTGTCTTTAAAGTGCTCAACGATTACCTGTACTTTTTGGCTGATGTTGTAGTCGTGCAGGCGCACCCATTGGTTAAGCTTTACCTTGGCCTTTTTACTCTCTACTTCTTGGTCGCTACTGGCTATTTTCATGGCCAGGTTATAAGCCACCTTGTAGTTGGTGTAGTTCTTTAGCACGTCAAGGATAAAGCCTTCTTCAATAGCCTGGCGCATGCTGTACACATGGTAGGCTTCGGGCTTATTGGTTTTAGAGGGCGCTTCTTCTGGCTTTGGCAGGCGGCCAAATAATTCAAGGGTCTTGGTTTTAGGGGTTGCAGTAAAGGCTAGGTAGCTCAGGTTGGCTGAGGCGCGGCGAGACGCTACCGCAGCATCGAGTATATCCTCTGTGCCCAGTTCTTCTTCCGGGTCGCTTGAATCAACCATCAGCACTTCTTTTAGCTGCCTTGCCGTGGAGCCGGTTTGCGAGCTGTGGGCCTCATCGGCAATCACTACATACTTACGCTCTTTAAGGCTGACGCTATTTTCAATGGCCTTTAATACAAAGGGGAAAGTCTGAATTGTAACAATGATAATGGGTTGCGAGTTTTCTAGCGCGCTCGCAAGTTTTTCAGATTTTGAACCATCGCCTTCTTTGTTGTTAATGCGCCCAACAACCCCGTCAGTGTGTTCAAACTGATAGATGGTATCTTGTAGCTGGTCGTCCAGCACGGTTCTGTCGGTAACGATGATCACCGAGTCAAAGTTCTTATTGCCGTTCTCGTCACGTAAGGCTGATAGCTGATGCGCCACCCAAGCAATAGAGTTGGACTTGCCCGACCCTGCGCTGTGCTGAATAAGGTATTTATGCCCCGGCCCTTCAATACGGGCGGCATTAACCAGTTTAGAGACCACGTCCCACTGATGATAACGAGGGAAGATAAGAGTTTCCTTTTTATACTTACGCCCCTCCCAGTCTTCTTTTTCTTCAATCTGTAAGTGCACAAAGCGAGCGAGAATATTCAGCAGGTTATCCGGCAGCAATACCTCATTCCACAAATAGTCGGTGGCATATTGGTTGATATCTGCGGGTACATCATTACCGGCTCCGCCCTCACTTGTGCCTTTGTTAAAGGGCAAAAAATAGGTGTCATTACCCTCCAAACGAGTGGCCATATACACCTCGTATTGGCTCACAGCAAAATGCACCAAAGCACCACGTTTAAAGGTTAGCAGTGGCTCTGGCTTTTTGGTGGTGGGATCGGTCGCAAAGCGAGTGGTTTTATACTGCTTAATGGCGTTGTGCACCGCCTGTTTAAATTCTGACTTTAACTCCAGGGTGACCACTGGCAGGCCGTTCACAAATAGCACCAGGTCAATACGCCAGGGTTTGGCCTTGGTGCCGGTTTCTGTTAAATGTTCTTCAGTGGCCCAGGGGGAGTAAACCAACTCAGGTACTACCCGTAAACGGTTGGCTTTGTAGGCGGCTAAGGTATCTGGATTAAGCTCATGCTCTGGCTTAAACTGGCAAAGGTTAAATCGTGTGCCACGGTCACGCAATTCATGGCGCAAAGCGCCTAAGGTACCAAAGGTACGCATTTGTTTGTTGGCGGCATTGGGGTCAGCTTTATTTAGCTGGGCAGCTACCCGCTCTAAAAAGGTCTGTTCTGCGTTATTTGGGTACAGAGCGGTAAACTTCTGCCATTGCTCGTCCTGTGTCTCCTGTACAAAACCGAGTAGGTCTTCAGGGTATAGGGCCAGTTCACGGTTATAGTTTTCGGGTTTGCCTAGCAGCCATCCGTTGGCGATCAGCTGCGCTATCATATCGTTTTGAAAGGTAAACTCGTTGGCTTTACCGTTCTTAGACATTGTACTCATAAAGCCGTATCCATTTTATATTTGGTTTGATATTTTTGCTTTTGGCTGAAATTTTGACATTAGTTCTTTTACTAACGGGGCTAGTTGTCTATCTACTCTTTTACCAAAAATTAGTTCTTTGACATTAACATCGATTAGCCGACCCTCTTTTGGAAAAACTCTAACCTCCGCTTCATATTCCCAGCATAAATTTTTATGGCGCAATATCTCTTTAGGTTGACTGTTATTAGGCTTTAGCTCTTCAGCAATGTTTAATTGCCCGTTATAATTTACCTCTAATAATTCATCAAAATTACTATTTTTCTTTATTTCAACACCTATACAAATACCTCGGTTGCCGTTTGCATAATGTGCCCACATTAAATCAATGTTTGAAAACTTGCTCAGCGAGCAGAACTTAGTTTGTATTATCTTTTTTTCAAGTTTTGCAATCTCTTGCTTGTCATAACTGTCAGGGTATTTGTAGCAACCTTCCATTGGGTCATTCATCGCTGCATAATTTGCAGTATAAATTCGTGAATTTACCAATATATCGACAAGATGCTCAAAGTTTCTAAAACTTCTGTATTTGTAAAATATTTCACTCATGATGAAAATGGCTTTTCATTTTGGCAGACAAGTTAGCGGGCTTTCTTCGGTTTTTCACTCGGCGACTTCCTTGTTGTTTGTGGCGGCTGGTGCTTTCCAGTTGCTAGCGAGCAAGGCTGCACGAATTCCGCGCACACAGGGAAGCACAGGAGCGGCCTTACCGGTAATAGCGTAATCAAACATTAGGCTGCCTTCCAGTTACGTACATCAATTTTGCCGGTAACGGCGGCGGAGATGAGAGCTGTTCGGCGTTCTTTTATTAAATTGATAGCTGTTTCATTTTTACTTATTAACTCAGCAAACTTATCCAATTCAGAACGAATATGACGACCAATTTCAACTTGCTGACTTTTTGGAGGAATGGGGGCTTGCAATGATTTTACCTGCTCCCCAGTAATCAGAGGTTGGGCGCTTTTACTAGCATAATCATTCAGACGCGCTGCAGTTAAAAGAAAGTATAGATATTCAGTATCAAATTGTGCCCAATAGCTAATCTTCAATGCGTTATCTGTAATCCAGCAAGGCTCATCGACAAAGTGTACATTCCCGCATAATGCTCCAACACGCCCAACTGCAAATGCTTTATTGGTTGTATTTACATTTTGAGTGAACCCCATCGTGCCATTGCCACCTATAACCCGGAATTCGAACTTTCCATATTTAAAGTTTTCAATCTCTGTATTAGATAAACCTTCACCACTCGCGATATTGATAAACCAGCGTAAATTCCCTGTCTCCCAGTGCGCCGGTACTTCCCCTAACCACTCAACACCTGAGTCGCGCATGGGGGCGTTGGGGTTGAGGCCTTTAGTTACGGCATGACTGATAACGGCCTGGCGTTTTTCTTTGAGCAGGGTGATCAGCTGTTGTTGTTTGTCGATCAGGGTGTCGATTTTGGCGGTTTCGTGGTCGAGGAAGTCGTTTATTGTATTTTGTACTTCGATCTTAGGTAATGAAAATTCGAAATTTAAAAATTGTGGTAAGCGCAAAGAATCGACTGTTGATTTAGCATTACCTTCTAATGCAACTTTATAAAAATTATTAGATAGGTAGTAATATATAAAACGACCTAAAACACCACCAAAGTTATTTAACATATAAACTCTTTGATGGTAATCGAATTTACCCTCAATGTAATGGAACACTCTCCCAACGCCTACTCCATCACCTGCTGTTAATACTGCCTCACAATCAGCTCCAAAAGAATTAATACGTTCAACTTTTTGAGAACGCACAAAGAACGGGTACATACCTTCTTCAACTGCATTTTCTGTATTTTTTGTGCCTGTTTGAACTTTACAAATATATTTAAGTTTTTTAATGTCCCAGTCGATAGGGACTTCCCCCAACCACTCAACTCCCGAATCTTTATATTCAGGATAAACCGCATATTTGCCGCTAATGGCTGTTTCTCCAGTCATTAGGAATGCACCTCATGCAGCAGGGCCATGATCTCCGCGCTAACAGCATCCAGGTCGGCATCTATCTCGGTTAAGTCTCTGGGGGGCTGGTACTGATAAAAGTGCCGGTTAAAGGGGATCTCGTAACCCACAATGCCTACCTCCTGATCCTTGGCATCTTTTTTACTGGCATCTATCCAGCCATCGGGTACATGGGGTTGGACTTCTTTAATAAAGTAGGCTTCGTTAAGGGCATTGACTGACTGGCTGGGGTCTAGCGCAACGTTTTCATTGTCGCGCAGGTCGCCGTCTGTTTTGTATTCCACGACTTGCTTCTTGCCCTTAAGCGTTACTTCAAATAAGCCATAAAGGGGATTGGCTTTGGCTGTGTGGACTTTTTTAATCACCTTCTCTGCTGCTGGGTTCTTCCAGCTCACGGCGTCAGTTAGCTGCTTTTTCTCCTTAGTATCAAGGGAAAGGCCTTGAGCTTTGCAGGCGGCTTTTAAGATAGCCTCATAGCCATTCATATCGTCACACTGGGCTGTGCCGATGGCGGCTTGCAGTTGTTTGCCTTTAAGCATGATGTGCTTTTGTGACAACCAAAGTTTACTGTCTAGCAGGTCTTTAATTTGCTTTTCTTTTAAGTCTGTAAAGTGGCTTTTGATATAGGCGCGTATCTCAATAGCCTGCTCCTGCAACACGCCATAATCCATGCAATCAACATCATCAGACCAAGCAGCACCAAACTGCTCATACACCCACTTCATGGGGGCATTGAATGGTTTGCTGGCAAAACGCAGCTCGGCTATGCGCTCGTCACTGAACTGATACGACTCTCGTAAGGGGCGCTCGATGGTAATACGGCGATAACCAAATTCATGGGTAGCGAAGATTTTACTGGAAAAGGTCTTGGCTACTTCGGCTTTGGGGTTAGCCGCCTGACGGCCACGGTTGCTTTTTTGCTCGGCTGGTTTGTCTAACTCGCGGGCATCTACCACTTCAAATGCGCCAAAGCTGCGGGTGATGGTAGCGATGTCCTGCTCGCTCATTTCGTTACGTTTAGAGCCAAGGGATTTACGCATCTTACCGCAGAGATTAACCCCGTTGATTAGCTGTACCTTACCCTTACGCTCAGTGGCTTTCTTATTCGATAGCACCCATACATAGGTAGCAATGCCGGTGTTGTAGAACATGTCAGTAGGCAGAGCAACGATGGCTTCAAGTAAATCGGCTTCGAGTATATAGCGGCGAATTTCAGACTCACCGGAACCAGCACCGCCGGTGAATAAAGGTGAGCCATTGAGGATAATGCCAATACGGCCACCGCCACTATTAGCACTATCGCCAGTACCCTTATCCCGTAACTTGCTGATGAGGTGCAAGAGGAACAACAATGAGCCATCGGATACACGGGGCAAACCTGGGCCAAAGCGCCCCTCAAATCCCTTGATGGTATTTTCATCCTTGATGCTTTGCTCAATCTTCTTCCAATCCACCCCAAACGGCGGGTTGGATAACATGTAGTCAAACTTGTCGCTGTAGAGCTGATCATTAGACAGGGTGTTACCCAGCTTAATGTTATTCACCTCTTGGCCTTTGATCAGCATATCGGCCTTACAAATGGCATAACTCTCAGGATTTAACTCCTGCCCGTAAGCAACCATCTTGGCATCTGGATTAAGTTCGTGCACATATTCCATGCCAGAGGACAAAAAGCCGCCTGTGCCCGCTGTGGGGTCGTATATGGTGCGAATGATGCCAGGTTTGGTTAGTGCATCATCATCCTCCATAAATACCAGGGAGGTGGTAAGGCGCACGATGTCGCGGGGCGTAAAGTGTTCACCAGCCGTTTCATTCGACCCCTCAGCAAAGCGGCGTATCAGCTCTTCAAAGGTCAGGCCCATATCATGATTGGAAATGGCCTTAGGGCTTAAGTCAGTTTGCCTGACCCGCTGCACTACCTTATATAACAAGTTGGCGTCATTGAGTTGGCCGATAAATTCAGCAAAGTTGAAATACTCAAAGATCTCACGGGCGTCTTTAGAGAAGCACTGAATGTAACTTTGCAGGTTAGCCTTAATGCCCGACTCACCCAGCTTAGACAAGTCCATCTTAGAAGTATTAAAAAACGACAAGCCACCGGTTGCGCGTAATAATAGCTTTTCTTGGGCTTCTTCCGGCAGACTCATGGCTTGAATTCTGTCCAGTTCAGCCAGCACCTGTTCTTTAGAGTCTTCTAATACCCCTTCGAGGCGACGCAATAGCGTAAAGGGAAGAATAATACGGCCATATTGGCTCTGTTTAAAATCACCCCGCAGAAGATCGGCGATAGACCAGCAAAATGCAGCCAGATTATTAGGGGTCTGGGTACTGCCGTTTTCACTCATGTAGTGCGTTCCTTGAACAACAAAGGTATAAGCCTCATTGGGTTAAATAGCTGACGCGACATTTGTTCGCTGTGACTGCGGTTGTGGGCAACCAGAGTGCGAAGTGAACATCCTGTCCAACGTGATATGTGTTATTGGCAGCTAAATTAGCTTTTACCGCTCTGTAGGTCAAACACCGGATTAGATTTGTGGTGCTGGTGCCGCGAATTATGGGGCTCTAGTGCTTATAGCGGGCTTACAATACGTTCGGCTTAACGGCGATCGAATGCCTGTTCGAAAATAGCTAACGGTCGTTTAACGAAGATTAAACTGATAATTGGAGGCGGAGGCCGAAAGCACTCACGCGGAAGTGACATAAGCTCAGAAGATAGCAAGTAACTGATGGCGAAAATGCTCTGAAAATGCCAGCTCGCGTTCGCCCCTCTGGAAGTGGAATTCAGTTTCATTAGATTCGGACTCCCCTGACACAAGGGGATGCGCCATTTCCTCCTCGATGGGGCTGTCGCTACCGCTAATTTCTATAGGGGGTCCCACACTAATCATTGATACTGGCTCAACTACTGGCAAAACAGCAAGATCGTGAGGAAGGTCTTCTGCTACCCTCTTTGCAAACTCTGACAAAGAGGATTCTGCAAAGATATACATCCATGCATATTTGTCGACACCATCGATACGACGCAGAATCCTGCCTAAAACCTGTCTAAAATGAAGTTCCGTGCGAATGCGACTTACATGGCAACATACTTGTAGGCGCGGAATATCGGTGCCTTCGGCCACCATCCCAACAGCAACAATCCATCGCTGGCCGCCTTCTCGGAAGTGCTGAATTCGCTTGCGAGCATCTAAGCTATCGCTAGCTACAACCATCGCCGTTTCACCGAGCGCATTTAATATCTCTGCCACCAGGTAAGCATGGTCAATAGTACTGGCAACTACCAGACCGGCAGCATCCGCTATGTCTCCACGCAGTTCACTTAACTTGTTATTTGCCAATTGCAGCATGTGCCGCAGCGCCGGCTCATTAATCAATAAATCTTGGTAACTTACTACTGGATCTTTGAGCAAGCTCGATATGCTTTCGAACGTTTTTACCTGACAGTCACCAGAGTTTGAGACCGTGAGCTGCACATCGCCATTGTCGACCAGCATTATCCGAGGTGACCGACATACTTCCTCAACAACAGCATCTGCCAAGCTATAGCGAAAGTCACAAATCAGCCTTCCTTCAGGCGTGGAATACCTAGCCAGAGCGATACCCATTTCGTCGGATCGCCAAGGGGTCCCTGAAAGACCAACAGTATACGCTGCACCTTCTTGAACCCTTTTTACAATTAACTGCCCCCATAGATTCGAAACGCCAGATTCTTGAACCGCACAATGGTGAATCTCATCAAAGATTGCTAATACGCGATAATTATAGAAAAGCGACCAGAAATCATCGCTCAAATAGTCCATAGCTTGATATGTGAGCGCTGTACCGGAGGCACCTAACAGTCCATCAAACTTACCGCCAACAACACTCTCCAGGGTCGCCCTAAAGCCTTGCACCACTTCCCTCGACGGTGCAAAACAGACAACAAGGTCGATCATCCCTGTTTCGAACATTCTTTTTGATAGCTCGGCAGACATCCTGGTTTTTCCGGCTGCTGGCGTTGCTTGGCAAAAAAAATGGCGCTGTCCGTCGTTGAAATGATCCAATGCTTTACCAACGCACTCAGATTGCCAACGCCTCAACATTTTTAAGTAGCCCGGAGAATTTGTAGCGTATTTTCTACAGCCCTGAAGTGTCCAATCAGCTTTGAGCTCCGCTCTCTAGCTGACTCGAGACAGTCTTTCAGTTTCGGCCGTAGCTCGGGAATTTCAGACATTAACAGATTATATCGTTCAACCTCACCCATACTGGCATGCATATCTAGCTCAAGCTCCTTTAGCTGACCGTGGAGCGCACCGACATGGCTAGCAATAGGGCTCTGATGCAGATCTACCACCAAATCAGCTGTATTGGTTGGAAGTTTCTGATGAAATTTACCAACTACTAGCTCAATCTCCAGATCACTCGGCAAGTCACCCAAGTGATAAACCTGTCCACGCTTTTTTCTCTCTCCGTAGAGCGTGACCCAACCTGATTTCAGCATCTTTCGGATATATTCATATACATAAAGCCGTACGTCCTTGAGAAGAACCCCTTCAATACCATCCTTAATCAGCTGAGACGCGTAAATATCCCTCAATGCCTCGGTCGTAAAGTTTGCATCCTGAAAGGTGTTTAGAACTTTATACAGCGACTGATCAATCACGAAACTACGCTTTGCCATCTTAATCCTGCAAATAAAATAGCGGATTATAGTCCGTGGCCATATAAGCGGCAACAGAAGATAGTCAGACCTTAACTATCGTTGAGGACTGTATGCCGTCTTTATCAATAACCTTGGGTGCCAAAATTAGGGCTATGAGGAACAGAAAAGGCTTTTCGCAAGACGGATTGGCGCTTCAATGCGGCCTAGATCGCAGCTATATGGGCAGAATTGAGCGCGGCGAAGTGAATATAACGGTGGAAAAACTGTACCAAATATCAGAGCTGTTGGATTGCGAACCAGCTGACTTGCTGCCAAGAGTCAATGAGGTAGACCGGAGTGCTAGAAGCTAACGATTACAGTTCATAGTATCCCGAGTTTTCTCTTTATATCTAACGGCAACTGATCGAATACGTGTGACACCAACTCTTGGACTTTTAACTCTTCAAGCTCAGATACTCGACTTTTCAACTCAGCATTTTTCGTCACCAATTCATCTTTAGAACTACGAATTGTTCCTCTAGACTTGGATTTTTCGGCCCTTGCAAGAACTTTATTCTTAAATTCTTCCAGCTCGGTATTAATCTCGTCTAAATACTGCTTCAACGAGTTAGAGAAACTGGAGCTATTGAACAAAGAGCTTCTATTCATGTTCAGAGCCTTGGCGATATCAGACCCTCTTATCTTGTACGTCCCGTTTCTCGTATAATCAGTTGGCCTATTATGCGCTTTTATGTACTCAATTTTTTCCAAACGCATATCGTGAATTAGTCGCCATGCGGGATAACTCCCATTTTCCTTAGTCACCCATCTCGGCAAGCCTTCATCATTATCGTTTTCACCCCTGGATTTTTCTTCAAAATAACTAAGCATATTACCTAAGCCTCTTCGCTTTGGAATTCTTCCAACAACGCTTCCAGTTCTGACAGGGCCTCATGCCCTTCTTCAATTTCTTTTACACGAGCTGTCGCTTTCTTGATGAGATCAAATGAAGCTCTCCTAAGCATCATAGGCACATCGGGATGTCTCAATGTAACAGCATGTGCCTGCACATGTAGCAGCATCCAGTCCAAATTTTCACTTGCCATCAAGTTGTTGGGACAACCAATACATAATTGCGGAGATGCATTTTTCCTATTTGGAACTCCGTCAACAGCGCACTTAGCTTTACTCATTGTCCGCCTCTTTAGAAGACAATAGCCCCAGGGGTTGGCCGTTATATCCAATATCTCATTTTCAACAAGCTCTTTCGCTATAAGGTCGCTTTCAGAATAGCTTCTAACCGATGTTAACCAAGTCAATCGCTGCATCCACCGATGGAATTGCCCTCCATAACCAACCCCCTTCTTATTAAGGTAACCTTGTACTAGCGAACTTATAACATTGTATTTTGCTTTTTCATGTAAAACCCTGTTGCTTTTATTCTCAACATAAGCCACCCACATTCTTCGGCTCACATGCTTGAACACACTCCGAATCATCCATCCGACGTCACCATCAAACCTTCGATATACTGCTTCTGCCCATATGTGCCTGAAGGAATGTGGATTCGGGTAAAGCTTTCCCTCTAACACAAATGAACTGACATACTTGATCACACTAGGTACAGTGCAATCGCTATCGCTTAATTCTGCAATATACTTTTTCGTATCCGCTGGTAGCTCCCTGTTTAATAATGAAGTCCATTCCGGATTAAGTACGCCGTCTCTATATTTACGAAGCCAGTCAATTTTTCCCCGATTTTTTCCCCCATAGTCACTAAATAGGATAGCCGGAAGCTCTAAACTAAACCGGTCTCTAGCCTGCCTCAGGCATGGATCAACGACAAACTCCCTCCAAAACCTAATAGGTTTTGCTGCCACGATCTTCGCATACTGACGTTTTTCTCGCTCCGTTAGACCCCCACGCTTCTTTTCAAGCTTTTCCCATTGTTCGAAGATATCTAACTCTTTAAATCTCCTATAGTTACCAACGAAATGCTCCCAAGGTTCACATAGCGCTCTCCGTATTTGTTGGCCATTATCTTTACTAGTTGCGGTTCTTCGAGCGGTTTTATATAAGCACGGACTATTCGGCTCTGGAGCATGTGACATACTTATGCGCTTTAATACGGTATAGGCATAGAAGGTAATCTCCCTATCTTCTTTTTTCTTTCCATGAGTCTTCGGAATGACCCAGTTGACCTGGTACCGATAGGGAAAGGAAAATTGGTCAAACTTATCCGTATTGCGAATTCGTTGCACTTGCCCGATAGGAAAAGTGAATTCACTTTTGCGCCATCCATTGAGTGCCACAAAAACTACAACTCCTGCTGATCTAATCAGTAGCGGCAGCTGTCTAGGAAATGAATTTGCAGCATCCTTCTTTGACGTGGGCCTTTTTAAGCCGATAGCAAGGTAATCATCCTCACATGGCACTTTAAGCTTTTCTTCCGGTATGTCGTAAATAACCTTATTGAAGTTGTCAAAAAAGACTTGTGGGGGCACATATGGATCAAACTCCGTGACTAATTTTTCTATATCTCTTTTGCTTTCTCCAATAGTGTAATGCCAAGCTATGACCTGCATACGGTCGATAATGTCTTGACTAGCCTGTAATCCACATTGATTAACCAATGCAATTATCTTTTCAAAATTAAAGATATTCTCTACAACAAGCGCATCCCGATAATGCCGTTTGAATGTTTCTGAAACTGCTTCACATACACTCTTTATTGTAGATAACCCTGTAGCAGATTTTGATTGATTAATCTCTTCCGGGGAATGACCTTGAAGAACCTTAGGGAGCAAATCTGTGACAGTACTTGTTTTGTATCCCAGTTTTTCGGCAACCTCTGATGCTGAACGATAGGTGCTCTCAATCGCTGTGACTAAAGCGATGTTTTTTTCAAAAATATCAATACAGTGCTCGATGTAATATTTGCCATAATCCAGAGTTAAATTATCTAAAGTACCTCCAGCAATCCAATCGGCATAGCTCAGTTCATCATCAGTCAATTCAGAGATCAGGCCTTTAAGCATTTTCCTATAATTTGATTCTGTAAGGTCCCTAGAAATAACGTCTAACCCTACTACAAAGAAAGCATTTCTAAGCTCATCCAAAGGAAACATTTGGTTTAGGTTAGCGCCCGAACTCAGCTTCGGCGATCTCACGGCATTACCGTTAGTCCAAGTATGCGTAAGCAAGAAGGTTATATAATCTGCAATATTCTTCTTGGACAAAATTTGAATATCTAAATTCGACATTGCGCCCCAAAATCGCTCAAGGATCCGATATTTAATTTTATAATCTTTCAGCTGGCAGCCTTCAGCCAACAGGATCCAAACTTGTTTTGTACATTTCTGTAGATCAGCTAAATCACAGTTAGCGTGTGAGACGTATAAACTCTGTGCCTGAGTTAATTGGCTAAAATCTATTGTAACCTTTTCTTCCTCTGTAGCACTGAAGATCCATACATCCTCAGAAAACACATTTCCCCCCGGTTCCGATAGCAAGTTAAACACCCCCTGAAAGTCATGGTTGAAAGGAGTTAGTTGACCTTGCTTATTTGTCGATATTGTCATTCGAGGGATTCCAAAAGATGGTCAAACATTGGGGGGAGACTTTTATATATTTTTCTATATAACTTTTTAGCTGTAGCTGCAGACTTCATTTTACCAATTAGTCCAGAGAGCCATTCGATTTGAACAATCAACTTTTCTTCAACCAACTTTGGTCTTCGGGAACATAGCTCTTTGTAAACTCGTTCGAACTCCGTAAGATAATGTATGATTAATAATGCATTTTCTTTGCTGTCGATTACTAATATTTCATCACCATAATCTTCGGTCGAAATGATTTTATGCAGCGGTCGTATGTTAATATCTTCGTCATCAGTTTCGGACTTCAAGCGTGTTTTAACATCTAGGGTTGTAATAGATGAACTGATCGAGTCGACGGATGGATTAAATGCCGCCGCCTTCATATCATTGAGGACTAATCTCGTTATTCTTCCAGCTCTGTTTATAAAATCTCTATTCGAATCTGTCAGATAATTTAGTTTTTCTGTTGTAGACGTATGCGAATTATAATTGATAGGGTCTGATTCCCTATAACTATCTGAAGCAGCATGAACGGCTGTGTTTTTTATATGGGCCAATGAAAAAAGAGACACTGCAAAAGTGTTCTGATCACTTTCGTAATAGTCTTCAACCGACATCCTCATGCCTTTATCAGCGCGATAATCACTAAAAGAATATCCATTTTCTATCAGCGCGAAAAATGCACGTATGAATATATTTGTTGATCCATTTTTTAGATGTTCCTGATCTATGATTTTTCTTATGCTTGGTTGCGCCCAAATCCTTATCAAGAGTCGCAGGATCCTGTTTTTATATCCCTCACCATACTGCGTAATCATCGTATATTTCTTTTGGGTGAATTCGATATTAAATAATTTATGCGTTCCGCTTAATCCGTCTAAATAACTATTTAAGGCCCTTGCCCAAGGTTGGGAGGCGACCAGAATGGCGGGCTCCTTTCGTCTCCCAGACCTCCCTTTGTAGTATTGACATTGGGCGGCTATTAATCGGCCGGAATTTGAATACTCTCGCGCATAATCACTCGACTTCAGCTTTGCGATATCTGCTGGTTGAATCGTTTCACATGCACATAGCCATGCCATCAACATTTGCTCTAAGTAGGTGTAGGTTTCTTGAAAACCTGGGTCGAAAAGCAGTGGTTTAAGCCATATATTTCCAGATCTTCCATCGATGTTATCGTTCGGCGAGAATTTTATAACATCATCATTTGATTTAATTTTTTCGATGAGATATTCGTGGAATTGCGGCTTCACCATGTCCACAAACATCAACTTTGTTAGCTCGTTCGCAGGACAGCCCTTACTGTCAAATTTTGCCGCGTGCGCAAATAGCCGGGGGGCCCACTCGTAAAACCACTCTTTGCTTACTTTAGAGAATGTTAGAGTGCTTTCATCTAGTCGTTGCTGTCTTGCTTTTAGAATAAACTGCAGCGTAACTGATACAGTAATACGAAAACTCAATGCGATTTTTTTGGAGCTTTCCAAACTGAGGTACATTTCCTCGCCGATTACCCTCCGTAACCATGGCGAACTAAACCAATCGGATAGCGTCTTCTGATGTGGTGTATGGTCAATTTTTCTCGGCGTAGATAGCTTTACAAGTTGAGCTACGTATTGCGCCTCTTCGGCGGTTAGCTCTTCACTCGTCAAACCTTCCTTCAGCATGAAGTTAAGAATAGACAAATTACTGTACTTCATACCCTCTTCGTCTAGAAGATATGATTCAAAATCTTTCAAATATTTATAGTTATTTTTCTTTGGGTATGGTGATTTTGTGAGCGCTAACCACTCACAAAAGGTTTGGGCCAGTCTAAAATATCCAATCTGAGTTTGCCTCAACAAGCTGGAAAACCACTCACTTCTGATTATAGCTTCCCGTAAGGATAAAAATATGGCTCTTCTATCACGATGTCTCCGATCGACCCTTATTACATAGGAAATATTCTTACCTGGAGAACATACAATCGTATTTTTATCGTGGCGTACAAATTGACGGTTCTCGTCTTGCACTAACAAGTCATCAAAAGACCTACTTCGCTCTTCAACACTGATTTTTCCTTCGTCCATTAAAATGCGCTCGTAGTTTTGTGATTCAACGCTTCTAATTCCTTCATCTGAACAAATAAGCGAATATACTTCGCTGTCACGGAAGCTGGTCTACCGTCAAGTCCCAGCGCATGTCCTAGTCGGAGAGCTACTTCCAGCAGTGCCGCAGATTCTGATCGAGTTTCGTTTCCTTCATTATCTAGCAACATCGAATAATAGAGTTCAGTTGCAAATGTGTGTCTCAGATCGTGGAAACAAAACTCTTTCTTAAGAGCGATTTTTTTCGATATTCGCCTGAAGACATTTGATGCATGTTGCTTCGTAATCCCGGTTCCCTTAAAGCGATGATCTCTACGCACGAAAAAGCTATCTTCTGGTGTCCCCTTATTGGAGACTAATTGCTTTCGTTCAGTCTCAAAATATCTCCTCATGTCCTCCAATAGATCTCTACTAAAATAGATGAATCTAGACTTTTTCCCTTTCGTATATCGCGCATTTAATTGGTATTGAAAAAAATCTACATGCTTAAAATTTGGGTCTTTCAGTTGGGTAAAAAGGAAGTCCAAACCATTTTTACCCGTCATACGTATCCCCTGTAATTCACCACTCCTCAAACCTACTTCGAACCCCATTTTCACGACTAGTTTGTCGGCTAAGGTTTCACAGGCACTTAAAAGATCAACTCGAGATGACTTTGTCAGATATTGAATGTAATGCTGCCTCGTGCTTTTTTCGGCTACTTTTTGCCTTGTTTTTCTATAAATGCGTATATCTTTAAATCCCGAATAGCCTAGATAGGAAAGCCAGTTAAAATATGATTTCAATGCAGCATGATTCACATTCAAAGACTGTTCAGATTCTAATCGCTCAGGAATGATTTCATTTAGATAATAATTTATGAATTTGGTGCTACAGCTAGAGGAACTATGCATACCCGGGGTTTTATATTCTTCTTGACAAAAATCCAGGTAGCGCAAGAACTTTGAAAGGCAATATACGTAGCTCCTTATCGTCGAACTGGATACAGCCTTTTCCTTAAATTTTCTCGCCCTCTCCCCGGTACTCAACACACCCATTTCGTCAATATCAAAAACCTCACCAAAGTTTGATAAATGTGTTGTATAGAGAAGCGGGAGGATTGGCGGAGAGGAAAACTTATCTAAGATAACCCATAGCTCGTCAAAAACATGGTCGTTATAAGAAAAGTTCTTTAACTTCATCACGGAGGGATTCATAGCTGTCTACTGCCAAGGCACCAACCTCATAATGCCACAGCCGCGAAACATAGCAACATATTCCTTATATTATTTGTATATTAGGAAAAAGGCAGCAAGTGCTCTTCGCGAGGATGGCTAAATCTCGCCTGTGGCGCCGTCGCCCAATTGATTAAACGACGCTCACGGTCGCTTGGACTTATGACTCTGTCCGTGCAGGTTTCGACTAGCCAGTCATCAAATTCAACAGCGCGCGCCGCCGCATCTACGTAAGAAAATGCCCGCAGATTGTGAAAGGACAATCCCGAGCCTATAAGTAACACGTTTTGTTCCCGGAGCTTGCGCAAAGCGCGGCCCATCGCAATATGCGCGGCGGGGTCGAGAGACTTTAACAAGGACAGCTGAATACAGGGGATGTCGGCCGCGGGGTACATCAAGGTCAGGGGCACATACATACCGTGATCAAAACCACGCGAGGGATCAATCCGCACCGGAATTCCAGCTTCCTCCAATAAGTCACGAACACTCTGGGCAAGCGCAGGGTTTCCGGCAGCTGGGTAGCGCAGCGCATAACTTTCTTCGGGAAAGCCGTAATAATCAAAAATCAAATCAGGCTTCGCTGCCCCTGTCACAGAGGCTTGATCAGCCTCCCAGTGTGCACTCACCAAGACAATGGCCGAAGGGGCGCCCAATTGCGGCGCGACTCCTTTTAAAAATGCGCTAAGCTGGCGGTGCCCCGGATCCCCTAATAAGGGTAAAGGGCCGCCGCCATGAGGAATAAACAATACGGGGGCAAGCGCTGAGCCCGCCGCCGGAGGTTCTGAGCTTATGTGTGCCACTGGGTTTTACCCACCATTAATATTCACTCCATGTCAGCGCCGACGCGGTCAGGGCTGACTGCCAATGCGCCATCATTTGCTCGCTGTAAGCCACCAGGATAATTTCGTTAACGGTGGCGTTATCCTCACACCCCATGACACTGTCATTGATGGCCGCAACGGCGACGCGCGTAGCCGCTTCGTGCGGGTAACCATACACTCCGCAGCTAATAGCAGGGAAAGCGAGACTTTTTACCCCCAGCTCATTTGCGATGTCTAGGCAGCGCTGATAACACGAGGCCAATAACGCGGGCTCATTCTTTAATCCACCTCGCCAAATAGGCCCGACCGTGTGAATTACAAACTTGGCAGAAAGCAAAAAACCCGGACTAAATTTAGCATCGCCCGTGTCGCAGCCACCCAGCCCGCGACAATAGCTCAATAACTCCGGACCCGCCGCGGCGTGAATTGCGCCATCGACACCACCGCCGCCCAACAGGCTATTTTTTGCAGCGTTCGCAATAGCGTCTACACGCAAACCACAAATATCCCCTTTGAATAACTTAAACTTCGTCACTGACCGCACTTTCAATAAATTCATCACGCTTCATATACATCAGCAGGGTTTGATAAACCTGCGGATCGTTCAATAAATCCATATGATTTATGCCCCGTGCAAGCCAACAATTTTCTGCGGCAAAACCCATATCAGCGTTCGGCTTTTCATGGCGCCCCAGCGCGCTAGCAACCGTCACCAATCCATCCCCAAGCACGTCGTCACTAAAATTCACCGCGTCGCCAATCGTCGCCGCCGCAATCGCATAGCAGGGAACCTTTTCGGGTATGCTCTGCAGGCAGCGCTGATCACCGGCCATCGCAAATCGATCACGATTATTCCAATCTTCATCAATAATATTACCGTAGCGTAGATCGGTAATGCCGCTGCTGCGGATTTTTGCCAAACGCGCGAAAGGTGCACTGAAGGGGTTGCTGTCTAAAATCACGTCGATCCAATTGCCACCGCGCTCAAGCAAAGCGCCATGGTGGGGCGTACCTAGACAAATTAATTTGCGCAGCTGCGCGGGCCAAGTGTGACCGCCCTGCTCCCCGTAATAGTAGGAACTGCGCGACACCAAGCCCCCCATGCTGTGAGCAATAATATAGAGCTCCGCACCACTTGGAGAGTGTGATGACAAAGTCTGTAAAAGATCCGCTAACTGACGCCCGTTCTGCGATACATGCAAGCCAGAGTTATAGCGGAGGTAAATAGGTGTAATGCCGAGATCCCGCGCCAGAGCTTCGCCATGATCGTGGCCGCGACGCAGCCACTGCAAATCATTCATACATAAGCCGTGGATAAAAATAGCAACTCGACCACCGGCTTTAGTCATAAACTCGGCAGTATCTTCGACTGCCAACTTCTTGCCATTGCTTCGTAGACTCATCGTAATGGCGAGGGGATTTCGCTTGTCGTTTAAGTGATCACCCAAGACGCCGTTTAAAGCCGACACTACCGCACCGTGCCCTGGCGAGCGATCCTGCTCGCCAATGGACTCCGTCAAATGTCGTATCAACGCCTCTAAGCCCAAACCAACTAGGCCGTTTATGCCCCTGATACTGCGATACACCAAACCGGTAATGCCACGAGTGCGCGGCGTAGGTTTCGTATTAGCGCCCGGGATCGAGTCAGTAGCGGAGTCTGCCGAATCTAAAGTGCCACCCAAATTTAGAATCGCGTGATGTAAACCTTCGGCAATATTAGTGACACCGGAAATCGCGTCGATGGTTAGGCGACCGACACCAAGAAGATCTTTAGAGTGGCTTACTAGGGTCTGTTGCCGTTTCATCACCACCCCTGCTGGAGGTCATTTTTCCGTCTGGCAAGGCAGAAGGAGCGCGGTTTGGTGGTTCCAAATAAGCGACTGATAACGCCGCTAGACGGAAAAATGGCCCCAGCGGAACGCCGCCCGGCCCTTTGGGTTGCGCCTGAAAGCGTGCCACTTGTCGTTGCTCCTCGCTCATTTGGAACCACCAAACCACACTCGTCGCGTCTAAATTGGCGCGCTTTCAGGCGCAACAGAGGAGGTGATGAAACGGAAACAGACCCTAGGGGGTTTTGCATAGCATTTTTACCGCGAGTCCCTGCCAATCAGCAGGGCACGCCAGAATGTAAACCAAGGGCCTACAAATAAACTGATGGGTACCCAGCATCGACGGCTGGGTGGAGGCACAATATAGTCATTAGCACGGTCGTCAGCGCCAATGATCAGACGCCAATACTGGCGAGCTTCACCATAATATCCTTTAATACCCCGGCCGTGGTCGGGTGCTCTACCTCAAAGCTAGACACCAACTCCTCAAGCCGGTCCTGCAAACTACTGTCTTCCAACACAAATTGGGGGCCGGTGCCTAACTCGCGGTCAATATCGTCGACCAGAGCGTGTAATTTCGCTCGATTAGCGTCATTTACTGCGAGCACGTCAATTTCTTTTTGGAGCGTAACTAATTGCTCATGCAAGTGTTTTGGATCCATTGCTATTCTCCGCTGCGTTAACCTTGAGCATAGCAAGTCTCACCGGCAACGCACAGTCGAAGATGGCAATGTTGCACTCGGCCTACTCAACTAGTGACAACTTCGCTTCAATAGACGCATGCTTTCTTGATAGCAGGCTTGCAACATTTCTTCTTCACCTGCCGCTTCATAGTGACGTGACAACATCTGCAGCGATATCTCCACGTTGCGGTGCAGCGACAAGCCTCTGCCCTGCGGGCTGCGCAGCACTTTTAAAAGATGATGGTGGACCGCCAGCAAGCAATGCCGTTGCAGGCAACTGTCGCGACAACGGCCAAAACACTCTGCCAGAAAATGCCCCGACACCATATAACGATCAATATTGCTAAGGGTCGGATAATGGTCATTGTTAAGCAACATTTCGCTCAACTCAAAGCTACAGCCCAAATATTTAAGTGCCGCCTGCCAATCCTTCTGAGCAAACGCTTCACGCCCTGCCTCCATCCACTCATCCCAGCGGTGCTCCGCCACAATTTTGCTGCGCTTTAGCTGCTGCCGGTGAGCCGAACATAAAAACTGCATCGCCATAGTGATCCCCTGTCATGTTCTATACGGGAGCAATATTAAATGATAATCATTATCATTTAAAGACCTGAGTTTAATAATTTATGCTTATAGCGACAAGTGGCGAATGACCAGCTAAAAGACCGAATTAGTCATTGCCCTATCACAGCCACTTCGCGAGACTGACGGCAATAAAATAAAAGGACAAGACTATGAGCATCCAACAATTATTTTCATTGCACGGCGACGTCGCCCTTGTCACTGGCGCGGGTCGCGGAATTGGCCGCGCTACCGCCATCGCCTTTGCAGAAAGCGGCGCCTCCGTGATTTGTGCTGCACGAACTCAGGCGGATATCGATGAGAGCGCCGAACTTTGCAATGCCGCCTTGCGTAAATACCACCCCAACAGCGGCGCCAAGGCCGTGTCCATAAGCTGCGATGTCAGCGACGAAAGTGCTCTGGAAAACCTAGTCACAAAAAGTATCGATGTCTTTGGCAAAATCACTATTCTGGTGAACAACGCCGGCGGTGCCTACCCCAACGATCCATTGAAAACCACCGCCAAAACCTTCAATCGCGACTTTAACTTCAATGTCACCAGTGCGTTCAATCTCACTCGACTTTGCCACCCGTATTTGCTCGAACACAATGGCAGAGTCATCAATATTATTTCTGCCTCTTCACGCTATTCCCAGGCCGGATTCAGCAGCTACGGAACAGCAAAAGCCGCACTAGAACAACTTACTAAATTGCTGGCCGCTGATTTTGCACCCTCGATCCGAGTAAATGGTGTTTCACCAGGAACCATATTGACGGAGGCGCTGGGACAATATCTAAACGATGAAGTACAAGAAAAAATGACGGCGCTTACCCCAATGAAGGCGCTGGGGGAGCCGCAAGACATTGCCGCAGCAGCGTTATATTTAGCAAGCAACGCATCGCGCTGGGTAACCGGTAAAATTATTGAAGTAGATGGTGGTGCCGAATCGACCACTTGGCCGTTCTAAACCTCAGTTTTTTCTAAATCCCCCGCTTTCGCGAAGCTCAACGTGTGCTTTTTAGTTGCGTTGCGATTGTGATTGCCGCTGCGTCCATGTGTATAATTGTCGCTGTTTTCATCTGCTGCCGCGAATCATCCAGCTTCGCGGGCCAGCTTCTCCTCTACTTAATCCGCAAGGGTATAAACAAATATGGACGCGAAAGCACTAGAAGAATTGATCGCACAGTATGCACCCAATGCGACCGCCATCGGGATACAAGCAGCCACTGCGCTTACCCTGCTGCTCGTCGGTTACTGGGGCGCAAAATTTATCTCGGGGCTAACCCGCAAATCGATGGCAAAACGCAGTATCGACGCCACGCTTACCAATTTCATCTCCAAATTAGTGTTCTGCATTATCTTTGCTTTGGTTGCCATTCCGGCTTTAGCTGAAGCAGGTATACAAACCGCGTCCGTTATCGCCGCCTTAGGTGCCGCCGGTTTAGCAGTTGGCTTAGCATTGCAAGGCTCGCTGGCGAATTTCGCCGCCGGTGTATTGCTTATCGCGTTCCGCCCATGCCGCGTAGGTGACTGGATCGATGCCGGCGATTGCTCCGGCACCGTGGAAAGCATTAGCTTATTTTCTACTATTTTACTTACCGGCGACTACAAACGCATTGTCATTCCCAATGCCAGAGTAATGAGTGGCCCGATCACCAATTACAGTGTCATGCCCCGCCGTCGGATTGATTTAGTTGTAGGCATCTCCTACGACGCTGACATGCGCACCGCCATTAAAATTCTAGAAAAACTAATTCAAGCTGACGAACGTATCCTTAAAGACCCAGCGTCAACCGTCGCTGTATCGGAGCTAGGCGACTCTTCGGTCAACTTAATTTGTCGACCCTGGGTTGCCACGGCCGACTATTGGCCAACGCGTTGGAAAATGATCGAAGACATTAAAACCGAGTTTGACGCAGCTGGCGTGGGCATCCCTTACCCGCAAATGGATGTGCACGTTCACAAGCAAGACTAAACGCTTTAACCACTGACAGAGAGCGCCTGCGAGTCGCTCTCTGTCAGTCCAAGGCCAACATCTATCTCATCAAAAGGTACACAATGAACTATTTTACTAGCACTCTGGTAGCTGCAGCTGCCACCGTGGCAGCCAACGCCGCATTCGCCCAAGACGCGGCAACTAAACTCTGGAAAGGCGACGTCGAGTTTGGCTATTACCAGCAAGATGGCAATACTGAAGAATCCAGTGTTGTCAGCAAAGCCAATGGCAAACGCAAGAACGGTCAATGGACTTACGATATTTCTGCAGAGGCACAAAATAGTGAGACCACTGGGGTGCGATCTGCCGAGCGTTATTTTTTAAACAATCGCCTGGCTTATGACTTCAGCGAGTTCAACTACACCTTCGGTTACGCGTCCGCTGTTAAGGATCGCTTCAGCGGCTTCGTCTATCAAGCCACGGTGGCTGGTGGCTATGGTCGCCGACTATTAAAAAACGACCGAATTACCTGGGACGCTGAAGTGGGCCCCGGTGCCCGTATGAGTGAATTTGAAACCGAAAGTAACGCCGGCGACGGCCAAATCACCGAAGCAATTCTTCGCATGTCGACCGACTTCGCTTGGGCACTATCAGAAACCGCTACATTTGAGCAAAAGCTAACCGTTGAAAGTGGTGACGAGAATACGGTTTCAAGATCGATTACATCATTAAAAACTAAAATAGTTGGTGGCTTAGGACTAAAGATCAGCTACACCATGGAATACAACGAAATAGTGCCCAACGACACCGTGCATATGGATCGCGAAACTGCGGTTACCGTGGTTTACAGTTTCTAAACGCACTTCCGATCGCTATTTTCGCGAACAAGCCAAATCAGCGATCGAGAATCTAAGCCTAAGAGTGACATGACAAGTTGCGCCGAAGTCAGCCATTTACTCATGTCATTCTTACATTTAAAAAGCGGCTCGGCCGCGCAGCGCCAATAAGAATTTTCCTTTCCATCCCTAAATCCCCCTGCTACCGCTAGCAAACTTTATATATAGCGATCTAACTCATCTTGCAGAGCGACGGTATTCATAACGCGAAGTTGCCCATATGCAAGCGCGATGGTGCCATCTGCCTCTAAGCGTTTTAACTCTCGACTAATGGCTTGCCGCGACACGCCCAGCATTTTTGCCAGATCCTCTTGAGGAAGATGGACATTAATCAACACGCCGGGCTTGTCATCTTCCACGCCGTAAAACCTCAGCAACTCCAATATCCGCTGCGCTAACCGTGCAGCTAAAGGAAAAAGTGCTACGCCTTCGACATAACTCAATGCCAAACGCAGCTTTCGGCACAGCATGGGAATAAAATATTGGTATAGCTCTGGCTTTGACTTGAGCAGGGCGTCGAATCGCGCACTGGGTAAGAATAATACCGCACAGTCACCCATTGCGAAGGCGTCGAGGCTTCGTGGCAAACCATCCAACAGAGATACTTCGCCAATCCAATCCCCTGGCTCCACCAACATGACCAGCAACTCTTTACCGTCTCGGCTGCTATTGCTCAGCCGAATGCGCCCTTGCACCACCCCAAACAGGCCATCGCCGTCGTCACCTTGGGCATACACACACTCGCCATCGGTAAGTTGTTTTAGCACACTCACCGCCATTAACTCTTCCACTACATCTGCGGGCAAGCCTGACAGAAGCGGATTGGCGGCCAGAATTTCACGTTTATCAATCACTATATAGGTCCGTTATGCTAGGGTCTGTTGGCAGTTACGCTGATATCCAACAGTGTAACTTTGTTGACAGATTTTTCGATGCAAAACGTCGACACTGAGCTATAGATTAAAATTGCACCTAATAAAATCGGGACCAGCACCCATGGCAACAAGCACTTCACTCAAAGATCGTGTCTCCGCAGAAGAATGGCAGCTGCGGATAGACTTGGCAGCGGCATACCGCCTTGTCGCCCTTTTTGGCTGGGATGATTTAGTTTTTACCCATATTTCCGCGCGGGTACCTGGTCCAGAGCATCATTTCTTAATTAATCCCTACGGTATGATGTTCGAAGAAATTACCGCTTCGTCACTGGTAAAAATAGATTTGCGCGGTGAAAAAGTTGAAGAGTCACCTTATCCCGTGAACCCGGCGGGATTCACCATTCACAGCGCGATTCATCAAGCCCGTGAAGATGCCCACTGCGTTATGCACACCCATTCTCTAAATGGCGTTGCGGTGTCCGCTCAGCGCGACGGGGTGCTACCCCTGTCGCAGCAGTCGACACTTGTACTAGCCAGCCTCGGTTATCACGATTACGAAGGCATTGCCTTGAATGAGGATGAAAAACCCCGCTTGGTAGCAGATCTAGCAGATAATACCTTTCTGATGCTGCGCAACCACGGGCTGCTTACCGTCGGCAACAATCCCGCGGATGCCTTTCTCTCTATGTATATATTTGAAGCCAGCTGTATGATCCAAGTGCGCGCACTGGCGGGTAATCGCGATTTGACACCCATCAATCCCGCCATTGTTGATGGCGTAAAAGAAGCCGCCAGAATTGTTACCGGCGGACTTTTCGGCGGGATTGCCTGGCCGGGATTACTTCGCAAATTAGACCGCCAAAACCCCGGCTACGCAGAATAAAAGGAACTCACTATGACTACCACAAACAAGGAATTACAGCATTTTAATAGCTTTGCTGAGTTCTACCCCTTCTATTTGGCAGAACACCGTAATACTACCTGCAGACGCCTACATTTTATTGGCAGTACGCTGGTATTAGCCCTATTAATCAGCGTAATTGCAAGCCAGCTGTGGGCCTTGCTCTGGCTAATACCGGTGATAGGTTACGGCTTCGCCTGGATTGGTCACTTCTTTTTTGAGCACAATAAGCCGGCCACGTTTAAACATCCGCTCTATAGCTTCATTGGTGATTGGGTAATGGCCAAAGACATGCTGATCGGCAAAATACCCTTCTAATCACCGCGCCATTTAGGATTTGAACCCCGGCACTTGTTATTTCGACTATGCTGTGTGGTGACATCACACAGTGAACTTGATGAATAGGAGCCGAGATGGACATCGTTCTAGTTACCAGCTTTCTCAAATGGTGCTGCATCATTAATTTCAGCGCACTTCTGTTCAGCTCCCTCGCATTCTCTTTGATGCCAGGCTTCATTTATCGAGTGCACGGCCAGCTGTTCAAACTTTCACAAGACGACTTTAATACCACGATCTATCAGTTCCTAGCCTTGTATAAAGTGCTTATTTTGGTCTTTAACTTCGTGCCGTTTTTAGCCCTCTGGATAGTCCAGAGTTGAGCTTGTTTTTGCCAAGCGAAGATAGTGCGCTAGAATCCAAGACCAAAAATTGTTTAGCTTGGATCATCAATGAAAAAAATCAGCCTATTTGTCCTCTGCCTTTTCTTAATTGCGTGTTCAGGAAAACCGAGCGACCGCCAGATTGAGCAACTAGTCTCAGACCGAATGCTAAGCGACGGCGGTGCCGAAACCTACACAATCTCTGATTTTGAAAAGACCAACGGTCTGCTTAAAAACGAGCAGCTCTATATCGCCGATATTCGTTACCAGCTCACATTTAAAACAAGCTTTGAAGAACTCAGCGAGCAAGTCATAAATACGCCAAGCGAATCTCCCTTCGAGACAGTCGGTGCCGGCTTCAAACTCATGACAATGCGCATGCAATACGGCGACTTTAAGGCCGGTGACGCAGTCACCGTTGAAGATCGCGTGCAGCTAATTAAAACTGAGCAAGGCTGGCGTTTAGACGACTACTAAACAGCGGGAACCAACAGTAGATAATTCACACCACACAGCCAGCCCAATTAGACCAATGCCACGGAATTTAGATATCGTGTAATAAATACTCTATGATGTGACACTATGGAGTCGACGCCCCACTCAAAAATAAACAAAGGGGAAGCATGAGAATGGTCACTAAGGCCCAATTTGCGGCGTGCTTTATCGTTAGTATTGCCGCCAGCCTGCTCGGTTCGGAGGGAGCGCGCGCCGAGGTAAACGGCTTCCAAGATCGTTATTTTGCTGAGGTCGATGGCAGCACATGGATTCTGCAACTTGCACCGAATAAGACCTTCCAATCCCTGGTAACGGCAAAGTTACAGATGGGCGATACCCGTGATCGCTACCTGCTCATGGGCGGGTTGAGCGGTAATCAAATTTCCGGTAGTTATAAACCGATACTCGGCACAACAGCGACCTTTGACGGCGAGCGAAGGTTTGAAATAAAACGTCTCTCTGAAAACAGTCTCCGCCTCAGCCTAAAGGATGAAAGCGGTAAAACTGGCCAGCAATTTGATTTCACATCTAATGCCGCGCAAGCTCCTATTGATAGCGCCATCATCGGAACTTGGCTCACCATCGCCGAGCCTGAAGGCAATTTAGACAAGCCTTACTCTGGTGAGCAATGGGCCGTTCGCTTCATGGAAGATGGCACCCTATGCGAAGACAGTTATACGGTCGACACCCGCAAGCCGCAGGTCGAACAAGATCCGTGTTTAAACACCCAAGCACGTCGCTGGAAAGCCGTTGATGGCAAGATATACACCGCCGACAATGAAGAAAATTGGGCCCTGCAATTCAACTATCGCCTGATGGGAGGACGCATGGTGGTGAGCTATCCCGGCGGTAAACGCCGCGTGGCGAATTTGGCTGACGGCTTAAGATTAAGTGCGGATAGCCGCTAACAACTCCGCCGCGCGATAATCACGGCGACCGCCCTGCTCGGCCAACTGAATCAAATGCCTTATCCGCTCGTTAACCGGCACCGGAATACCGTGTTCTGCAGCAAGCCGTATTACCTCACCATTTAACCACTCAACTTCCGTTTTACGACCCCGCTCCAAGTCCTCCCACATAGAAGACCGCGCCAGTGGATCAATGGCGAGCATAGGTTGCGCGAGTCGTTTAAATATCAAATCTGGCAAGCTCAATACTGCAGGCAGCCACTGCGCGGGTACCGCCGTTAATTTTTGTACTGGAATTTTCGCGGCACTGATCGCCGCCAAGGCCTCACGCTGAGAGGCAGCTAAGCACCGCCGGTAAGCTCGCTGTGAAAGTTGATCTTTTAGGCCAATACCGGACAGGGCATTGATAGGGTTGTTTAAATTTAATAGCAGCTTAGACCAGAGCACCGACAACATATCATCGTGGGTTTCAAAGGGCGTGCCACTCGCTTTAAAAAAACCGGCTAACTCGCGCGCAACCGGCGCATCTTGAATAATAACTTCGCCATCGGTACCCGCGTGAAAACAGCCCTTCTCTCCCTGCACAACATTAAATGCAATCATGCCGGGCAATACCGTATTTCTAGGCATCGCTTGCTGCAAGACCGCCGCATTACCGACACCATTTTGCAAACTAATCACGGTGGCTTTTGAGGCTAACACCTTGGCCAGGTCCGCCGCGATAGCAGCAGTATCACCAGATTTAACCGTAACGATGACGCAATCTCGATCCCCCATCGCGGCGATATCCGTGTAAAAACACAAGCGTGCCGCAGGAATATGGTGATCCAAGCCGCGAAAATCACTAATTCGCAAACCGTGTTCGGCAACCGTTTCAGCTATCCGCTCACGCCCTAAAAAGCTGACATCTGCACCACCCATGACTAATGCGGCACCCACGTAGCAACCGATACTTCCTGCACCCACTATTCCTACTCGCAATGCCATCAACGGCTCCATATGTTTTTATTGTGGACACTATCAAACTATTTGCTCGCGCAATTTATCCCTTAATACCGATAAGCTAGGTCAATTCCATAACTCAATGGATCACCCCACAGCACCGCCCGATCTGCGTGCGGCAGGTTATCGATCGCGTAGCTTTCATACTCTTTATCAAGCAAGTTTTTACCCCAAAGGGCGATACTCACACTGCCATTGGCAAAGCGAATTTCATCTAAGCTCAAGCGGGCATTCCATAATTGGTAGTCACGTAAAATGGTATAGGCCTTCTGAACATCGCCACCACCCAAACGGGTATCCATATAGCTAGTATTGATATTGAGCTGTAACAGCGCAGATTCACCGCGCCACGCAATCCAGTTAGCAGATGCGGTGTAACTATTTACCGGTGCGGCCGAGAAGGCATAACGCTGAGTTACATCGTTGCCAAAGCTATCGATGACTTCGGTAATTTCGGCATCGAGATAGGCGTACTCCATGGTCACAACAAGATCGTCATTAACCAGTGCGGTCACATCAAACTCAAAACCCGACATGCTGGCCCTACCCGCATTTAAAACCTTGGTGTCGGCTATCGTGCCGTTGAGGATAAAGTTCATTTGCATATCGTCGAACTCGGTCCGATAAATATCAGCATTTACCCGCAAGCGCCCTCCCATCCATTCACTCTTTATTCCCAGCTCCGCAGTGCGCGCCTTTTCTTCTCCAAAACCATCGGCAAAGCCAACGCCGTAATCGATACCGTCAGAGGCAGGGCCTTGATTACCGTCTAATTGCGGATCCCGAGTATTAAAACCGCCGCTTTTATACGCCTCAACTAGCTTGCCGTAGATATTGATATCGTCATTAATTTCGTATTCCGTCAATAAACTGAAGGAGTCATCTTTAAAACGACGATCGCCAGAAGCATTGTCAAAACGCCGATCACCCGGCAGACCCGCCTGCATAAAAACAGGACCAAGTACGGGACCAAGCACCGGATTTTGCGCAAGCTCAGCCAACGGCAACACCAATGGCACACCATTCACCGGCGAGTACTCGATGAATACCTCGTCACGCTGGTTTTTTAGGGCGTAGCGATGATCCCGTGAGTGGCGAGCGCCAAGGGTAATATGTAAGCTCTTATTGAAAATATTCGGCGTCCAGGTAAGTTGGCCAAAGGCAGCCATCGCCTGATTATCAACGTCGTATTTCTGACTTAGAAGATTGACGATATGTGCATCTTCAAAACCATCAACGGGTGAGGTCAGCTGCAAGTGGAAAGGGCTATTATCCTCAACCGCCGACTCCTCAAAATAGTAAACGCCCAGGATATACTCTATTCCCCAGTCATCAAGGGCATCACTAAACTGAAATTCATGTGAGCTTTGATGCTGACGAATTTCCGGCCTTACCAATGGCGTCGCACCACCCGTCGCAAACTGCGCCGCTGGCCCATCGTAACTATTGGTGTCCAAGCGGTAATCTGGCGCACCAAGCCCACCGCCCAGGTCGGTGTACGCAGCGTCTTTCAACTCCCGATAAGCACCAATATACTTAAATTCACCAAAGCCTGTATCCGCACTAATAATGAGAGCATGCCCTTCAATATCACTATTTGACGCTTCAAGCGGCGATGTGGTCGCTAATGAGCTTAATCTCGCACTGCCAAAGCGGCTACGCGCTTGGGCACTGTTCTTGACGGCGTTAGACTGACCTTTATTGCCATTGGGATCCGGCGGTGTTACAGCCTGAAAGGTGTAATTGTAATATTCAAGCTCTGAGCGATCATAACTATAATCAAGCCGAAGTTGCTCGCTGACTTCCCAGCCCAAATCAAAACGCAGCCCTTGAATATCGCGGTCACCAAAATCACCACCGGGCCCAGTATTTTCTACAAAGCCATCGCGGCTTTCCGTCAGGTAAGCAAATTTGAACGCCAAGGTATCAGTAAGAGGTAAATTAACACTTGTCTTAGATCGCAACAGCGCTTGATTGCCCGCAGACAATACTTGCGCGAACTCGATTGCCTCGGTATTCGGCCGACGAGTAACCAGGTTAATTGCCCCACCAGTGGTATTGCGGCCGTATAAAGTGCCCTGCGGTCCGCGCAAAATTTCTATCCGTGCCAGCTCAGCAACATCCATCGAGGTCCCGCTCGATCTAGCGATATAAACACCATCGATATATAAGGCCACCGGCGTGTCCTGCGTGACCTGAACATCACCTATGCCAATGCCGCGAATATATATTCGCAGGCTCCCGCCATTTATAGGGAATGGCTCAATAGTCAAACCGGGTACTTTGCTCGCAATATCCTTTAAGCCACTAATGCCTTCTACCGTCAGGCGCTCTTCATTAAAAACGGTCAGTGAAATAGGCGTATCTTGCAGAGACTCGGTCTTCTTGCGGGCACTCACCAACACCTCTTCGAGCCGCAACTCTTCCGCCGCCCAGCCAATATTGGGGCTCAACAGGGAGCCTACTAATGCACTAAGCAATAATAAGGGCCGCGCTGAAAGGGGTTTGTGGACGCCAAGTAGCTTCACCGAAGGAGGAAATCTATTCGCGCATTTAAATGTCATCGCATTCCAATTCTAAGAAGTTATTCTGAGGTGTACGTTTAAATAACAGCGCTTTCACGACGGAATAACAATACCACATGCTCGCCCAACAGGAACCTCAACTTGCCCTAGCGCGCCTCAGGGAAATTGCGGATATCCACCGGCGCTCTCAATGTGTAGTGTCGCCAAAAGAGATAGAATTTGCGCCTAGCAACACCAGATCATTTGCGCTGACAAATTGTCATGAAGCGGTAACTGTTATTGCTGGGAGGCTTTCTATAAAATGACCTTACGCGAATAATAGATATCCGAGGCCTACCTCCCATGCCCGAGCACGTACAGCGTGAAAACAAGATGACTGAAACACTGCCGCCACGGCTGTGGATGCAGACTATTTTGTTTTCCAGCACCTTATTAATTGCACTGATTGGCGTACCTTGGTACGGAATCACTCACGGATTTACATGGACTGGCTGGCTGGGCTTTTTCCTTATTCTCGGCGCCAATGGCATGTCTATTACAGCCGGCTACCATCGCCTGTGGGCTCACAATAGCTACAAAGCCCACCCCATTTTAAAAGTGATGTTTGCCCTATTTGGCGCGGCAGCTACCCAAAACAGCATTCTAATTTGGGCCTCTGGACATCGGCGCCACCACCGTCATGTCGACCATGTTGAGCAAGACCCCTACTCAGCAAAAAAAGGCCTGTGGTACTCTCATATTGGCTGGATGCTGCGTGACTACCCCGCAAGCAGCGAGGACTTCTCTAACGCCAAAGACCTGCAACGCGATAAAATTGTTATGTGGCAACATCGCTACTATCTGCCGTTAGTGTTGTTCATGAACATTGCGCCCGCAGTCGCTCTCGGCTTTATCACCGGTCATATGCTGGAAAACATCCTGCTAGCTGGGGTACTGCGTTTGGTTGTCAGTCACCACACTACCTTCTTTATCAATTCCCTCGCGCACTTTTGGGGCCGCCGCCCTTACACCGACGAGAACACCGCGCGTGACAACGACTTCTTAGCACTTCTTACCTATGGTGAGGGTTACCACAACTACCACCACATATTTCAAAATGACTATCGCAATGGCATCCGCTGGTGGCATTACGATCCTACCAAGTGGCTGATAAAGTCAGCTTCGTGGATGGGGCTCACCTGGGATTTGCGCAAGATTCCCGACTTCAAAATTCAACGCGCCATCATGACCATGCAGTTCAAAAAGGCGGAGCAAGCGCTGCGCAATCGCAAAGGCAGTGATAGCAACCAATTTACCGCGTTTCTAGAACAAGAGTACCAGCTGTTTTGCGACCATTTAAATGACTGGAACGCAGTAAGCCAGCGCTGGATGGAAGCTAAACGCGACAACCTTGCCGCACAAAAAGATGCACTACAGCTTAATCTGGCCGGCAAGAAAGAAAGCCTGCAGCAAAACCTACACGACGCATGGGAACATGCGACTCTGCGCAGCCGCTTAAAAGAATTAGAGTACGCACTAAAAATGCAACGCAAGCGTCTGCAAATGCTGACGATGGAAATGGCCTAACACCCTTTCGGAAACAAATGTCTAATATCGCTCTAGCCTCAATCCAACTGAGGCTAGAGCAATGCTTTAAAGCAGATGGCGCATCCCAACATTTTTTAATCAACTCAACATCATCCTTCATAAACATTTAAAACCCTTGTCTTAGGAAAAACGAATGCTTATTACTGGTGAGTGCTTTTGCGGAAGTGTTAAGTATCAAATAGATGGCAAACTGAAAGACGCGCGTTCCTGCCACTGCTCGCGCTGCCGCAAAACCTTTAGCGCACAGGCATCAGCTTACGCTCTGGTCGACGTCGACGACTTCAGTTGGATTCAGGGACAAGATTTACTAACGAGCTATGAATCTATGCCCAACTTCGGCCTGCAATTTTGCAGCAAATGCGGGTCGACACTCTGCGGCACCCACAACGGGGAAGTACACGGGGTGACACTGGGCTGTATCAACGGAGACCCAGATATTGAAATTGGCTACCACTTATTTGTAGGGTCAAAAGCCAGCTGGGAAGTTTTACCACCGGGCATTACCGCGTTCACTGAAGGCCCAACGGCCCCCAACTGAAACGCGGCCGCAGCGAACAAAATAAGCCCTAAATTCCCGCCAGTATCTGGGGCTCAATCAATTTGACCACGCACATTAAATGCCGGGGAGGTTAACTCGCCCTGCCACAATAGCGTGGCATTACTATCCATTCCCGACATCACAACCGGTGGCCGATAAACCATTCTAAAGCGCTCATTAGGTGCAGCGGCAGCAATCGACGCCGAGCCAGCTACGCCTTCCTGCAATACATACCAACGCGGCAAAGCCGTGTCCAACTCAACGCGATACTCCTCGCCCGGCTCCAAATTAATGACGTCACCCGGCTTAAAAACAAAGGGATTACAACGGGTGTTGGCCATACTATAACGCCGCCCAGTATCGCCTTCAGTTTGCAATGAAAAACCACAGTGCATTTCATTATCGGCCAGCTGTAGCAGTGAATCCGAGACGTTCTTTAAGGTGACAATCAACACCGGACTGCGCGGTGGCGCGCCTTCACCACGATCTTCATTTGCACCAGCAATTTGCTCTAGACGAATTCCAATTCGGCTCCAACGATAATTCGTTAACACCGCACGACCGCTGCGACCTACTGCTAACTCTACCTCCATAGGAATTTGGAGATCATCACCGGAACCGCGCTTGCGCTCAATTTCTATCCCGCTACCCTGCTGCACAAAATACTGTTCAATCCCGTAGCGAACCTGTATCTGACCGCCGCTAGCGTCTCGACTCACCCTACCGCGCAGAAAGAGGCCACCACTGGGCTTGCGATCGCTGAGATAATCTAGCTGGTAGACATCTGTCGAACTGGGTTTCAAAACCGCGTAAACGATAGTTTCGCGCTTTAAGGACTCAGCCGACACCGAAGACCTAAAACGAGTGACATCGATGCTATTAAGCGAATAACTCAATCTTACAAAATCGCCTCGGAAGGGATCGCGTGGATCCACAGGTGCGGTCCGCAAAAATATCCTTTCACCATTGTGCCGAATCCACTCTCGCTCCCCACCCAGATAAGCCAGCACCGCGACCTGGCCTAACACAAGAAGCACAACCAGGATTTTACGCATGGGGCTTCTCCAGTTTTTTACGGGTACTCTGCTTGGAATAGCGCAAGCCGATTAAAAATAGCAACACCCCCAATAGTAAAAAGACGGCGGAGCGCGCCAGTAAGCTCTGGAATAAATCGGTAAAGCGGGCAGCCCCCAGCAGCACTAACATCGCGCAACCCAGAGACAAAATTCGCCCCTTGAGAAACTGGGTGCCGCGATATACGTACAACAAGCCGTAAGCCAAAAATACAATATTAAATATGCCTCTGCTGAAGCCATTCACGTCCAAACCAACTACTGCCGGCAATACCACCACCAATAACACCAGTAGGACTAATCCACTTTCCAACCACTCATCTAGCGTTTCGGGTCGGGTTCTCGATCGCGCAATGGCAATCGCCCATGCGACAACAGCAGCGAATAAGGGCAGGAGCACATACAGCAAACCAAACCCTGCTAGCTGCGACATTCCTAACAGCGGTGAAAGCCCAATGAAGCTACCAATAAAAATCAATGGCAGCCAAAGCGAGCTAGCAACAATCTTGACCACATACGCGCTTTCAGGATACGCGCTCACCGTCGCCAAATTAGCCAGCGCAAAATAGCTAATTAACAACAGCAAACCAACTGCAAATAAATATTTTTCGCCGATACCAAAAACAGTGAAAACATAGGAAAGAGGCAGTGCTAACAACACCACAGCTAGCAGCGAAGCCGAACGCTGCAAGTAAGCCAGCGGCAATATCAACAGGAGTAAGGCACAGCTCGCAAGAGGAATATGCCGACCAAATTCGAAGGTCTCGAGACCGCTCCACAACAGCAATAAAATAGTTGCCAAAGCCGCGTGTGCTGTCGAAGGCAATGCCCAAGCCAAAGCCAATGCCGCCACACACCAAAGCAGAAAGCCATCAGGATAGTGAGCATCAAAATGGTAGATTTGCGCTATTAACCAAATGCCGGCGCCAAAAATCATGGTACCTAATAAATGGAAACTCTCCGTTATCCGAGGATTAGACTTGTCACTTTTCGCCATTAATAAGGCGATACCGTGAGCGCCAACAATCCCTAGTCCGATAGCAGCCATTTTTGCAAAACGGTGCATCCCCTCCCAGTTGTAGGCAAACAACAGAATGACGCCAAGCCCGAAAACGCCTGCGCCCAGAACAGCAAAAATAGCCTTTCCCCACGCGATATCACTTTTCGGACGGTAGGCTACAAATGCTGGATAGCGCGCGTATAAGGTACGTGCCTGTTCATCAGTAATAATACCCTCTCGCAGCCACTGCGCAATTTCGGCGCGTAACCAAGGGTTATTGTTATCCATATTGCTCCCGCAGAATATAATTCGCCGGACAAGCGTCCCAGCTTCTCTCGCATCATTATGAGCAAACGGCTTGCAGTATTAAAGAGGGAAATGGGGAATGTAACTAATCGTGGTTTGCGCTGAGGGTCAAAACTGCGGCATAAAAAAACGGTGTTGTTAAACGTAGTTTATTACGTCCCACAACACCGCAACGCTCAACGCGAACAAAAAAACAAATACAAGCCGGTTATTTCTTAAACCAGAATCGACGACGCTCGATCTTAGCCTCTTCTAAACCGGTCACCACTGCAACACCGAGCAACCTCCATTCGCCGTAAATCATTTGGTAAAGTAGGTCAAAGTTCACCACCTCCGGCGGCACCGCAAACTTACCGCGCATACGCAATAAGCCGGTCTCGGCTATCTGAGGTGAGATTTCGTACTCAGGGTTGAGCAGTAATACACGACTTAAATCGACACCCGACTGGCGTAATCCAGCAAATAGCTTGGCAACATCTTCAGCGCTATTCTTGCGCTGAAACTCTGGAGCCGCTATTTCTCTAAACACCGAATAATTCAAAGTGTCATTTGCCTGCTCAATCGCGATAAATGTTGACCACACGATTTTCGCTGCTTCCCCGGGGTCAAACATCGTGACGTTTTTATCAGCGTGCGCATTCATCACGCTTAGCAAAAAAGCGCACACCATTAACGTCGATCTAAACATATAAAGCCCCCATTTTCCGGGGGCTTTCGTCAAACGTATTACCATGAAGCGGTCATCCCAACACGGCCACCTACAGTAGAATTACTTTTACCGCTGCCGATACCAAACTCAAACTGCACGGTTTCGCTTGCGCGAATTGCACCTGACAGGGCGGTGGCTTCCTCACCTTCAAAGTAGCCTGCTCCGATGCTCAAGGCAAATCTTTGATCGACCGGAACATAAGGTGAACTCATGGCCATCGCTAACGCGATACCGCCGCGGTTCTCCTCGATCGCATCGCGGTTTTCCTGAATCTGACTAAATGTCGCGCCGCCATCTGTCGCCAGATTGCCGTTTGCGTCGGAAGTGACAAACTCAGTGGGACCAGACTGCGCCGAGCGGCTCGCTGCGGAGGTAATACCCGGTGTAGTGTACGTGCTCGAGGCAGTGCCCAAAACCACTTGGTTAGCCCGCGTGGTTGTCGCACCAGCACCGATTGCAACCGAGTTGTCTTGTCCCGCACTAGCACCGTCACCAATCGCAACAGAACGAGCGCCACCGGCTACCGCGGCTTCACCCACCGCTACCGAGCGAACACCATTTGCCTGTGCTAGATGACCCAGGGCCGTTGAGCGTTCCGCATTCGCAGCTGATTGCCAACCGTAGGCAGTTGCACCCGCACCCGTTGCGACAGACTCGCCACCGACGGTCGTCGTTGAATTGCCATTCGCTACCGCCATGGTACCAATAGCCATTGCATCGGTGCCCGTTGCACTGGATTGATTACCAATCGCGACCGACTCAAGGCCCTGAGCAGTGGCTGCTTCGCCGACCGCTGTTGAACGAATACCATCCGCTTGCGCCAAATGGCCCAAGGCAGTAGCACGCTCGGAGTTTGCACCAGACTGCCAGCCAAACGCAGTCGCACCTGGACCAGTGGCGACAGATTCACCGCCTACTGCGGTGGTCGAATTACCATTGGCAACCGATTGCGTACCAATCGCCATTGCATCAATACCTGTAGCCGACGCCTCGTTACCGATGGCGCTAGCCTGCTCGCCCGTTGCAGTAGCGGCTTCGCCCACTGCCAATGTGCGATCGCCGGTTGCAGTGGCAAGGTGACCCATTGCATGTGCGCGCTCACCAGTGGCATTGGATTTCCAACCGTAAGCCGTTGCAGCGAGACCATCAGCCACTGATTCACCGCCTACTGCGGTAGTCGAATTACCGTTAGCAATCGATTGCGTGCCAATCGCCGTTGCATCAATACCTGTAGCCGACGCCTCGTTACCGATGGCACTAGCCTGCTCGCCCGCTGCAGTAGCGGCTTCGCCCACTGCCAATGTGCGATCGCCGGTTGCAGTGGCAAGATGGCCCATTGCATGTGCACGCTCGCCAGTGGCATTGGATTTCCAACCGAAGGCCGTTGCTGCAGTGCCATTGGCAATAGATTCCCCACCAACAGCGGTGGTGGATGTTCCAGTAGCCATTGTCGTATCACCAATTGCCAACGCATCGGCACCATTGGCAATACTTTCATTGCCGATAGCGGTTGCGTTGTCACCCTGCGCATCTGCGTTTTCGCCGATCGCGACTGAACGAACACCGGTCGCCGTCGCTAAATGACCGACAGCCGTAGAACGTTCACCTGACTCTGCACGCCAACCAAATGTGCTAGCGCCTGGACCTGTTGCAACAGATTCACCACCCACTGCGGTAGTGGATGGTCCAGTAGCCATTGCGGTATCACCAATTGCCAACGCATCGGCACCATTGGCAATACTTTCATTACCGATAGCCGTTGCGTTGTCACCCTGCGCATCTGCGTTTTCGCCGATCGCAACTGAACGAATACCAGTCGCCGTCGCTAAATGACCGACAGCCGTAGAACGTTCACCTGACTCTGCACGCCAACCAAACGTGCTAGCGCCTGGACCTGTTGCAACTGATTCACCGCCCACTGCGGTTGTCGAATTACCATTGGCAACGGATTGCGTACCAATCGCCATTGCATCAATACCTGTAGCCGACGCTTCGTTACCGATGGCGCTAGCCTGCTCGCCCGTTGCAGTAGCGGCTTCGCCCACTGCCAATGTGCGATCACCCGTTGCAGTGGCAAGGTGACCCATTGCATGTGCGCGCTCACCAGTGGCGTTCGATTGCCAGCCGTAAGCCGTTGCTGCTAAACCATCAGCAACTGATTCTCCGCCAACTGCCGTGGTCGAATTGCCATTGGCAAGCGATTGAGTACCAATCGCGGTTGCATCAGTACCGGTAGCGGACGCCTCATTACCAATTGCACTGGCCTGCACCCCCGTCGCGTTGGCTGCTTCGCCGACCGCCAATGTACGCTCACCTGTTGCAGTGGCAAGATGTCCCACAGCATGTGCGCGCTCACCAGTGGCGTTCGATTGCCAGCCGTAAGCCGTTGCTGCAGTGCCATTGGCGATAGATTCCCCACCCACAGCGGTGGAAGATGTTCCAGTAGCCGCTGCCGTATCACCAATTGCCAACGCATCGGCACCATTAGCAATACTTTCATTGCCGATAGCCGTTGCATTGTCACCCTGTGCATCCGCGTTTTCGCCGATTGCGACTGAACGAACGCCAGTCGACGTCGCTAAATGACCAATAGCCGTAGAACGCTCACCTGACTCTGAGCGCCAACCAATTGCCGTTGAGCCAGGACCAATGGCCTCAGCTTCACCACCTACCGCGGTCGTGGAATTCCCGCTCGCCACGGCATCGGCGCCAATGGCCACCGCGTCGATTCCCGACGCTTGCGCGCCCAGTAAGTCTGCGTCTTCAGGACCATCACCACCAATGGCAACCGCACCATCATTAATCCCAGGATCTGTGTCTACGGTAACTGCACCGTCACCACAGGCCGTATTGCTTGGATCGCCACCATCATCCGGCGCGGTTATCAGTGTTCCACTGGCATCTGTACACTCAAATGCAGAGCTTTCATTACCCCCCAAAAGCAGCGGCAGTGTAATAACTGCGCTCAATAATGCCCCACGCACTCGCACCTGAAAGGTCGATTGCGTATCTCCAAAAACATGGCGCCATCGTTGTTCACTAATTTTCATTTTTTTGCCTCCATAGGCATTTTGTGGGTCTTAGCTACATGAATTTCTGCCTGTTTAAGAAGCAAATAGGCGAGAAAAGAAAAAGAATAAGGAGAGAAATTCGCTGAAATAAAACGCGTTAGAAGACTTAAATTAAGAAAAGACAGTACCGGCACAGGCATCGCGAGGCGCAATGCGGGATCTATATTCTTTGATTTTCCATGACGAATACGAGTTGAGCACAACCCATCCGGCACTGCGCCAGGTTGCGCAGTGCTCAGCAAGTCCTTATTAGAAAAGCCAGCCATTGTCATATCTTGGGCAAATCCTTTCCCTGAGTATCGCGACAATCATCGTCACATTATTTTTTTATTAGGATGATTACGTGCTCAACTTGAAAACGGATCAGTGCCAGATCAAAAAAATTTATAATTTTCGAAAACGGCTGGATCAGGGGATAGATTACGGCCAGCAAATGAAAAAATGGCGCCACTGAGGGCGCCATCGTATTAATGTGGTACAGAGCATAATTTGGACAAACGCCTAAGACATCTCCTCCATTACTCGCTCGGCGAAACCGTGGCCGGCTTCTGCATAAAGGTTGAAGGTGATGCAGCCCAAACTAATTAACTCCTCTTGCTGGTCAGGAAATCGCGACACAACTGCAATTTTTCCTTTATAGTCAAGATGTTGAAGCATTTTAACAACATCGATATTCTCAGAGTGATTGGTAAGACTAACCAATACCGTCTTGCGTTTATGCAAATCAGCACGCTCTAGAAAATCGCGGTCACTCGCATCGCCCGGCACGCAGGACACCCCAGACAAACGGAGCTTTAGCGCTTTATCGGCACTCTCCTCCACGCCAACAATTTTATTGGGGTAGTGCTGACTCAAATAGTCGTAAGCGCCGCTGCCGATACGACCCATACCAAAAATAACGATTTCTGCATCGCCCAGATCAACGGGCCGCTCCTGAATCAGTAATTCGCTGCGTTCCAATTTTTGCAGGCGACTGGCAAGTCGCCCGTACAGCAGATGAACATGAGTATTGAAAGGCACCGCAACAAATAGGGACAGCGCCATCGCGACTGCCAAGGTAGTAAGCCAGACCGCCGGCAGCTGCCCACCTTTAACCGCCATAGCGGCAACAATTAAGCCAAACTCACTGTAATTGAACAGAGAGAGACCAACGAGTAATGAAGTCCGCGCGCGCAGCCTGAACGTCAATAGCAATAGAAAATAAATCAGTGGTCGAAGGAAAATAAGTAAGCCAATAGCACCCGCAACCAGCAACATCTCACCGCTGGGCAAGCCCGAGTAACCGATGCTGAGAAAAAACGCTGTCAGGAAAATATCTTTGAAATTGATGAGATTTTTATAGAGCTCGACACTCTTTGAAATGTTGGACAGCAATACGCCGAATAGCAGCGCCCCCAGCCCCCCCTCTAAATGAAGCATTTCAAATAATTCAGCACTACCAAGCGCTACCGCGATACCAAACAAAACTAATAATTCACCGTGGCCCGCTTGCTTGAGAAAATAAGCCAAAAGCGGGCGAAGCAATGGTAGTCCGAGCAAGGCAAACGCCCACGGTGACGGTGCATGTTCGGCGGATAAAACCAAATAGCTAACCGCAAAAATGTCCTGCACAATCAATATACCGATCGCGATCTTGGCGTGCAGGGCTGCGCCTTCCCCGCGCTCATCAAAAATTTTGACGGCGAACACGGTGCTTGAAAATGATAAAGCGAAGGCTAACATCCACGCGACCGAGGTTTCCACCTCTGCGACACCGGGCAACAGCCAAGGTAAACTCAACAGCATCCCAGCGGTTAAGGGCACCACAATAGCGGTGTGTAAAGACGCAGTGGCCCAAACTTGTGGCGCAAGTAATTCGCGCAGATTGAGCTTTAATCCAATGGTAAATAGCAGCAGGATAATGCCCACTTCCGACAGCGCATGAATAACTTCGGCGTCACCGAGCTGCAACCCACCTGCCAAGAAACCCGCTACCAGATAACCAAGTAATGGCGGCATACCCACGCGCCTAAAACCCAAACCTGCTACAAAGGCTAATCCCACTATAATGGGTTCTATCATCGATACTTATCCATATCCCGGAGATCTTTGCACGATAGTTATTTTGCCCTCTGCCTGTGTCAGAGTCGTACTCAATCGGTCATTTATGAGTATAAACTCTCTCATTCCGCGCGCCTATTCCTTGCCAGCGAACAAAATTCCGGCTCGTGCAAAGGTCTCCCTATTTTTACAAAATTACGCCTTGCGCGGCGCTTTTGGCAACAATACCGGTGTCATATTTTTGTACTTTATATACTCTGGCTCTGCACCCCAGCGCTTATCTGCGCGCTCTTCTAACAAGGGAATACCACTAACCTTAGTGAGTAAAAAGATGACGAAGCAAGGTGAAAGCAAGCCCAATAGCATCCAGCCATTTAACACTGGTAGTGCAATCACCGCGACGCCAATCCACACCAAAATCTCGCCAAAATAATTCGGGTGTCGCGACCACGCCCACAAACCCACATTAATAAAGTGACCGTCGTTCGCTGGATTGGCGCGAAACTGTCGCTTTTGCCAATCTGCAAGACTTTCAATAAGCATCCCCGCCAGCCAACAACAACTACCCAATAGTGCAAATAAACCAAGGCCGTTTTCGGTGCTGTCGGCGCCAATTGCCAACAGGGCGCATAATTGAATGAGAAATATCCACACGCCCTGCAACGTCCAGGTCAGCAAAAATCTGAAAAAATGCGGTTTAATATCATCAAAACGACCATCACCACCATCTTTCAAAATTCGCAGGAATAAAAAACTGCCTAAGCGCAGAGCCCAAAATAAAATGCAGGCCGCAAGTAAATAACTACGCGCATCTGCCCGCTCAGCTAAGGCAACAACAAATACAACCACGGCAATATTAGTTAGCGCACCAATTAAATCGTAGTAGCGCTCGGTTTGAAAAGCATAGGCATGAAGAAAACCAAGCCACTGCGCAATCATCGCGAGCACCAAAGCCCATACCGGCAGGGCCAGACCATAAGTGGTCGGCATTCCAGACGTAGCCAGCATCGCGATGCCGCCCACCAAGATAAGCAGAGCAAGAATAGGGAACAAACTGCGCATAACAGAATTCATATTGTGGACTAGTTTTCCTTGCCAAAAACTCGCCTAAGTCGCACTTGATACTCGCGCGCTAAGCCGGCGTAACAAAAGGTAAGCGACTCCCGCCGCCTCTTTGAAAGCAAAAATTCCCGGAACATGACTTGTAAATCGCCCCAGTTTCGAACTTCGGCTAAATAACAATATCCGCTGAATTTCAGCACACATCTGGATTGATCATACCTGCTAAGCAGGCCAGCACAAGAATTACCGTCTATATATTAGGTATATAGGCTAAATCTACCGACCAATGATCTTGCCGAAATCAAGTCTTGCCCCTGAGCAAGACATCACGCAGCATAAGAGTCGAAAACACAATAAGGACATAGTAGATGCCAGATAAATCAAAATTACGCGGAGCTAATTTCCCATCTGCCCGCGAGGAAATGCCTAGCAACCAACAGGACATACCTGCAGCCTACCGACTGGCTTACACCGACCAAGATTTTTTATTACGTGAAGAACTGCGCGGCCTGCGCTTTCACTTAGAATTACAAAAGCCCGAAATGGTATTGAAAGAGCACGGCGTTGAATCAACGATCGTTATTTTTGGTAGCGCACGCTTTTTATCACCGGAAGACGCAGATGCCGCACTCAAAGTCGCCGAAGCTGACGGCGAACCAGCCAAGATTCGCGCCGCAAAACGCGAGCAGCGCAATAGTCACCACTATCAGCAAGCTAAACGCTTAGGTGAGCTGATAACATCACATTCAGCAAATTGCGAGGAAAACGAACAACTCTATGTGGTAACCGGAGGTGGCCCCGGTATTATGGAAGCCGCAAATCGTGGCGCCATGGAAGCGGGCGGCAAGTCTATCGGATTAAATATTGTGTTGCCCCATGAACAGGAACCTAACCGCTATATCAGCCCCGAGTTCTGTTTCCGTTTTCACTATTTTGGCATCCGCAAAATGCATTTTATGCTACGGGCAAAGGCCGTCATTGTCTGCCCCGGCGGCTTTGGTACCTTCGACGAATTGTTTGAGGCGCTCACACTGATTCAAACCGGTAAATCCAAGCGTGTACCGATCATTCTGATTGGTCACGAATTTTGGCGTCAGGCAATTAATTTAGAGTTTTTGCGCGACGAGGGCGTCATCAGCCCCGACGACGTCAATATGATTTCTATTGTGGATACTGCGGAGCAAGCTTGGCAGCATATAGTCGACTTCTACCAACTCAGCCCGGGACAATGTATAGGCTGCTAAGCTTGTGGCATAGACAAACCGAGCATTTGGAGTCCATGCTTATGATATAATGCGGAGCTATTTTTCAGTGAAAATGGTTTCGCATGTCCGCCCCTATCGTACGTTTTGAACACATTCGTTTTGCCTACCAACTCGACCCAATTTTAGACAACTTCAACTGGCAGTGGCCGCAGGGCCAGCATGTCGCTATTTTGGGCGGTAATGGCGCAGGCAAAACCACATTGGCCAAACTCATTACCGATACACTGCGCCCCAATAGCGGCGACGTCATTTTTGCCGACAACATTGGCCCCGCTGATATTGCCCATATTTCCTTCGACTTACATCGCGAGTTAATGGAACGCGACCGACGCTTCGACGACAGTGAAACCCGCGACGACGCCTTCGACGTAGGTACCACAGTGCAAAACGTGATACTGCAGGGGCGCACACCCAATGCCGACTTTCATCAGCTGTGCGAGCGCTTAGGCATTAAGCATATTCTTGAACAAGGCATTCGCTTTATCTCGACCGGTGAAAGCCGAAAAACCCTATTAGCGCGAGCACTATTTGCCAAACCCGCCGCCTTAATACTCGACAATCCCTTTGAAGGTTTAGATGTAAAAGCGCAGGCGGAAATGCACAGTCTATTAGCAGAGCTCGTCGCCTCGAGTACCCCACTGGTATTGCTGACCAAAGACGCGAATGACATACCCGATGGCATAGATACCGTTGTTAAAATGGAACACGGCAAAATACTCGGTGAACTCAGTGCCAGCGATGCAAAACAACAGGCGACGGCAGTACATCATTACGCAAAACCCTTGCCAATCACCGAGGCGCCAGCACACCCCTCAGACATGGCCCTGCTTGAATTGAGAGACATCAACGTCAATTTCCGCGGCAAGCAAGTGTTAAGCGATATTAATTGGACCTTGATGCCCAACCAACACTGCTGCATTAGTGGCCCCAACGGCGCGGGGAAATCGACACTGCTAGGCCTATTGTGCGGAGAAAATGACAAGGCCTACGGCCAGCACGTTTTTTTATTTGGTCGACAGCGCGGCAGCGGTGAAAGCATATGGGACGTAAAAGCCCAATTCGGCTTGCTGAATACCAGCATGCAAATGAGCAATTTAAAGCGCACCAAAGTTATCGACGTCGTGGCCTCAGGGTTATTTGATTCGGTGGGTCTGTATAGTGATTACAGCGAAGCGCAGCGGCAGTTGCTGGTGGCTTGGCTAGACGCCCTAGAACTACTGCCGCTAAAAGAACAGCGCTTCGACCGCCTATCCTTTGGCGAGCAGCGCATGGTTTTGCTGGCGCGAGCCATGGTGAAATCGCCGCGGATTTTAATTTTAGATGAGCCCTGCATTGGCTTAGACAATGAACAAAAATCCAAACTTTTGGGGGCGGTCGATCAAATTGCCGCTCACGGTGAAACCCGGATTTTATTTGTCAGTCACCGCAGCGAAGACGTGCCGGATTGTATCAACCAATTTATGGACTTGGTGCCTTCTGACAAGGGCGGTTCCACCGCCCAAATCCGCGAGCGCACTCAGTAAGTGTTCCAAGGGCTAATCAAACACGCCCTTGAACCACTGCCACATTTTCTCGCCATCTGGTGCGCAGCCGCCGTTTTCTGTTGGCGCGCTGCCGCTCATAAAGGGCATATAGCGCGCGCCCTGACACCAGGACTGAGTCAGCTTTCCAGATTCGCCGTCGACCCATTGATACTCCACACCGGCCACCTGCGAAAACGGCATTTGCTCGGTACTCGCCTCGGCCATAAATTGTCGCCACACAGTCAATGCGCCACTGGCGCCCGTTAAGCCAGACGACGCATTATTGTCCAAGCCCATCCACACCACCGCCATATAATCGCCGGCAAAGCCCGCAAACCATGAGTCGCGTGTATCATTACTGGTGCCCGTTTTTCCCGCCACCCGGTAATCCTTGGGCAGTACATTGTAGACACCTTTACCGGTGCCTTCGCGCACGGTTTCCAGCATCGCATACTGCAATACATGCACGGCAGCGGGGTTAACAACCTGCTTGGGTTTTTGCGGATAGCGCGCTAATAATTTACCGTCGCTATCGGTAATCGCATAAATAGTACGCAGCGGCGTGTATTTGCCGTCAGCGGCAATAGTCTGGTACATCGCCGCCACCTCGATAGGGGCTAATTCCGCTGCCCCCAGCAACATCGACGGCACTTGTAACAAGGGTCGCTGAATACCCAAGCGCTGGAACATATCCATCACCTTATCTAATCCCACATCCATTCCCAAACGCGCCGTCGCTAGGTTGTATGAGTGCGCCAATGCCGTGTGTAAAGGCACATTGCCGTGGGACTTACGATCGTAGTTAGATGGCTTCCAAAGTGAGCCATTGGCATTGGGAATAGAAACTGGCTCATCGGATACACGGGTCAGCAAACTATAATAGCGCGGTTGATTAAACGCGGCTAAAAATACCGCGGGCTTTGCCAGTGAGCCGATTGGCCGCAAGGCGTCGAGTGCGCGATTAAAGCCGGCATAGCGCGGGCGTTTGCCACCAATCACCGCAACGACATCGCCGCTATTCACCCGTGTGACCACCATCGCAACTTGCAAATCTTTTTGACGGTCTTCCAAACGTGCTAAGGATTTCACCGTGGCTTTTTCGGCCCGGCGCTGTAAAACCGGATCAAACGGTGTGAAAATTCTCAGGCCGCTATTTTGCAAGTCTTTGCTTTGGTAATCACGGCTGAGTTGACGGCGCACTAAATCCACATAGGCGGGGTAAACGCCATCCAAAGCCGATGACTTAGCGAGCTCTAAGGGCTCTTTTTGCCAAGCGGCCAACTGCGCTGGCGTTAACCAACCCTGCTCAGCCAACTCGCCCATTACGATATTACGACGGTTTTTTGCGCGCTCAGGGTGCCGCCAAGGGTCGTAGTATGAGGGTCCTTTTACCAAGCCAACCAGCATCGAGATTTGCGCAAGATTCAGCTCATCCAAGGGTCGGTTAAAATAATGTCGAGCCGCCAGACCAAAGCCGTGAATCGCGCGGTTACCCTCCTGCCCAAGATAGACCTCATTGATATACGCCTCTAAAATTCGATCCTTGCTGTAATGCATTTCGGTAAGAATCGACATGATCGCTTCCTTACCTTTACGCCACAAACTCCGCTCATTGCTGAGAATCGTATTTTTCACCAATTGCTGGGTGAGGGTACTACCGCCCTGCACCGTGCGGCCCGCCTTAATATTGGCCAAAAATGCCCTCGCGATGCTGCGGGGCGAAATACCGATATGGCTGTAAAAATGCTGATCTTCAACCTGCACCAAGGTTTCGACTAGCATTTGCGGCACTTCAGCTATACTTAGCATAAGCCGATCTTCGTGACGGCCAGGATACACACCGCCAATCACCATCGGGTCTAATTGGTCTTCGGCAATTCGTTCGCCCAAGGTATCGCGCACCACCCCAACCGTGGTCACCGCCATGTCCAATTCTATTTTGCGCGCGGGTCGTTCACCGTCGGCAAAGTCAAAAGGCCGTAAATAGATGGAGAAATGATCACCCTGCCGATTATAGGTTCCCGGCTCGGTAACAAGCTTCCTGGAGCGATAGCCCAGCTCGCCCAGCTCAGACTCAAGCTCATAGGCAGTCAAAATTGCCCCCGTCGCCAATACTAGGGGGCGGGCGTAAACCTTGGCGGGTTGCTCATAACGCTTTGCGTCAAATGCGCCGCGCACTTTCGCGTCACTGTAGGCAAACAAAATAAGCAGCAGGACGATGCCCACCAAGGACACCTTTAAGCCCAAACTCAACCAGGGAATATTCCGAAACTTACTGCCACTGCGCTTAGGGGATTTCTTAGCCATTCATCACAACCAGATAAAATTCATTGATACACATAACACTTTATACATAGTGCTTACAGATACACGACCGCACTGTTGACCAGTATTCGCCAGTTAACGCATTGCAAATCGGTATTCAAACCGGATAATAGCGGCACTTTACCGCAAGTAACTGGCAAATAAGATGAAAAAATACCACCTCTACGGCATTGGCGCTGCGCTTGTCGACACCGAAATTGAAATCAGCGACCAAGACCTGAGTGAGTTAGGCGTTGAAAAAGGCCTGATGACACTCGTTGACGCCACCCGCCAACAGGAACTCTTGGACAAGCTAAGCGGCCATATGGTTCATGCTAGTTTAGCCAGTGGCGGCTCGGCATGTAACTCAATCATCGCCGCAGCTTACTTTGGTGCCAAAAACTATTATTCATGTAAAGTTGCCCGCGATGAGCACGGCGAGTTTTTCATGAATGATATAAAAACCGCCGGTGTTGACGCTGACTTCAGCAGCGAAAAATCCGCCGGTGTCACGGGTAAATGCCTAGTACTGATCAGCCCCGATGCAGAGCGCAGCATGAACACTCACCTTGGGATCAGTGAAACACTATCGATCAGCGAACTGAATGAAGCGGCCCTGAGTGACTCTGAGTACTTCTACGCAGAAGGTTACCTGGTGACATCTGACACCGGCCGCGCCGCGGCGATCGCTGGCCGACAAATTGCCGAGCGCAATGGTGTTAAAACCGCGCTTAGCTTTTCAGATCCCGGCATGGTGAGCTTCTTCCGCGACGGCCTTGCCGACATGCTAGGTGACGGCGTTGATCTGATTTTTTGCAATGAAGCCGAAGCGCTAGGGTGGGCACAAAGCGAATCACTAGATGACGCGGTCCTTGCCCTTAAAAAGATTGGTAAAACCTTTGCCATTACCCTCGGCGCCAAAGGCGCATTAGTGTTTGATGGTGAACAGCTTCACAGCATTGCCGGCCACAAGGTGAATGCGATTGACACTAACGGTGCAGGCGACATGTTTGCCGGTGCCTTTCTCTACGCGATCACCCACGGCCACACTTTTAAGGAAGCAGGTGAATTAGCGAGCCTAGCGGCAGCCGAGGTCGTGTCACAATACGGCCCACGGCTGGCAGGCCCGCTTCATCGTGAGTTATTGGCTCGTATGGCGTAAACCACCACACTCGACACAAAAAAGGCAGCGCTACCAAACCAGCGCTGCCTTTTTTTGTACCTAGACGTTTGCAAATGTTAATTTTTTTGCAAAAACGCCACTAATCTTGGATCAGAAAACATACTGCTGAGCACTTCCACGACCAGCTCATTCACCATTTTACTATTGTGCGAATTGCTCGGCGCATTAAAAAACTTTTGATTCCGCTTAACTCGGTAGCGACCCTCATAGTGCTCATTGCCACGACGGGCTTCCACTTCTACCGTCGCCAGCATATCCATATCGTGGCCCACACCACCTTCTTTGGGATGATCGTAAACCAGTGACGTAAAGATAACGTGTAGGTCCGTGGTATTCGGATTTAAGCTATCAACGTCATAACCCATTGCTGCCATGTAAGACGATAAGGCCTTCTCGACAGGCAAGGACAAATCATTTGCCAAGGTGATCACCGAAGTGTCCCGATAGATGCCGCCGCGGCTACCCAGTACTTTATTGACGCGTTTATCACTAACTCGAATATGAACTGGGCTATCACTACCATTCGCTTGCGTCGGCGCCGGAAATTCAGGCGCGACTTTAATCGCTTGCGGGCTTTGCGCGCACGCCGTTATCAGCAATGCGGTGGCCAAAACAAATCCTTTCATCACAGTTGTATAGCTCATCTTTTATCCTTGGGATAACAAGTCACGTAAGTCAGTAATCGCGGCGTTGGCGCGGGTAATATACGACGCCATAACGAGCGAATGATTGGCAAGCAAACCGAAACCACTGCCATTCAATACCATTGGGCTGAACATTGACTGCTGGGTTCCCTCTAACTCGCGAATAATTTGTCGCAAACTTACCGCCGCATTTTTGTTGGCAAGCACGTCAGCAAAATCCACTTCCACCGCTTTCAAAAAACAAATTAAGGCCCAAGCCGTGCCGCGCGACTCGTAAAATACATTGTCTATTTGCAGCCACGGTGTTTTTACACGCTGCTCACTGACAGTAGGTGTCGACTGCCGCGCATTGGGGTCATTTGCCAAGTCAGTATTCAAGCGCGGACGCCCAACACTGGCACTTAAACGCTGCGACAAACTTCCCAAACGCGACTCCACCCCCGCCAACCAATAACGCAAATTGTCGGCCCGCGCATAAAACTGCGCCTGCGGATCATCTGCATCACTCAAACGTTTGCGGTAAGCTTTTAAATATTTAATACCCTGCCGGTATTCAGATTCAGAGGCGGGCACGGCCCAACTATTGGTCGAGAAGTTAAAACGCGGCTCAGCTTTCGCAAGATCGCTGTCTTCTTGAGATTGCGACTGCGAACGACTAAAGCTTTCACGCATAGCGCGGCTCAAATCACGCACCTGAATCAATACGCCGTACTCCCAAGCCGGCATATCGTCCATAAAAATGCCGGGCGGGGTCACATCGTTGCTCAAAAATCCGCCGGGCTTATCCAATAGCGACTCACTGACATCTATCAATGCTGAGGTAGTCGCGGTGCCCACTACGGCAAGGCTTGAGTTCTGCTGTAAGTAACGAGTCTCTGGCATATCTGGAGTAAAGCTCCAGTACACCCCAAACACGATTACCAACAAGATATAGAGAGGCAGCACAATTGCCGCAACCCGCCACAACACACCGTTACCCACCCAGTCCTGCATGGCCTCTTTCGTTCGCGAAAATAGTTCTGCTATTTTTTGCTTAATCATGGGTGCATCCCTGAGTGTTCTTTAGTAGCCGTTGACTCTTTTAATACGCTAACCACCGGCGCAACTACGGTAACTTCCTGACCACTGCTGGTTTTAAGACTGAAACTGACTTCCTCACCATCGCGCACTGGCCGCGTTATGTTTATAAACATGAGGTGGTATTTGCCAGGAGCAAACACAAAGCGCTCTCCGGCGCCAATCGTCACCGATGCTTGCTCCTGCATTAACATCATGCCATCGCGATGCTGGTGACTGTGAATCTCAATACGTTCTGCGGCATCAGATTCACCCGCCATCAATTCAATGGGCTTGTCGCTGGTATTTACCGCGGTAAAAAATGCGGCTGTATTGCGCTGAGTAGGCGGTAAACCGCGTACATAGGCATCGTTAATTTCCAGGGTATGAGCCAGCAATGGCGCCAGCGCCGCTGCCGCCAGCATTACCCTCCCAATCTTTAGCACAAAGCCCTCCTCGTCATATTCCTAAGCGCCACTCTTTAGCACCAAAACACACAAATGCTGTCGTAAACTGCACCTTACGTGGGAGCAAGGTTATACTCCACCGTCTAATGCAGCTAAATTCAGCAATATCTGCTCAATAACAGTTTCCGTAACGTATCATAACGCCACAACCCTAGTGATTGTATTTATGAAGCAGTTTTTATTATTGGTTATTTTGCTACTTGCCGGCACAACGCAGGCGGCGAACGACTTTTTCTCCACATCTGCGATCGATGGCTTCGATAATGACAGCCCACAATTTTTGCCAGTGGAAGAGGCCTATCAATCACAGTTAGTGTGGAATAAAAATCAATTACTAATCAGCTGGACAGCAGCCGAAGGCTACTATTTATACAAAGAACGTTTTGCCCTAAAAGCAACAATCGGCGGCGAGCCAGCACCGCTCGGTGCCGACCTCGAAGCAGGCAAGCTAAAACAAGACCCTAACTTCGGCGAAACCGAAGTCTATTACTACAGTACCACGATCACACTGCACAATTTTCCCACTGAGCCCTTCACGCTCAGTGTCACTTCACAAGGCTGCGCAGATGCGGGCCTCTGCTATCCACCACAAACCCAGTACTACGCGGTCGACAGCCAGCGACAAACCGTCACCGAAATAGAAAAACCACTGATCGGCAGCCCAGCTAAATTTATCACCCTGTCAGGAAGCGACGACACGGATAGCGCGCTATGGCTCATCCTTGTTTTTGCAGCCCTCGGCGGCGCAATCCTTAACCTCATGCCCTGTGTGTTTCCAGTACTGGGCTTAAAGGTCTTAAGCTTTACCAACGCCAACAACGGTAGCCCCTTAAAACACGGACTAGTATACAGTGGCGGTGTGGTGCTCAGTTTTATCGCCGTCGCTGGGCTCCTCATTTTTTTACAGCAAGCTGGGCAGGCCATTGGCTGGGGATTTCAATTGCAAACCCCGTGGTTTGTTGCGCTTCTTGCCTGCTTATTCTTCGCTTTGTCACTCAATCTATTGGGGCTTTTTGAACTCGGCACTAACCTCTCTAATATAGGCAGCGATCTCAGTCGAAAAAGCGGTTATAGCGGCAGCTTCTTTACTGGGGTACTCGCCACCATCGTAGCCAGCCCATGCACCGCTCCCTTTATGGGCACTGCGGTCGGCTTTGCCGCCAGTCAGCCACCAGTTGTCGCGCTGCTGGTCTTTGCCTTTATCGGCATCGGCATGGCGCTGCCCGTGCTATTACTCACCCTCTTCCCAGCCGGATTGCGGCGCCTGCCCAAATCTGGCAGCTGGATGATTAGCCTGCGTCAGCTATTAGCATTTCCCTTGCTCGCGACCGCCATCTGGTTACTATGGGTCAGCGGCCGCCAAGCGGGTGTGGACGGCATGATCACGACGCTTTCCGCTTGGTTGTTGATCTCGTTTGGTGTGTGGCTGCATGGCAAAGGGCTAAAATTAGTAGCCGGTCTTATCGTCATTGCGGCTGTTGCCATGGTTTTCATCAAGCTGACCGAGCAACCTGACGCGGCGAATTTAAAAAATGCTAACTTCGACAGAAGCGAAATCCAGCGGCTGCGGGAAAATGGTCAAAACGTCTTTCTCGATGTCACCGCTGATTGGTGCATTACCTGCGCCGCGAATGAAAAGCTGGTGCTTCATACCGATAAAATTCGCGCGGCATTTGAGCAGCATAATGTGCACTATTTAGTCGCTGACTGGACAAGCTATGACCCCGGCATCACTGCACTCCTGGCGGACTATAAACGCAATGGCATCCCCTTATATATTTACTACCCCGCCGACCCGAGTGCCGCGGAAATCATGCTGCCACAAGTACTAAACAACGCGATGATTATCGAGCTGCTAAACAGATACGATTAGCCGCCACCAGTGTTAGCACCGAAAACACTGGCGTCGGCAAAATTCCAGCTAACTTCTGTAAACTTGCAGACAACTGGACGCTATCTTAAAAAATTCACGAGATGCGTTGGACTCGAAAAAACAAATAAGGCACAATCGCGCTATACCCTGAATGACACATTCAAGCAGCAACTTATGGCATCTATACTCGTTCTACACGGCCCAAATCTGAATTTACTCGGCACGCGTGAACCCGGCGTTTACGGCAGTGACACGCTGGCAGATATCGATGCGCAATTGCAGCTCAGCGCCAAAGAGCGCGGCCACCACCTGCAGTCCATGCAAAGCAATGCCGAATACGAATTAATTGACCGCATTCACCTTGCTAGGCCAGAGGGCATTAATTTCATTATTTTTAATCCGGCAGCGTTCACTCACACCAGCATTGCGCTGCGAGATGCCTTGCTGGCCGTCGATATCCCGTTTATCGAAGTGCATCTTTCCAATGTGCACGCGCGGGACAGTTTTCGTCATCACTCCTATTTTTCTGACATCGCTCGTGGCGTTATTTGTGGGCTGGGCGCACAGGGCTACCAGTTCGCACTTCAAGCAGCGATCGATCAGTTAAACCAATAACATCTTTAAACTTAAGCCATTCAAGAGAGCAACTATGGATATTAGAAAAGTAAAAAAATTGATCGAGCTACTCGAAGAGTCGAACATCGATGAATTAGAAATTAAAGAAGGCGAAGAGTCAGTTCGCATTAGCCGCAACAGTGCCGCCAAAGGTATGCAAGTTCCCCAGTATATTAGCCAGCCCATGATGCAAGCACCCGCTGCTGCACCAGTTGCCGCACCTGCCGCTGCTGAAGCACCTAAAGCAGCTGAACCAAACGGCCACATTATTAAATCGCCTATGGTTGGTACTTTCTACCGCTCGCCATCACCGTCTTCTCCCGCATTTGTTGAAGTCGGTCAGCACGTCAAAGTCGGCGACGTTATCTGTATCGTTGAAGCAATGAAAATGATGAACCAGATCGAAGCCGACAAATCCGGCGTGATTGAAGCCATTCTTGTCGATGACGCAGAGCCAGTTGAGTTCGATCAATCCCTGATCACTATTGTGTAAAACGGGTATACCCGGAACAGCCAATTGTCCGATCAACGCACCCAAAAGGGATTGAGTCCAAATGCTTAAAAAAGTAGTCATTGCCAACCGTGGCGAAATTGCATTGCGTATTCTTCGCGCTTGTAAAGAGCTCGGTATTAAGACCGTGGCAGTCCACTCCAGTGCTGACCGCGATCTAATGCATGTTCGTCTAGCCGATGAGTCAGTTTGTATCGGCCCTGCGCCGTCGCCAGCCAGCTACCTGAACATCCCAGCCATCATCAGTGCCGCTGAAGTCACTGACGCGGTAGCCATCCACCCCGGCTACGGTTTCCTTGCCGAGAACGCGGCATTTGCAGAGCAAGTGGAAAAAAGCGGCTTTGTATTTATCGGCCCTACCCCCGATATTATTCGCATGATGGGTGACAAAGTCTCCGCCATCAAAGCCATGAAAAAAGCGGGCGTGCCAACGGTACCCGGCTCCGACGGCCCCATTACTGAAGACAACGAGCACACCTTGGCCGTTGCAAAACGTATTGGTTACCCCGTTATTATTAAAGCGGCAGCAGGTGGCGGTGGCCGTGGCATGCGCGTTGTTCACAGCGAAGCTGCACTGCTTAACGCGGTCTACGTTACCCAGTCAGAAGCCAAGGCGGCCTTTGGCGACGACACCGTGTACATTGAGAAATTTCTTGAAAACCCACGCCACGTCGAAATTCAAGTACTAGCCGATGGTCAGGGCAACGCGATCCACCTTGGTGACCGCGATTGCTCGCTGCAACGCCGCCATCAAAAAGTACTTGAAGAAGCACCAGCCCCCGGCATACCAGACGAGATTCGCAATCAAGTTGCAAAATCCTGCGTTGATGCCTGCATTGCCATCAACTACCGCGGCGCGGGCACCTTCGAGTTTCTCTATGAGAACGGTCAATTCTTCTTTATCGAGATGAACACCCGTATTCAGGTTGAGCATCCCGTCAGTGAAATGGTGACCGGTGTTGACTTAATACGGCAGCAGCTACTTATTGCCGGCGGCGAGAAGTTATCGATCACCCAAGACGATATCAAAATCAAAGGCCATGCCTTTGAGTGCCGCATCAACGCTGAAGACCCTAAAACATTTATGCCCTGCCCTGGCCTGATAAAACACTATCACCCACCAGGCGGCCTGGGTGTACGGGTCGATTCACACCTCTACAGCGGCTACACCGTGCCACCTCATTACGACTCGATGATTGCTAAAATCATCACCTGGGGTGACAGTCGTGAAATCGCCTTAAGCCGTATGCGCAATGCGTTGGACGAGCTGGTTGTTGATGGTATTCGCACCAACACTGACCTGCACCGCGACCTAGTTCGCGATGCGGCATTCAAAGAAGGCGGCGTCAGCATTCACTATTTAGAGAAAAAACTTAAGCTCTAAGCAGCCTAAGTCTGTAACATATCAGGGGCCTGTTTTCGGATAGGCCCCTTTTTTATTGATAAGACTTACCTTCTCTCAACGACACGAGCACTCCATGACTTGGTTACAACTGCGACTCGACGCCGACCCAGCCACCGCTTCTACACTGGAAGACGCGCTCTTAGAAATTGGCGCCGCCGCGGTCACCATGGAAGACAATGCCGATCAACCTGTGTATGAGCCGGGCGTCGGCGAAACACCGGTTTGGCAACACACCCGCGTTACCGGCCTCTTCACCGCCGACACCGATATGACTGCGGCACTGGCCGAATTGCAGGGGCAGTACGGCCAAGCCTTGCCCCCACTTCGCATAGAAATTTTGGAAGACCGCGACTGGATACGAGAGTGGATGGATAGCTATCACCCCATTCAATGCGGCGAGCGCTTGTGGATTTGCCCGAGCTGGCGAGAGCCGGTAGATCCAAATGCGGTGAACCTGCTACTCGACCCCGGTCTTGCCTTTGGCACTGGCACACACCCGACCACCTGGCTGTGCATGCAGTGGCTAGACCAACAAGACTTAAGCGGACTTACTGTCATCGACTACGGCTGCGGCTCCGGCATTTTGGGCATCGCCGCGTTATTACTTGGCGCTGATAAAGTCATCGCAGTAGACAACGACCCGCAAGCACTGCTCGCGACCCGTGACAACGCTCGCCGCAATAATATCGACGATGCCCGTATAGAATGCTTCCTGCCGCAAAACATTCCAGCGGGTTTGCGGGGTGACATGGTGGTCGCGAATATCTTAGCGGGGCCGCTAACTTCGCTAGCACCTAACTTAGCCGCCACCTTAGATGCAGGCGCCGCGATTTGTTTATCCGGTATTTTACAAAGCCAAGCAGATGAACTCATGGCCTGTTATCAACACTGGTTTAGCCAGCTGACCCTGACCACGAAAGAAGAATGGGTTAGGATAGCGGGCAATAAAAACAATAGTTAGAGTGAAGAAATTCGTCGATGCCAGCAGAAAACATCACGCCAAAAAGTATCCAATGCCCGAAATGCGAGACTCGTTTTCGGGTAAAAGCCGAGCAACTACTCCTCGCCGACGGCTTAGTTAGGTGCAGCGTATGCATGAGCATCTTTAGCGGCATTGACGACAACACCAGTGCATCAATACTACTCACAGATCTAGACGACGACACCCCAAGTGCTGAGCACGAGGTAGATGACGCACCCGCACCGAAAGCAAACACAGAGCTCAGCGCGGAGGACGACGAAAACGATGACAGCTCACTGCGGGGCGCCCCTCCCGAATTAGACCTTCTCAGTGGATTGAGCACCGTCAACCACGACTTTGAGCACCACCAAGCGCGCCAAAACAAGATCCAATGGTTTTGGCTGCTTGCCAATACCGTCGCACTGCTGGTTCTCGTCGTACAAATAGCCCTCTGGCAAAAAGCCGCCTTGTTCAACAGCCCCATAGGTGACGAACTGCGCAAACTATGTCCATTGCACCCAACACTGTGCGAAGACAAGCCAACTCAACGCAGCTCCGCCGTCACCGACGTTATTAGCACCAAATTAATAGTTCGCAAACACCCCACCACTAGCAACGCCTTGATGGTCGACACCATACTAGTCAACCGCGGCCCTGCCAGCACAAGCTTCCCCGAACTACAGCTGCGCTTTAGCGACATCAACAATCAAACCGTCGCCAGCCGCACGTTTAAACCTGCCGAGTATCTTGCAGGGGAGCTGAGCGCCGGCGCTAGCTTGGCGAGCCAGCAACCGGTGCACATCGCGCTCGAAATAGTTGACCCCGGCCCACAGGCAGTCAACTACCAGTTACAGCTGATGCCGTAAAGCCTATTTTTTTACACTCAAAACTGGTTATTTTCTGAGCGCAAGACTTCCGATGAAGTCTTTGAACGAGTATCATAGCTGCCCTGTTTTCCCACGGTTAATTTCCCTTCACAGGGCATGGCGATGATCCAGATTGGTCCTCACAAGCTTCCTGCCCGTGCCGTATTGGCGCCAATGGCGGGCATTAGCGATCTGCCGTTTCGCCGCCTGTGCCGCGAGTTCGGCGCTGGCCTAACCGTGTCGGAAATGCTGATTAGCGACACCTCGCTGTGGGACAGCCGTAAAAGCCATCTGCGCTTAGCCCATGACGACAATGGCCCACGTGCGGTTCAAATCGCCGGGGCTGACCCTTTGATGATGGCGGATGCAGCGATACGCTGCGCAGACATGGGTGCCGATATTATTGATATCAATATGGGCTGCCCCGCAAAGAAAGTCTGTAAAAGGGCTGCTGGTTCGGCCTTGTTGCGTGAGCCAGATTTAGTAAAAGATATTTTAAGCACCGTGGTCGCCGCCGTAGATGTCCCGGTGACATTAAAGATTCGCACGGGCTGGTCACAGGATCAGCGCAATGGCATCGACATTGCCAAACTTGCCCAAGATTGCGGCATAAGCTCTTTGGCAGTGCATGGCAGAACCCGCGAGTGCCGGTTTTTAGGAAGTGCGGAATACGACACCATCGCCGCAATTAAACAGGCCATCGATATTCCTGTGTTTGCCAACGGTGATATTTGTTCAGCACAGCAGGCAAAACAGGTTTTAGATTACACCGGCGCCGACGGTGTCATGATTGGCCGGGGCGCACAGGGAAAACCGTGGCTGTTCCGGGAAATCAACACGTATTTGGCGACCGGGGAGTTAGCGAAACAGGTAACAACGACAGAAATAAAGACCGTATTGTTGAGTCACATCAGCGCCCTTCACCATTTTTACGGTGAACAAAATGGACTGCGTATCGCGCGTAAACATTGTGCATGGTATTTGCAGGAGCTCGACCCCAACACTGGTTTTCGCGGTTTATTTAACCGCCTAGAGTCAGCCAGTGCACAACAAGATGCTGTACATCGCTACTTTGAACAGCACGAACAAAACCTACAGGAAGCAGCCGCATGAACCTAAACAGCATTGACACCGCCCCAGTCGCCGAAGCCTCCACCGCGACGACTGCTGCCAACGATGACATCAGCAAAGCCAAAACGCTGCGCGACAGTGTCGCGATCGCACTCAACAACTACCTCGCCACCCTCGACGGCCAAGACGTCTGCGACGTCTACAATATGGTGCTGTCGGAAGTGGAAGCGCCTTTGCTCGAAGAAGTGATGCGCTATACCCGCAACAACCAAACCCGCGCCTCGCAAATGCTAGGCCTAAACCGCGGCACATTGCGTAAAAAGCTCAAGCAATACGACTTACTGTAAGCCCCAATTTTGAACGGCTCCCGTTCGACGTTTTTTTAAACTCAAGGTGACTCACAAGGCATGACTACAGACAACCAGGCCCGCCCCGTTAAACGCGCCCTCATCAGTGTTTCTGATAAATCAGGCATCGTCGATTTTGCCCGCGAACTCACACAAATGGGAGTCGAACTGCTCTCTACCGGCGGTACCTATGCCCTGCTGAATCAAAATGATATCGCGGTAACTGAAGTCTCTGACTACACCGGCTTCCCAGAAATGATGGACGGCCGCGTTAAAACCCTACACCCCAAAGTACATGGCGGTATCTTAGGGCGCCGCGGCATTGATGACGGCGTAATGAGCGAGCACGGTATTGACGCCATCGACATGGTTGTCGTCAATCTCTACCCCTTTGAAGCCACGGTATCTAAACCCGGCTGCACGCTTGAAGATGCCGTTGAGAATATCGATATCGGCGGCCCAACCATGGTTCGCGCTGCGGCCAAAAATCACCGTGATGTCGCTATTGTAGTTAACGCCACTGACTATCAAACCATACTCGACGAGCTGAGCACTAACAGCGGCTGCACCTTGCACGCCACGCGCTTTGACTTGGCGATCAAAGCCTATGAGCACACCGCCGCTTACGACGGTATGATCGCGAATTATTTTGGCCGCTTGGTTCCCGGCGGCACCGAAAAATTCCCGCGCACTTTTAATAGCCAATTCATCAAAGCGCAAGACATGCGCTACGGTGAAAACCCACACCAAGACTCGGCATTCTATGTAGAGCGCCACCCCAGCGAAGCCTCGGTGGCCACCGCGACTCAGTTGCAAGGCAAGGCATTGTCATACAACAATATCGCCGATACCGACGCCGCCCTAGAGTGCGTGAAGTCATTTGTAAAACCTGCCTGCGTCATTGTTAAACACGCCAACCCCTGCGGCGTCGCAGTGTCATTAAACGGTATTAGCGAAGCCTATGATTTAGCCTTTGCCACCGATCCTGAATCTGCATTTGGCGGTATTATCGCCTTTAACCGCGAACTGGATGCGGCCACCGCCAAAGCCATTTGCGACCGCCAATTTGTCGAGGTGATCATCGCGCCAAGTGTTAGCGATGAAGCCGCTGCCATCGTCGCTGAAAAGAAAAACCTGCGTTTGCTCGCCTGCGGTCAGTGGGGCGCCAACAACCCCGCCTTTGACTACAAGCGCGTGAATGGCGGCCTATTAGTGCAAGACCGCGACCTAGGCATGATCACTGAAGCAGATCTGAAGATCGTCACCAAACGCCAGCCCGAAGAAAGCGAAATTCACGATATGATCTTTGCGTGGAAAGTGGCCAAGTTCGTTAAATCAAACGCCATCGTCTACGCAAAAAATCGCCAGACTATCGGCGTCGGCGCCGGCCAAATGAGCCGCGTTAACTCTGCGCGTATCGCGGCGATCAAAGCTGAGCACGCCGGTTTAACAGTGAAAGGTGCGGTAATGGCGTCTGATGCCTTCTTCCCCTTCCGCGACGGTTTAGACAATGCCGCCGCCAATGGCATTAGCTGCGTCATCCAGCCCGGCGGTTCCATTCGCGACGACGAAGTCATCGCCGCAGCCGACGAGCACGGCATCGCGATGGCCTTTACGGGCATGAGACACTTTAGGCATTAAAAGGCTTACGCTGGACGTCTGGCGTCGGACGTAAAAAGTAAATAAAGCAGGCGGCAAAGCCGCCCTACTTTTACATCAGACTTCCGACCTCTGACACCCGACCAAAATAAACAAACTCAGCGTGCGGACCAAAAACCCCGCACCAACGGAACAACAACGTAATGAATGTACTCATCATCGGCAATGGCGGCCGCGAACACGCCCTCGCGTGGAAAGCAGCCCAATCACCCCAAGTTGAAACTGTCTACGTTGCCCCAGGTAACGCCGGCACGGCCCTCGACTCAGGGGTCGAAAATGTCGCCATCGCCATAAATGATTTTGCAGCTCTGGCACAGTTTGCAGAGACGAATAATGTGGGACTCACCATTGTTGGCCCCGAGGCTCCACTGGTTGAGGGCATCGTGGACTACTTCAATGAGCGCAAGCTTCCCTGTTTTGGTCCGACCAAAGGCGCGGCACAACTAGAAGGCTCAAAAGCCTTCACGAAGGATTTTCTTGCCCGCCACAACATCCCCACCGGCAGCTACCAAAACTTCACTGAACTAGAGCCTGCACTGGCTTATCTTCGCGAGCAGGGCGCGCCCATCGTGGTGAAAGCTGACGGCCTAGCCGCGGGCAAAGGCGTCATTGTGGCCGAAACCCTTGCGCAGGCCGAAGACGCCGTGCGCGATATGCTATCGGGCAATGCCTTTGGCGATGCCGGCTGCCGCGTGGTCATTGAAGAGTTTTTAGAAGGTGAAGAAGCCAGCTTCATCGTGATGGTCGACGGCGAAAACATTCTGGCCATGGCCACCAGCCAGGATCACAAGCGGGTTGGCGACGGCGACACGGGGCCAAACACCGGCGGCATGGGTGCATACTCACCCGCGCCAGTAGTGACGCCCGCTATTCACCAACGCATCATGAATGAAGTCATCATACCGACAGTAGAAGGTATGGCCAGCGAGGGTAATCGCTATACCGGATTTCTATATGCCGGCCTAATGATTAACGCCAATGGCGACCCCAAGGTCATTGAATACAACTGCCGCTTTGGCGACCCGGAAACTCAGCCCATTATGTTGCGCCTGCAATCAGATATTGTCGCGCTGTGCCTGGCAGCCCTAAACGGTAAATTAGATTCCACAAACGCTGATTGGGACCCTCGCCCCGCCGTCGGCGTTGTCCTGGCGGCGGGGGGTTATCCTGGCGCCTATAATAAAGGCGATGTGATTAGCGGCATTCCAGCCGGTGATGCCAACGGCAAGGTATTCCACGCTGGCACCCAACTTGAAGACGGCAACTTAGTGACCAATGGCGGTCGAGTACTCTGCGCAACAGCGATGGGCGATACGGTTAGTGCAGCACAACAGCTTGCCTATTCGATTGCCGAGCAGATAAAGTGGAAAGATGCCTTCTACCGCACTGACATTGCTTACCGCGCGATTGCCCGAGAATAAACCCTTGGTAAAACAACTGCTGTGCGCGGTCTTGTTACTGCTATCGATTGCCGCGCACGCAGCGCCAAGCTTAACAGTGAGTCAAAATCAGGGGGAAATCTCACTCGACGACTTCAGCGACATTATTGAAGATAACGGCAAACTTTACCGCATTGCGGATATTTTAACCCCGGAAGTCGAACGCCAATTTCGGCCAACTGAAAATGGTGATTTCAATTTATCCCGCGAAGTTGGCCGCTACTGGTTTCGTTTCACACTGAGTAACAACAGCAGCGAAGTAGCTCGACAACTACTGCAAATTACGCCGGTGGATCTCAGTGCCGCGCAACTATTTGACAAATCCGGGCAGCAAATTTCTGCCATGCCAACAGAGGCGCTGATACGCGCAGAAACATTATTTGCTCTCTTTTTAAATCCGCACAGTACCCAGACGTATTACCTCGCACTTGAATACCCCCGCGACCGCCAGTTATTGCTGTCATTACACGACTACGCCAGCTTCCTAGGCAGTGTTAGTAAACGGGAATTTCTCAACGCCCTGTTTTTTGGCACCCTCGGGCTGTTATTTATTTTCGGTCTAATCAGCGCCTCACTCCGCACTGACACGCTGTTTTTTACTACTGCAATCTATGCCCTACTGATTATTTTTGCGCAAATGGTCGCGTGGGGCTATATCGGTTCACCACAGGGTTTGCTGCCACCTTGGGATGGCTACACCCTAATTCTTGTTATTTTGGGCGTCAGCCTTACCGATTTAGTTTACGCGCTGCGCTTCCCCATATATCCAATAAACAATCCAGGTCGCTGGCCCACTGTCATCAAGCTGCTAATTATTGTCGACCTGCTCGCAGTCGCACTCAGTATCATCGGCAATACCCAAGTAGCGGCCGCCACAATCTATATTGTATTCACATTAAACTGCCTCACGCTTTTAATTATTTCACTAAGCTGCTTTTTGCAGACATACAGCCGACTTATTTTTTATTACATGGTCGCCCGCACCATATTAGTTTTGATTTTGGCCTTAAGTTTTGCCAGCTATAGCCTGTCGGTCATCACCGCCACAAGTACTAACTTTATTTTAATTTCACTCGCCACATTGACCGGCATTTTTCATACCGCCTTACTGATCGGCAGACATTATCTGCGCCAGCAAAAACAAGCCCAAGATGAACAACGCATTGCCATTCTAGGTGCCGTAAACCGCGCCAAAACAGATATTCTCGCCAGAATCACCCACGACATAAGAACGCCGATGAGCGCCATGCTCGGCGTATCAGAATTGCTGCAAGACACAAGGCTCACCACCACCCAGGAAGATCACGTTCGCACCCTGCAGCGCTCAGGACACGAACTACTGCAGCTACTCCAAGAAGCCAGCCAAGCAACTCGCTTCAATGAGAGCGACATTGAATTACGCAATGTGATATTAAATTTGCCGGAAATTATCGATGAATCCGTATCGAGCTTCCGCAATATCGCTGCAGAACAATCATTAGAACTGATTTGTGATGTGGACCATGAGATAAGCGAAAAACTCATCGGCGACCCATCTCGTATTCGTCAATTGCTGTCCCATGTTATGAACAACGCCTTTGAGCACTATGAATCAGGCTATATTCTACTCAAGGTGTATGCGACGGATATTAATCAGGGTTTGATTAATGTTGAAGTAAGTCATCGTGGTAAGCCATTTAGCGCTTTAGAAAAACAGGCTATTAACGGCTCATCGGCGCGCGAAGGCGGCATCATTAATACCCGCCTTGCTATTGCTTCGCAGCTCATCGCGCTCATGAACGGCAGCACCGCGGTAAAAACAGCACCCAACGGCCTGCACACCCTGCACCTCTCTCTGCAACTTGGCGTCCCGTCTAACAGCGACAACAGTACCCTGCGCATTCGCACCGGTCTGTTACGTAATAAGCGATTGCTCGTGGTAGACAGCAATCAAACCTTCTGCAAGGTGGTTACCAAACAGTGCAGTAATTGGGGCATGTCAGTATTTGTTGCCAATAGCGACAACGCCGCAATTGCCACAATTCGCAACCAGTCTCTACTCAATGCACCCATCGAAATAATTCTCATCGACCACACCCTACCTGGTGGCGGACTAAAATTAGCGGAGCGTGTATTTGACGAAACCAAAGAACAAAACTGCACACCTATCGGCCTCCTACTCGCCCACGCCAATATCACATTCGATCGCGATGAGCTGCGTGCGGCAGGGATACGCCGCATTTTAAGCAAGCCGCTTACCGGCGTCGCGCTGCGTAGCGCATTACTTGCAGAGTGTCATTTTGACGCCAACGCCGTTAATTATTTACCGGACCAATACCGCACCGACGCGCTGACCTTAAACGCCTTGCAATGCCTAATTGCTGAAGACAATCCCACCAATGCGCAGGTACTTACCCGCATGCTAAAAAGTCTCGGCATTAGCGTTCACCACGTTGAAAATGGCCAGCAAGCGGTAAATACCTTTATGCGCAAGCGCTTTGATGTGGTGATAATGGATATTGAAATGCCGATCATGGACGGCGCCGAAGCCACTCGCCAAATTCGTCAATTTGAAAAGGAAGAAGAGCGCGACCGAACGCCCATCATCGGTTTGACCGCCAACGCCCTCGACGAACAGCGCGACAGCTATCTCCGAGCCGGCATGGACCTGCATTTAGTAAAACCCATTCGTCTCTGGGAAATGGCCGAAGCGATCAAACGCTGGACTGGCTACCAGCAAGACAAGTCATAAATAGCCAATTCCGTTACACTAGAGAGCGGAGGAAACCACGATGACACGAGAATACACCCTACTCGACCGCGCCCTGATGGGGGCCGACAGAAGCTTAAAAACCCTCGTCAAGGGCAGCAGCACCGCCCAGCGTCACAATCCTGCGAGCAGCGTTAACAATGCCCCCAGCGCCGATCAACAACGCCGCCATGCAGCAGGCCTAATGCGGATCAATCACACCGGCGAAGTCTGTGCGCAAGCGCTTTACCAAGGCCAAGCACTTACCGCAAAAAACGCGCAAGTTAAGGCCGCCATGGAACACTCGGCAACCGAGGAAATCGATCACTTAGCGTGGTGTGAACAGCGCCTAAAAGAATTAGATAGCCATACCAGCCATTTAAACCCACTCTTTTACGCCGCGTCGTTTGCCATTGGCGCGGCGGCCGGCGCCATTAGCGATAAGATCAGCCTTGGCTTTGTGGCGGCGACCGAGGATCAGGTCTGCGAGCATTTGCGCGAACATTTGCAAACCCTCCCGGCAGAAGACGAGAAATCCCGAGCGATAGTGCAACAGATGCTAGAAGACGAAGCGGAACACGCCAGCAAAGCAATAGAAGCCGGCGGCCAAGTATTTCCAACGCCAGTAAAAAAAGCCATGAGCTTAATGGCGAAAGTCATGACCGGCAGCACCTATTACGTTTAGCGAACGATCGCCGGACGTCAGGTGTCGGATGTCTGACGTAAGGGCATTCGCTTTATTCATTCAGAAACTCGCTCGGACTGCTTTTGATTTTTCGTCAGACACCAGACTTCCGACGCCCGACTTTAACGTCGGACATCTGACATCACTTCCGCAGCGATTCTTAAGACGCTAATACACAGCGCTAATCGGTGGATGGAAAATGAGTTGAACAAGATTGCCATCGGGATCGAGGCAGTAAAAACTGCGGGCACCATCGCGATGGGTACGCGGCTCCGTTTTAATACTGACCTGATTGGCTAGCAGGAAGGCATGCCAATCATCCACGTCATCAGGGGTTTCTAATATAAAACCGATATGATCTAAACGCTGCCCCGCCACCGGCCGCTGTGGCCCCTGATAGCGGTGCAAGGCGAGGTTGTCATTACCAGAACACAAATAAATATTATCTGGATCTGGTTGCCACTCCACCGCCATTCCCATCAATTCCGTATAGAAATGCAGGGTTTCGTCGAACTTCTCAACAAACAAGGCGATATGACGCATGCCACGATGTGGCTTAGGACGAGTCACCACCTTAGACACCGTCAACAATCTCGTAGCTGTGACTAACGTCGACGCCTGCGGCTTCCATCATGATCGACGCAGAGCAGTATTTCTCAGCCGATAATTCCACCGCACGCTTTACATGTGCTTCTTTCAGGCCATTTCCACTTACAATAAAGCGCAGGTGTATTTTGGTAAATACTGCTGGCACCGCATCAGCGCGCTCAGCGTCCAGTTCACAGCGGCAGGCACTCACGTCTTGGCGTGACTTCTTCAACATACTCATCACATCAAAAGACGCACAACCACCCATGCCTAACAACAGCATTTCCATGGGCCTAACACCCATATTGCGGCCACCGTGATCTTCTGGGCCATCCATCACTACCGAGTGCCCGCTACCGGACTCAGCAAGAAACATCGCACCGTCTACCCATTTAACCGTCGCTTTCATTTGACCCTCATAGCGATACTAAAAAATTGCACTAAGCTTACCACAGCACCCAGATTCAAGCTCGCCAAGGCCGGCAAAGCACGGCATACTGAGAGGAACTTTGGGCGAATAACGATATCCTAAAGCTGCCCTTATAATTTTAAATGGATTTCCTGCTATACCGAGAGACCCAAACAGTGCTGAATTCTTTAAAACCAGAAATTGCCAATCTAGAGAACTTTCTCGCGCATTGCCATCGGCGACGCTACCCCAGCAAAAGCACGCTTATCTACGCCGGCGATGCCAGCGACGCGCTGTATTACATTATTGAGGGTTCAGTGACCGTCATTATTGAAGATGACGAAGGCCGAGAGATGATCGTTGCCTACCTCAATAAAGGCGACTTTTTCGGTGAAATGGGCGTCTTTGACGAAGATATCCCCGCCACTCGCAGTGCCCTGGTGAAAAGCCGCACTGAATGTGAAATTGCCGAAATCAGCTACAACAAATTTCGCGAACTAAATGAACAATACCCAGATATCTTACTGGCGCTGGGTAAACAGATGGCAAAGCGCCTGCGACTGACCACCCGCAAAGTGGGTGACCTGGCCTTTTTGGACGTCACCGGCCGCGTGGCCCGTACCTTATTAGATTTATGCAAACAACCCGATGCCATGACCCATCCAGACGGCATGCAGATCAAAATCACCCGTCAGGAAATCGGTCGAATTGTAGGCTGTTCACGGGAAATGGTTGGCCGTGTATTAAAGACCTTAGAAGAACAAGGTTTGGTGCAAGTGAAGGGTAAAACGATGGTGGTGTACGGGACGCGCTAAATGCCAGTCGGAAGCCGGAAGCCGGAAGCCGCATGCTAAGCCGACAGACGCTAAATCAAGTTTTCCGGAATTTTATTAAATCATACTGGGGACTGCTTTTGACTTTATCGTCAGCCGTCTGACTTCCAACGCCCGACCAGAGCGTCGAAATTAGCATCCGACGCCAGACCTCCGACATCTAGCAGGCTATGCAAACAACTCCGCCAGTTTCTCCCCCGGCTCCGCCGCCCGCATAAAGGCTTCGCCAACCAAAAATGCATTCACGCCGTGCTCGCGCATCGCCGCCACATCCTCAGCGCTATGAATGCCACTTTCGGTCACCACAATATGCTGGTCGCTAATCGCCGCCAATAAATCGAAGGTGTTTTGCAAAGACGTTTCAAAGTTGTGTAGATTGCGATTATTGATACCCACCAAGCGATTACCCAGCGGAAGAGTCCGCGCCAACTCCTCGGCGTTATGAACCTCGATCAACACATCCATACCCAAGCCTTGAGCCAGCGTATTCAAACTCGACATCGCCGTATCGTCTAGGGCCGCCGCGATCAATAAGATGCAGTCTGCACCTATGGCGCGGGCCTCATAGACTTGATAGGGGTCAATAATAAAATCTTTGCGGATGACCGGCAGCGAGCACGCCGCGCGGGCCTGCTGCAAATACGCTTCCGCTCCCTGAAAAAAGTCGGCGTCCGTCAGAACTGACAAACAGGCCGCCCCACCCGCTTCATAGCTCGCGGCAATCTCCGCTGGAATAAAATTCTCGCGGATCACGCCTTTAGACGGCGACGCCTTTTTTACTTCAGCGATCACCGCCGAATGACCGGCGGCAAGTTTTGCCTCTATCGAGCTGACAAAGCCGCGCGGCGCGGACGCCGTTTTAATCTGCTCCTGCAGCGCAGCGATAGATAGCTTTGCACTGCGCTCTGCTACTTCTTCTCGCTTGCGATCAAGTATCTTTTTCAAGACGGTGGGAGTGCCGCTTTCACTCATCATGACTCAGTCTCTTTTGCTGGGTTTAAGCCCTGACTAAACGCTGCCAGCTCACCCATTTTTTCCAGTGCTTGACCACCGTGAATAGTGTCTTCAGCCAAGGCCACACCGTGTTTCAAACTACTGACGACGCCGGCCACATAGAGCGCCGCGCCCGCGTTGAGGGCAATCATATCGGCCGCTTTTTTACCCGCTTCGGTTTCACGCTTGCCGAGTGCGTCGCGAATTAAGGCCAAGGACGCTTTGCTATCAGCTACATCGAGGCCGACTAAACTCTGGCTTTCAATTCCCACATCTTCGGGAGTCAGCAGATATTCCTTAATCTCACCGCCTTTGAGCTCGGCCACTTCCGTTGCCGACGCCAGGCTAATTTCATCCAACCCATCTTTAGCGTGCACCACCATCACGTGCTCGGCGCCTAGGCGCTTCATGACTTCAGCCAAGGGCCGACATAGTTCCGAACTGAACACGCCCAAAACCAAGCGAGTCACACCAGCGGGATTAGTCAGCGGTCCTAAAATATTAAAAATGGTGCGCTGACCAATGTCGCGCCGCACACCAATAGCGTGCTTCATCGCACTGTGGTGGTTGACCGCAAACATAAAACCGACACCCACTTCACGAATGCAGCGTTCAACCTGTTTGGGATTCAAATCTAGCTGAATACCGGCGCTTTCCAAGACATCTGCGCTGCCGCTCTTAGATGACACCGAGCGATTGCCATGTTTTGCCACCTTGGCGCCCGCCGCCGCAATAACAAAGGTACTCGCCGACGAGACGTTGAACAGATTGGCACCGTCACCGCCGGTGCCAACAATATCGACCACATGGTCTAAGCCCGAAATATCAACCGGCGTGGCAAGCTCGCGCATAACGCGAGCGGCCCCTTCAATTTCATCAAGGCTTTCGCTTTTCATGCGCAGGGCAATCAAAAACGCCGCAATCTGAGCCTCGGTGCATTGTCCGGTCATGATGTCGCGCATGACCGACGCCATATCCTCGGTACTTAAACTCAAATTGCGGACCAGCAAGCCCAAGGCATCTTTAATATTCATGGTGCTCATGCGCTGCGCTCCAAAAAGTTTTTAAACAGCTCGTGGCCCTGCTCAGACAAAATCGACTCCGGATGAAACTGCACACCCTCTACGTCTAGCGTTTTATGGCGCACACCCATTATTTCATCGACAGAACCATCGGGTTTTTGCGTCCACGACGTCACTTCCAGGCAATCGGGCAGGCTCTCTTTTTCGATAATCAAAGAATGATAGCGAGTCGCCACCACCGGATTATTTAAGCCGGTAAACACCCCCGTATTATGGTGGTGCATAGGCGAAGTTTTACCGTGCATCACGTCGCGGGCGCGCACGATCTTGCCGCCAAAGGCCTGACCAATACTTTGATGTCCCAGACAAACCCCAAGAATGGGAATTTCACCGGCAAAGGCTTTAATCGCCGCCAGCGAAATACCCGCCTCATTTGGCGTGCATGGTCCAGGGGAGATCACCAGATGCGTCGGCGCCAAGGCGCGTATTTCATCAATGGTAACTTCGTCGTTGCGAAGCACTTTTACATCAGCGCCCAGCTCAGCGAAATACTGCACAACGTTGTAGGTGAAGGAGTCGTAATTATCGATCATTAATAACATTATGACGCCTCCCCGTTTTTGTCTGTATCACGCATTGCGCTCTGAACCATAGAAGCCGCTTTAAATACCGCCCGCGCCTTATTCATGGTCTCTTTCCATTCTAGTCTGGGCTGCGAATCTGCCACGATTCCCGCGCCAGCTTGGATATGGAGCTGATTGTCTTTGATGACCGCGGTGCGAATGGCGATCGCCGTGTCCATATTGCCGTTCCAGCTTAAGTAGCCAACCGCGCCGCCATACACGCCGCGCTTGACCGACTCTAATTCATCGATGATTTCCATGGCCCGCACCTTCGGTGCACCGCTCAAGGTGCCCGCAGGTAAGGTCGCTCGCAGGACATCCATCGCCGTAATATCGTCGCGCACTTGGGCGCGGACGTTAGACACGATATGCATTACGTGCGAATAACGCTCCACCACCATTTTATCGCTCAATTCTACGGTGCCGGTTTTAGCAACACGGCCCGCGTCGTTGCGGCCCAAATCAATCAGCATTAAATGCTCGGCAATTTCCTTGGGGTCGGCCAGTAACTCTTTCTCTAACTCCAGATCTTCCGCCTCGTTGTGACCGCGACGGCGAGTGCCCGCGATGGGCCGAACCGTCACTTCGCCGTGCTCTAGGCGCGCCAAAATTTCAGGCGACGAGCCCACAATATGGAAGTCTTCCAAATTGAGGTAATACATATAAGGCGAGGGATTTAGATGGCGCAGCGCACGATAAAAATTCAAGGGCGATGCGGTAAATGGAATACTCAAGCGCTGGGATAAGACCACCTGCATGGCATCGCCAGCCAGTACGTATTCACGTACTTTTTCCACCGCATCTTTAAAGTTGTCTTCGCCAAAGCTCGACACAAAGTCGGTTTCGGCAACGCCGTCGGCATCCAGATTTAGCGCCGGCAGCATGGGTGATAGTCCGCGCATCATCTGCTCGTAGGAATCTAATCTTTCCTGCGCCTTGCTGTAGGCTCGGTCATCGGCGGGATCAGCATGAGTAATGATTTTTACAATGCCAGACAGATTGTCAAAAACCAGCAACTCCTCAGACACCATCAATAAAATGTCTGGCGTACCCAATACGTCGGGCGGCGTACTCGGCATGAGTTTGGGCTCAATATAGCGCACGCAGTCGTAGGCAAAATAACCGACTAAACCACCGTAAAATGCCGGTAGCTCGTCAATTTCAGGTACCTGGTAACGGGCCTGAAAGCCCTCAACAAACGCTAACGGGTCATCGCATTCATGGCTTTCAATCAGTTTGCCGTCACGCGAAATGGTGACGTGTTTCCCCTCTGCACGAAGCACCGTGCGCGCACCAAGACCAATAATGGAGTAACGGCCCCATTTCTCGCCGCCATGAACAGACTCAAACAGAAAACTGTAGGGCTCGGCGGCAAGTTTTAAATAAGCACTGAGGGGAGTATCGAGGTCGGCCAGCACATCGCGGTAAACCGGAATACGGTTATAGCTTTGCTGCGCCAGTTCATTGTATCGCTGGACTTGCATGATAAATCCTTAAAAATGGGGTTCGGCTTGGTAATTCGCTTATTGCAAGAGCTACCATCGCCATCGACGGCAATCACACAGCTGTGTCATGCGGGCGTTATGCACCATTTCTTCGGACTCGTCACACGTAATTAGAATGTCAAAACATTGTAACCGAGCGGGCCCCGCGGGGGAACCGCAAAATACCGAGCTAGATACACTCAATCACCAAGATTACAGCTCAGTAAAATACTTCATCGGCTCCATCTGCTGATGCAGAATTCGAATAATAAAAATATCATGCTCGCGCTGGCGATAGAAAACCGCATGACTTTGGTGGTCGTGACGACGCACGTCGTCTGCAATTTCTGGGTATGCATGCCCCATCAATGGCGAGATAGAAAGCATTCGAAAACTACTTTCTAAGTGTTCTGTGTATGTGTCAGCTTGAGCAACACCAAAGTTAAGCAAGGTATATTCATATATAGCTGTAAAATCGTCGACTGCCTTGTTGGACAGCTTATACACGGTGCTTCTGCTTCACCTGCGCGGCAATATCATGAAGCAACAAATCGCTTTCCCCGCTTTGCTCTCCCGCTTCTAGCGCATTTCGCAGTGCTGCAATTTGATTTTCCTGACGTTCGAGCAAGCGCAAAGCCGAGCGGACAATTTCACTGGTTGAGCCATAACGCCCAGATTCAATCAACTTTCCCACAAAATCGTCTAATTGAGCGCCGATGGTAACGCTGGTTGTTCTGGCCATAGAAATGCGCACCTGTGTTAATAATCAACACAAAGCTAACATTCCCACACAGGAGTTTCAAGCCACAGCAACTCAACTGCACTCAAGCAGGAATTGACCCAGCACAATAGATAACGAAGATTATTGCTCCCTCATCACCGGCTTGCGAATAAGCTGCTGCATGCTTTGCTGAACGTCTGGCCCCAACAAGGCCACCCAGCGCTGTGAAAATGCCTCTAAACGCTTATCTACACGTAAAAATTCGCCGGCTTCTTGCTCATCGGCCAGAAGCAGTCCCTGCTGAATAAGAGTGTCGATATAACCACGAAATAGGTTTTTATCGAAATACTCTGGCGCCTCACGGCCGCTTAAAATCGCCAAGCGCTGAGCCATTTCAATGGTGTTCTGCTCTACGTCATCGCGCAGTGCCGCGACTGCAGAAATATCTTGTACCAGCAACAAACTGGTAATGGTGTAGCGCTCAAAAGTCTCGCGTAAAATCCGGCCCAAACCAGTTAACACCGCATATCCTTCAGTGCCAACGCTAGCGCGACTGAGCTCGCCGGAGTCACCGTGTCGCGACAGCAAATTAAGCGCGACCAAGTTGTTAATTTGCTCTTTGACCGCCTCTGCGCAATCCGCAATTTTAGTACGTAAAAACAACTCATTTTTTACAAAGGGGTACAACAGTACGCAGCCCTCTATCAACTCCACTTCGTTAACGGTTTGACTGTGGCGAAAGAACCGCGCGATTAAGCTTGGCAGCGCCAAGACATGCATGACCGAATTCCGGTAATACGTCAGCATCACCGCCTCTTTGCCCGTGGCGGTAATAATCGGACCCCAGGGATGATCAATTCTTGAAAGACCCGCTGTGCGCGCCGCCTGCTCTAAAATTTCCTGTGCCGTCCCCTCTGGCAAACTGACGTCAGGGCTGTAAGGAAGGCGCCGTAAAATCGCAATAAAGTGATCTATCTGTAGCAGCAGTTCATCTTCTGCCATGGCGCGCTGAGGACTAGACAGCAAAATCATTGCGACCAAACCGATGGGGTTCACCACCGCCGCCGCGTTGATGCGCTCCATATTTTCTTGGGCGATGTAATCTATCACCGCCGGCACAAAAGACAGATCGCCAGCTTGGCTGCGTTTACGCCAGTTGGGCTCAATATGGCTAAAGCATTCATCCAAACTCAGAGGCTGACCGAATGCGACATGGGGACTGCCGTAAGACGATTTAAAAATCTTGCGCGCCTTTAACAGCCCACCCGCTGATTCACCTTTTTTGGCGGCGCCGCGCAACTCTTTTACGTAGGATGCACTCTCTACCAATTTGTCGTAGCAAACGTATATCGGCACCAAGGCCACGTTGCGCCCAGGCTGATGAACAAAGCTCTCAACCGTCATCTTCAGCATGCCTTTTTTCGGTGGCAGCAAACGACCGGTGCGGCTTCGACCGCCCTCGGGGAAAAACTCAACGGGATAGCCGCGGCCCAGCAACACATCTAGATAGGATTTAAAAATTGCTGTATATAATTTTTGCCCGCCAAAACTGCGGCGTATATAAAACGCGCCGCCACGGCGCAATAAGCCGCCCACTGGCCAGAAATTGAGATTCACCCCCGCGGCAATATGCGGCGGCACAAGACCTTGAACATAAAGGGTGTACGAAATTAGCAAATAATCAAAATGACTGCGATGCGAAGGCATGTATATTAACTGACGGCTATTTGCAGCCTCACGCAGGCGATCAATATGGTGAATTTTTAAGCCAGAAAATATCTTTCGAAACGCCCACGTTAAGATTAGCTCTAGGGCGCGAATCATTCGACCATCAAAATTAGCGGCGACCTCTTCCGCCATTTTTCGAGCCTGCTTTTTCACCAACTCAGGCTTGCCTATCGACGCTTTTTGTTCTTCTAAAATCGCATCGCGCACAGCCTGCCGACGCAAGACCACATCAATAATCTGCTGACGTGACGACAAGCTGGGGCCAAGGCTCGCTGTTTTGCGACGGGAATAGTAAAACGACAATAGCCGCGCCATGACCGCGGCGGCCTCTACGGGATCCGGTTTGCGAGAAACAAAGGTGCTGAATCGCACAGGTTGCGCAATATGGATAAGCACATTTCGGCGTTGAACCAAAATAACCATGAGCTTGCGAAAGGCACCCGCGCGCTCACCGTCACCCAAAAGCAATTTAAAAAACGAAGTTTCACTGCCGGGATCTCGGCCCCAAAACACCGATACCGGCACAATTTGCAGAGGGTAATCGCCATCCGCCGCCTGCTCAATCAAGGCAGCCATGGTATCGCCGCCACGAGCGCCACCGCGCTGACCGCTCAGCACCGGCAAATACAAACACGCCGCGTGCTCACTATCAGGCAACTTACCCGGACTGGCTCGCAATAGAGGCAGCTTGTTCGCCTTGAAAACCCGCTCCAATAAAAACCGATCCGTCCAGCTATGTTGATGCAACACATAGCAAACTGGCTTGCCGTCTAACTCGGTGTGCAAGGTCTCGTCGAATTGCACCAGCTTCGGCTTAATACCCGCAAGAAATGGCGCAGACAGCATCCGACACAAGACAAAAAAGAGACGTGTAAACCAGGGCATAATGCACATATTCCTATTAAACGGCGCCGCTTATCCAGATTCATCATCCGGTGAGAATTTTGATTATAAAAATGAACGACTGGCCGCGATTTTACTTGGTCTGTGGCATCACGTCGCGGTTTTCAGCGCAGATCCCTTCGCTGAAATATCGAAATCCCAATAATTTCTATGCTTGGCGCCATGTGATGTCCCGCAAACACAAGCCGCCAGCGATTGATGTACAATCTGTCAAACAGCAGATACCGCAACACTACCCAAACTGTCTTACCGTTTAATGCAGGCTCAGTCATGACTTCCGCCCAAAGCCCAATTTTCGACAATAGCTACGCAAAACAAGCAGAGCGCTTCTTCAGTCCGCAAGCACCCACCACCGTGCCCGCGCCAGCGCTAATCCGCATTAACACCACTCTGGCTGCTGAGTTAGGTATCGACCCACAATGGCTGGCCTCACCAGAGGGCATTGCCACAATGGCCGGCAACCACATTCCAGACGGCGCTGAGCCGATCGCCACCGTGTATGCCGGCCATCAATTTGGTGGCTGGAATCCACAGCTAGGAGATGGTCGGGCGGTATTACTCGGCGAGTTAATCAGCAAAAACGGCACCCGCTACGACTGGCAGTTAAAAGGCTCTGGACGCACACCCTACTCCCGCGGTGGCGATGGTAAATCACCAATAGGACCTGTACTGCGAGAGTATATTCTCTGTGAAGCAATGGCGGCATTGAAGGTACCGACCACCCGCGCCCTTGGCGCCGTCAGCAGCGGCGAGCTGGTCTTTCGCGATCAAGCATTGCCCGGCGCGGTGTTCAGTCGCGTCGCCCAAAGCCATATTCGCGTCGGCACCATGCAGTTTTTTGCATCGCGACGCGACACCGAGGCGCTGCAAGAATTAAGCGATTATTTAATACAGCGCCACTTCCCAGACGCTGCCCAAGCGAGCAATCCCGTTTTGGCCATGCTCGACGAGATCATTGCACGCCAAGCCACGCTCATTGCTAAATGGCAGTCCATCGGCTTTATTCACGGCGTGATGAACACCGACAATATGCTGCTCTGCGGCGAGACCATTGACTACGGTCCCTGTGCCTTTATGGACAGCTACGATCCCGCAACCGTGTTCAGCTCCATCGATCACAACGGCCGCTATGCCTACGGCAATCAACCCAGCATTGCCCACTGGAATTTGGCTCAACTCGCCCAAGCGCTACTAGCGATCTTAGATAACAGCCCAGACGCCAACGAAGACAGCGCCGTCGCACTGGCCCAACAAGCGCTCGACGCCTTTCCAGAGTTATTCCTCAAAGCCTATCAAGATATTATTAAAGATAAGCTCGGTCTTAGTCGCTTTACCGAACAAGACGACACCCTATACCAAGATCTACTCAAGCTCATGGAAGCCGAGAAAGCAGACTTCACTCTGTGTTTTCGCCGCTTAGCAGAGCTGGCCGACGAAGGCGCTTGTATCAATAGCAGTGTTCGCGAACTCTTTGAGTTTAACGACAGCTTTACCCCGTGGCTGCAGCAATGGCGTCAGCGCTTAACTGAAGACACCCAGACAGCAGCCGAGCGCCAAGCGCACATGTTTAAGGCCAACCCGGTTTTCATCCCGCGCAATCACCTTGTCCAAGAAGCGATCACCGCCGCAGAACGCAATAATGACCTTAGCGTGTTTAATCAGCTGGTAGACGTTTTGAAAACCCCTCATACTTTCGACCCAGCAAAACAGCGCTATGCGCTGCCGCCAAAGCCAAACGAGCGGGTTTTACAAACTTTTTGTGGCACCTAAAAATGCGACGCAATCAAACCACCAAATCAACAGCCAAGATCGACAATTAAATTCAAGGAATCACAATGAGAATTTGCGGCGTGGAACTCACCGGCAACGATGCCGTCGTCTGCTTGCTTAATTTAGAAAATCAGCAATTTAATATTCCAGACTGCCGGGCGCGAAAAATCAGCTTACCCAAAGAGCACAGCAGAGAAGATTTAAAACAATTCCAAGCTGCCTTTACACAGTTAATGCGCGACTACAAAGTCGATAAAATTGCTATCAAAGGGCGCTTACCCAAGGGCAAGTTTGCCGGTGGTGCTGTCAGTTTTAAACTAGAGGCGGCGATTCAGCTCATCGCTGACATCGACGTTGTGGTGCTGACGTCATCGCAAGCTAAGGCCGCGCTCGCAGACAATCCGCTACAGATTCCCTTTGCAGACACGGAGCTAAAAGGCTTCCAAGAAGCAGCATTTATTACGGCTTACGTGGCACACCAGGACATCACTTAAGCGGTTTTTTCGTTCTTAGACTCATTAAGCTGCAGCCGCAGCGCAGCAATTAGTAATTCCAGGCTGCACTCTATTTGCAGCCTGGAATTTTGCACTTTTACCCCATCGACATTTTTAGTCGCATGCTTTTCAATCCGCAAAGAAACCTGCAAACACGCCGCACCGATCACCGATTGAATGACCGCAAAATAGGCATCCGTTGCCTGACCAGCACTAAACCCGGCACGCCTTAATTTCGCTATAAATTGATCGCTTACCATCGCCGCTTGCTCTCCGGGCCGCAGAGCGCCCAGCAAAGGTACCCAATCTATTTCATCACTTAATGCCATAAACATGCGTGTAGCACACTCAACAAGCCACTGATCCCAGTCCATATCTGCATCAGGCAGTACATTTGCTCGGCCAATAAAATCATCCAGCGCACTACTCAGCAACGCCTCTTTATTGGGGAAATGTTTATACATCGCCATCGCGCTGACACCCAACTTAGCGGCAACGTTGCGCATCGATACCTTATCGAAGCCCTCTTCGCTTATTAGCGCTAGCGCGGCATCAATATAGGATTGTTTATTAAGGGCAGTTTTAGCCATTGCTAGTATTTATTCCCGATTTAACTAATTTACGCCGCGCAATCCTGAGAGGCGCTGCTGATGACATCAAAGCGGACCGGTAATTTTTGTAAGGTATGGGCAAACATCGACGCAATAAACGGCGCATCGCCCACTATTTTAAGATTTTCTGTACGCAGTATAAATTCGCGCAGCACAATCCTAATTTCACTCCGCGCCAGCTCCCGCCCGATACAGGCGTGAATGCCGTGGCCAAAGGTAAGGTGCTTTTTACCATTGGGGCGATTCAAATCGATCGCGTCGGGATTTTCAAACATCGTCGCATCGCGGTTCGCCGCCGCCCACATCAAAAATATTCGGCTACCCGCTGGCAGCGATACGCCGTGTAATTCAGTATCTGTCTTGGTCCAGCGAAAATGCCCCTGAAATGCGGCCTCAAGTCGAAAAACCTCCTCAATAAAATTATCGAGCTTCGTCATATCCGCCCTGATTTCGGCTTGAATATCCGGGTTTTCAATTAACAGCTTCAGCGCATTACCCATGCTCGTCGCCGACGAATCGCTGCCCGCCACCAATAACTGAAACAAGCTGCTCACCGCCTGCTGATCAGTCATCGGGTTGTCTGGGTCCAATACCGCATTCACAAAAACACCACAGAGATCATCACGCGGATGCTTTTTAGCTATCGCCAATTGCTGCCAGCAGTAGCGGATAAACACCAATATTTCGGCGCGACTTTTTGCCAACTCTAAAGAGCTTGAGACGCCACTTTGGGTAGAGATGGTGTGCATACACCAGTACTTTATTTTCTGATAATCCTCGGCGGGAAAACCCAGCAATTTAATAATTACTTTCATCGGCAGGCGCCAGCCTACTTGCTGCATAAACTCGACTTCACCGCTGTCGATGAACTCATCCATCATTGCGCGACATAAATCGCCTATCTCACCTTCCAAACTTTTCACAAAGCGCGAATTCAAGCCCTTGTGACCGACCTTGCGATCATTGCTGTGCTGGGGTTGATCTGCCACGGCTAAAACATCGCATGGCGTAAGGCCCATTTCCGCCAACTTATCCTGCTTCCGCCCCTCCTCAACAATACCTTGATGGGGCTTTAGACCGACGATGGCACCTTGGTGAGTTGAGGAAAACAGCTCGGTATCACGACACACCGCCGTAATATCTTCATAGCGCGACAAACAGTAAATGCCATTCTGCAACCGGTACACCGGATACTGTTCACGCAACATCGCGTAGAAGCGATAGGGATTTTGAAAGCAGGCATTCTCCAGCGGCCTGAAGTCCTCCGGCGTTTTTGGATGTTCAGGAATAGGCCTATCCGCCACAGATTCGGTGACATTCGTCGCAGCGGCGCTGGCTCGTTTCTTACGCCAGTGCACAAACCGCAGCAGTCCTTCAACACTAAAAGACAGCAAAAGCCGGCGACCGTGAAAGAGAAAATTCGGCATTTTGATATGCTCATCATTATTGAAGCATCGATGCTAGCACGACACGGTTTACAGTGTAAACCTTTCGCAAAGCCCGGCACTGGAAGGCGCTCAAACCATTCGAAGAAGCGGACGTAACGACGCTGCGCTACACGACAAAATGAATACCCGCTATAAACAGAAGTCCGTATTCGATAACGTGATTGGAAGGAGCAAAGCGCTCAGGTCTTAGGAATAAAAATCAGTCGATGTAAATCACTACGATACAGGAATACCGTTATCAGAAACGGCAGGCTCAGCGGACTCAAGCTCTAATTTCGCCCGCTCGGCCTTGCTAATATATTTAGGCTTGGTATTGCTAGCCAACTTTGCGTTGGCCTTTTTAATCCGCGCCTTTGATGCCGCATTGCCTTTTTTACGACGGTTCATACTTGCTACTCAAATGGTGAAAACGCGGGCCGGAGTTTAGACCCGCCTCGCTCATTTAGCGACAATAGAATAACCCGCGCGTGGGAAATGAACATGCAGCGTTCCGAAATCGGCAGTTTCCCGCGCAACGATAATACGCGTCTCAGTGACTGCGGCTAGCTTACCTGCTACCGGCACCACGCCATAGTCAATAGGAGCAACCTCTACTGCGCTGCCAATAGCCACCGGTGAATCGGCCACACTAGCCGGCACCTGCCGCGGCTGCGATTCACGCGCTGCCTTAAAGGCATCCGCTTGCGTGATCTCGGTGCGCGACCCATGACCAATATTTTCTACGCGCTGATACCATTGCTGAATTCGTTGGCTGGCGGCAAGTGGCTTGCGATTGCAATTCACATGCAGCCAAAGCGGATGAAACACCGCCAAATCCGCCACTGATGGATTATCCCCCCCTACCCACGCGCACCCATCCAAGCGTGCATCTAGGGCGTAAAATAGCGACTCCATCACCAGCTTTGCCTTGTCACCCTTAGGCGGCCGGCTCGTTCCGCCCTTCAATAGAGAAACTCTGTCTTTTACAAAGCGATACGTGCCTATCGGCCCAAATCCTTTCAGCATAGTGGTGATCAAGCGGAGCGGCGGCACAGTACCGATAGCCGCAAAAAAGGCCTGACCTTCCGCTTGCTTCATCAACTCAAGCGCATCGCCATCGACCGCAGTAGGATCAAGAGCAGCACTACCGCTCAGTCTCGCGACCTCCTGCGCAATTAATGCCGAGTCACAGAAAATATCTGCACCAATCTGTGCGACCGGAATTCGGCGGTAGCCTCCGGTCAAGGGGTCAAGATTGGGCCGAGGCGGCCATGCCGGTGAAAGTAGCGAAGACCACGGTGTATTGGTCAAGCCAAACATCAGCCGAATCTTTTCGGCGTAGGGTGAATTGTCGTAGTGATGAAGAATAATTGATTCAGCCATTTTTATATCTCTTTTAAGGCCTGAGCGACGGGCAATCTGTCCAAGCTGTTACATATTTAATCAGGGGAACGCTCCCTGACGACTAAGATTAACGAAATTCAAGGAATCTGCCCCCTGATCTCATAGAATGAACCAAGCCTTACATATTAATGACTGGCAATCGAGAAAATATTTCTTTAAAGAAGTCTATATAATATCTAATCTACCCTCGGTGTATTTGGAAACGCCCTATGTTTTTCGACAAAAAAGAGCTAGATCTCCTCACCCTATCGCGGGAAGATGCCAAACACCCACTGGCGTCTTACTCAAAACATGCCTTCGACTTGGATGGTTTCGAGTGGCCGTCAGTCGAACACTATTATCAGGCGATGAAATTTGACGACGCCGAATACCGCGAGCAGATCCGCACTGCCGCTCACCCGGCCGATGCAGCTAAACTCGGCAAGAGCAAGAAGCATTCACGGCGCAAGGATTGGAAAAAGGCTAGCGTAACCTTTATGACCCGCGCTACTTACATTAAATGTCGCACCCACAGCGATGTAGCTCAGCTCCTTTTAGATTCTGACGAGGCGGAAATTCGAAACGTTAGTCAGTATGACTATTTTTGGGGCAGTGGCCGCGATATGCGTGGTGACAACCACTTTGGCAAGATGTTGATGGGTGTTCGCAAAAAACTGAGAGAAGAGTTAGAAAAGCAATAACTTGCCGCGCGCATAGTAAAATGCAATCACTCAACAATAAAACGATATCGTTTTTAATTGCTCGATAAATGTTGTTTTAAAGATGTTATTGAAATCATCAAAGTCATGGGCTCTATCGGTGATTCTTTAAACCCGTATTTTAAATAGAAGCGCTTCGCCTCTTCAGATAGGGCATGAACTAACAAGGCCCGCACCCCAACACTATTTGCAATAGCGAGAGTTCGCAGTATCGCGTCTTTGAGCAATGACGCTCCCAATTTTCGACCTTTAAAATTTTCATCGACTGCCAGACGCCCAAGAATAATCACCGGTATCGGGTCAGGCATTCCACGAGATAAATTACTTGTCGCTAGATTTCGTTCAACGCTGCCGGTAGCCAGTGCATAAAATCCTATGACCCTAGATTTAGCTTCACAGATTACAAAGGTCTTACTGGCGCCACTATATTGATTTTTGAGCGCTCGTTTAATTAACCAATCATCCAAGGAGGCATCGCCACAGCAAAAGCCACTGGTGAGATGTTCTGCACTTAACAATGTCGGCGCCGCTATTTTTCCCAAGGCGACAGCTCATTTAGCAAGGCTTTCAATGTAGCATTTTCTGTAATCGGTGCCGTCAACGCCTGCTCAAATGCGGCAAACTCTTCTTGGTTCAGCTGAAACAAGCGCTGATCCAGCAACACATTCTGCGCCTCGCGGCAGGCCACATCTAAAATAAAGGCACTTCTGTCCTTATGTAATAACGCAGCGGCTTTCGTTAACAAGGCGTGCTGACTCGGTTCAACCCGCATATTGATAGGTGCAGTTTTAGACATGGCAGGGTCTCCGTATACTCAATAGCTACACACTTTAGTATATCTATTGGATATACGCAATGGTATGTTTATACCTAGAGCATACCAAGACCGCCCGCTGATCATTCGCTGGCGATGATTTCCACTGAACACCCCAAATCGCTTACCATAGCACCCAAGAAAACGCATATTCACGTCTCTGCCCATTTATCTGAAGTAGCTTCATGAGCCCTACCAACCGCCGCGTCTGCCAAGCCCTTCTCTATGAGATAGGTGCTGTTGCCATGGTTACGCCTATTCTCACATTTGCCTTTGATGCCGAGGTATCGTCGACCTTGCCCCTATCGGTGCTTATGGCAACCATCGCGCTCATTTGGAACTACACATTTAACGCCCTATTCGAGCGCTGGGAAAGAAAGCAAGTCACCAAGGGACGCTCACTGCAACGCCGCTTAGTTCACGGTGCTGGTTTTGAGGGCGGCTTGGTTATTGTACTGGTGCCACTTACCGCATACTGGCTAGATATCAGTTTGTGGCAGGCTTTGCTGGCCGAGATCGGCTTGCTAATCACCTTCTTCCTCTACGCCATTGTCTTTACCTGGGCCTTCGACAAAGTCTTTGGCCTACCGGCCTCCGCGCAGGAGGTGAAGGAGTGAAACCCTCATCTAGCAACCGCATTTTGAAATATTTGCAGGGCTATCCTGAGCACTTACAAAGCCAGGTTCGCACCCTTATCGACGAGCATCGCTTGGCGGAGTATTTGGCAAATCGCTATGGCGGTCAGCACAGTATTCAAAGTGACAAGGCACTGTACAGCTACGTAAATAGCTTGAAGCAAGAAAACCTGCGCAGTGCGCCGCAAATAGATAAAGTGCTTTTTGATAATCGGCTCGATCTCACCCACCGCGCACTGGGTTTGCACACGGCGGTGTCGCGGGTGCAAGGTGGCAAGCTAAAAGCGAAAAAAGAAATTCGCATCGCCTCCCTATTTAAAGACGCGGCGCCAGAATTTTTAGAAATGATTGTGGTACATGAACTCGCGCACTTAAAAGAGCACGATCACAACAAGGCGTTTTATAAACTGTGTACCTATATGCTACCGAACTACCATCAGCGGGAATTTGATATGCGGGTGTATTTAACCGCAAAAGAGGTAGGGCAGATATAACCCCGCCCTACCTAGACCAATTATGCGATTTCAAATAACGCCGCAGCACCCATACCACCGCCAATACACATAGTAACTACCGCGTATTTAACACCACGGCGTTTACCTTCGATTAGAGCGTGACCGACCATACGCGCACCGCTCATACCAAAGGGATGACCAATCGCGATGGCACCGCCATTCACGTTCAGTTTGTCGTTGTCGATACCGAGTTGATCGCGGCAGTAAATAACCTGACAGGCAAAGGCTTCGTTCAATTCCCACAAGCCGATGTCATCCACTTTTAAACCAGCGCGTTTTAGCAATTTAGGAATCGCAAACACCGGGCCAATACCCATCTCGTCAGCTTTGCAGCCAGCGACGGCCATGCCGCGATAAATGCCCAGTGGCGCCAAACCTTTTTGCTCGGCCAATTTTCTGTCCATAACCACACAAGCCGACGCACCATCTGACAGCTGCGAGGCATTACCGGCGGTAATAAAGCGGCCCTGTTTCACCCACTGACCGTCTTTGAATACCGGCTCCAGCGAGGACAGGCTTTCCAGTGTGGTTGACGGACGATTGCACTCATCGGTTTCTAAAATAATATCTTTAAACGTGGTTTCTTTAGTCTCTTTATTGAACACCGACATGCTGGTAGCAAAGGGAGAAATCTCAGCCTTAAACAAACCGGCCTGCTGCGCCGCCGCAACCCGCTGCTGACTTTGCAATGAATAGATGTCCTGCGCTTCGCGGCTAACACCGTAGCGATCAGACACTATTTCGGCAGTCTCAATCATCGGAATATAAGCCGTGGGATCAATATCCAGAACGGTTTGCGACACATTGCGGTAGCTATTTTTGTGCTTGGTCTGTACCAGCGAAATAGACTCTAAACCACCGGCAACGGCGATATCAATTTCGTTACACATAATCGATTTTGCCGCCCAGGCAATTGACATCAAACCTGAAGAACACTGACGCTCAATCGCCATACCCGGCACGCTATCAGGCAAACCACCCGCGACGGCGCACAAACGGCCAAGATTGTAGGCCTGTGTTCCCTGCTGCGCTGCGGCGCCAAAAATGACATCATCGACTGAAGCAGGATCAATGCCCGCGCGCTCAACCGCAGCGCGCACAACATGACCGCCCATCGCCGGTGCTTCGGTATTGTTTAAGGCACCGCGAAAAGATTTACCCATTCCGGTACGTGCGGTTGAAACGATAACGGCTTCTTTCATTTTGTTGATCCTTTAAAATTGGTGCGTAAATTTTAGCTACTGAAATATGAGAACAAACCGAGACCGCCAGACGTCCGACGACCGACGTTTTTTACGCCCTCTGCGATGAACAGCTGACGATTTCACCCGTCATATAGCTGGAATAATCCGAGGCGAGGAACATCATGATATTCGCTACTTCCCAGACTTCAGCACCGCGACCATAGGCCTCGCGGCTTTCGAGTTCAGCGAGCAATGCTTCTGGCGCAGATTTTTTCAACATAGCGTGTACTGCCAAAGACGGTGCTACCGCGTTAATACGCACACCAAAATCGGCAGCTTCCATCGCTGCGCAGCGGGTCAGCGCCATAACACCGGCCTTCGCTGCGGCGTAATGCGACTGCTCTTTTTGCGCGCGCCAACCCAGTACCGAGGCGTTATTCACAATCACACCGTGGCCGCGCTGCTTCATCACTTTCATCATGTAACGGGTCATACGCATGGTGCCGTTTAAGGTCACATCGATAACCTTATTCCACTCGGGATCTTCCATCTCAATAAGCAATTTGGTGGTACCCAAGCCCGCGTTATTAATTAACACATCAACACCGCCAAGCAGCTCTTCAGCAGTATTAATCAAGGCCTGCACATCTTCCTCTACGGCCACATTGCCGACCTTACCATAAACCTGTTCGCAGCCGGTTTCTGACTTTAGCTTCTCTACCGACGCGGCCAATCGTCCTTCGTGAATATCACTAATCACAATACCGCGACAACCTTCTTCAATGGCACGCTGCGCCGCCGAAAATCCAATACCGGCTCCCGCCGCAGCGGTGATTAGAACTGATTTACCTTTTAAAAGGCCGTGGCCTTGAACGTATTCCGGGACTTTGATGTTCATTGTTTTCTCCATTCTGAGTCGGAGGTCAGATGTCTGACGTCGGACGCTTAATTACAAAATCTGCTTCGATGTCCATTCGCCAGACGTCAGACACCCGACGTCTGACTTTTTAAGGCCTCAATTCCTTCGGCATTCCCAAACCGCGCTCGGCAATAATATTGCGCTGTATCTGATTGGTACCACCGTAAATCGTGTCTGAACGGGTAAACAAGAACAGTGACTGCAGGCGATTTAATTCATACGGTGCGTCTAGCAAAATATCTGCCTCAGCGCCCAGGATATCCATGGCCAACTCGCCAAGATCACGGTGCCATGTGGCCCAGTACAATTTATAAATCAGCGCTTCTTTTTGCAGACTGCCATCACCGCTATTACCCGACAGCATACGCATGCTGTTGTAGCGCATAATTTTCAAACCAATATGGGCGTCGGCAATACGCTGACGAATGACAGGATCTTTGGCGGCGCCATTTCTCTTTGCCAATGCCACCACTTCATTCAATTCATTTTGAAAGGCCATTTGCTGACCAAGTGTGGATACGCCGCGCTCATAGCCCAGTAAACCCATGGCCACTTTCCAGCCTTCTCCGGGCTCACCAACAATGTCGCCAGCATCGCACTCCGCATCGTCAAAAAAGACTTCGTTAAATTCTGAGGTGCCGGTGATTTGTTCGATGGGACGAACGGTGACGCCGGGCTGATCCATTTTTATCAGGAAAAAACCTAAACCTTTATGCGCCTTCGACTCAGGGTCGGTGCGGGCAATCACAAAGCAGTATTCAGATTCGTGAGCTAATGAGGTCCATACTTTTTGACCATTGATAATCCACTTGCCACTGGCCTCATCAAGGCGCGCCTTAGTCTTTACATTTGCCAAATCCGAACCGGCACCCGGCTCTGAATAGCCTTGGCACCAAAACTCAGTACCCGACAAAATACCCGGCAAATATTTTTTCTTTTGCTCCTCACTACCAAAGGCGATTAAGGTTGGCCCCGCCAAGCCGTCGCCAATATGCCCCATACGCCCAGGTGCGCCGGCCCGCGCATATTCTTCAAAGAAAATAACTTGCTGTTCAATCGACAGACCACGACCGCCGTGCTCCTTCGGCCAACCCACACAAGTCCAGCCGCCTTCCGCTAATTTGCGCTCCCACTTCTTGCGCTCTTCCGGAAACATATGCTCATCGCCGGGACCACCGCGAAATTTTAACTGCGCGAATTCACCCACCAAATTGTCGGCGAGCCACGCGGCAATTTCGGCGCGGAATTGTTCATCTGCAGGGCTAAATTGTAGTTTCATGGTTTGTTCTCAAATAAATTTGAATCACGAGACGGAAGTCTGATGTCTGACGTTAAAACCTTGCTCGCAGTCGTACCCGACTTCCGGCTTCCGACGTCCGACTCAGCCGTCCGACTAATCAAGTAAAACCCCCGCTACTCGCTCGCGGTGATAAACGCTATTACCCAAAAAATGTTCACTCGCTTTTGCGCGTTTAAAATATAAATGCACATCGTATTCCCAGGTAAAACCGACACCGCCATGCATCTGCAAGGCTTCGCCTGCGTTTTTAAAATAGGCTTCTGAACAATAGGATTTCGCGATGCTCGCAGCCTCGGCCAGTTCATCGGCTAAGGGCCCTGCGCTAAGTGCATCATCCGCAATGCAGGCGGCGTAGTAGACCGCTGAGCGCGCGACTTCATTGCGCAGCATCATATCTGCAGCCTTGTGTTTTATGGCTTGGAAACCAGCGATTGAGCGACCAAATTGATTGCGGCTCTTGGTGTAATCCACCGTGATATCTAAAATTTGCTGCATACCACCAGCTTGCTCGGCAGCTAAGGCGATAGTGGCGAGGTCTAGTATTTTCGATAAAGCTTTTGCGGCTGTACCGAAGTCACCCATGACACTTTCAGCGGGCAAGCGTAGATCAGTTAATTCAATCGCCGCTTGGCGCCGGCTTTGATCCATGGTCGGCAATAAACTGCGCTTAATGCCATCGGTATCTGCCGCACAGACAAATAGGCTAATACCTTCCGCGCCGACGCTGCCCTCTTCACGGGCTGCAATAATTAAATAATCAGCACTGTGACCATCCAGCACATAGCGATACTGGCCGTTGAGAATGGCGGTGTCGCCGTCACGTTTATAGCTTGCGGTCACCGCATCTGCGCACCACAGATTGCTGCCGCCGTTAAAAGCGAGGGTGGCGGTTTTACCTTCAATAAGCTGCGGAAGAATCTCGGTTTTTTGATCGTCAGTACCGGCGATCAATAAGGCGTTGGTAGCCATTGCCACAGTGGCAAGGTAGGGAGAGCACAGCAGATAGCGGCCCATTTGCTCCAGCACTGCGACCAGCTCGACATAGCCTAAGCCCATGCCGCCGTATTCTTCTGGAATATGCAGGGCTTGCCAATACATATCAGTGCAGATGCGCTGCCAAAGATCGGGGGAGTAACCGAGATCGCTTCCACTAGCGCTGCGAATAGCGGCGCTAGTGGAAGCGTCTTTAAGAAAAGACGCCGCCGTGTCGCGGATCATTTCTTGTTCTTGCGTAAATGCGAATTCCATACTGTCTCCGAAACCAGACAGCGACCTTCACACTTACGCGCGCTGCGACGTCTACAACGTCGCAGCGTAACAACCGCTTATAGACGCAGTTGTAAACGTATGAAGGCACCGTCTTCAAATTCAAACTTGCCGCCGGTGTCAGCGTCAAATTCCATATCGCCGTAACCAACTTGAATGGCGGAGTTTTGGAAAATCGTGAACTCCGCACTCACCGACCACTCTTTATAGCCGTCAATATCACCAAAGCCAGTTGCATCCGGGGCGTAGTACAAACCGCCGCGCAGACTGACGATTTCATTTAACGGCAAACGCAAATCGCCACCAAAGGCGACCGCACCGCCATCCAAATCAGTTGTGTCATCACCGTCTAAGCCAATGGCTTTTGCACCAACGCGTCCGCTTAATGCGCCGCGCTGACCATTTGCATACAGTCCCAAAGCCACTAAATTTGCACCGTCTTCATGGTGCAGCACATCGAGCTGAGCACTGCTTTCGGGGCTCATATCACCGGCAACAGAAATACCGAAACTGTCATCGCCAAAACGAAAGGCGACACCGCCGGCAAATGCCGAACTGCTTGCAATGGCTAACACGGTGGCAGCAATTAAAGGGGCTTTCATGGTCGTGATTCTCCTGATCTAAATATCAAAGGATAAAATCAGCTACCATACACTTTTTGAGCCGGTACTGCCTCCGCAAACAGCGTTTTTACCGCTTCACCAACCTCGGCAGGCTCCCAGCGCGCGCCCTTATCTACCTCTGGACCTTTGCGCCAACCGTCAGCGAGGGAAATTTTTCCGCCCTCTGCCTCAAACACGCAACCGTTTACATGCGCTGATTCACTGCTGCCTAACCACACCAGTAGTGAAGACACATTTTCCGGTGCCCAAAAATCAAAGCTGCCATCGTCTGGCTTCGCCATGCGGGTGGCCATGGCTTCAACCGCCGTGGTCATATTGGTGCGGGCTGCCGGTGCGACCGCATTCGCGGTAATACCGTAGCGGGCAAGCTCAGCGCCTTGGTTCAAGGTAAGCGCGGCAATCCCCGCTTTAGCAGCGGCATAATTTGATTGACCAATTGAGCCCTGCAAACCAGCACCCGAGGTGGTATTGATAATGCGCGCATCAACCGGCTTGCCCTCTTTGGACTTGCCACGCCAGTAATGAACGGCGTGTGAGGTGATGCAAAAATGGCCTTTTAAATGGACGGCCATAATGGTGTCCCACTCGGCTTCAGTCATCGACGCGAACATACGGTCGCGGTTAACACCGGCGTTATTCAAAACAATATGGAGATCGCCAAAGGTGTCGATAGCCTGCTTAACCGCATTCAAGCTGTCGTCGTAATTGGTAATATCTGAGGTGTTAACTACAGCCTTACCACCAGCAGCGATAATGTCATCTACCACTTTTTGTGCAGCCGCTTCGTTAATATCGTTGACCACAACTGAGGCGCCCTCAGCAGCAAATACTTTTGCATGTGCCGCACCAAGGCCGCCACCTGCACCGGTGATAATCACCACTCTGTCATTACAAATTGCCATTACTGTTATTCCTCGTTTAACTGATTGGTCAGACGGTCAAAAGATTTGGTCGGATGTCAGACGTCCGTCGTCCGACTAAAGTCTTTCAATTATCGTTACATTCGCCTGACCACCGCCTTCGCACATGGTTTGCAAACCATAGCGACCGCCGGTGCGCTCAAGTTCGTGTAGCAGTGTTGTCATTAACTTAGTGCCGGTTGCGCCGAGCGGATGACCGAGTGCGATGGCACCGCCGTTGACGTTGGTCTTGGCATGGTCGTAACCGGTTTCTTTTAGCCACGCCAATACCACCGAGGCAAAGGCCTCGTTAATTTCGACTAGGTCAATATCCTGCAGCGACATGCCCGCTTTTTTCAGCGCATATTCGGTGGCTGAAATCGGCGCGGTCAGCATCCAAATTGGATCGTCTGCGCGCACACTCATATGATGAATACGGGCGCGTGGCGTTAAGTTATAACGTTTGAGCGCATCCTCGCTTACCACCAGTACCGCACTTGAGGCGTCGCAGGTTTGACTAGAGACAGCAGCGGTTACTTTGTCGCAGCCAAACAAAAAATCTAATTCCGCCATTTTTTCCAAGCTGGAATTACGCGGCGTTTCATCCATTTTCACGTCGCCAAAGGGAATAATTTCCTTATCGAAATGGCCCGCGGCAATTGCCTTTAATGCGCGTTGATGCGACTCATAGGAAAACAGTTCTAAGTCTTTACGCGATAAATTCCATTTCTCAGCGATCATCTGAGCAGATTTAAACTGCGTTGGTGGCTCGGCACCGTAACGCTCAACCCAGCCCGTCGAACCAGAGAACGGGTCACTAAATCCCAATGGCGCAGCCAGAGTCATCGCCGATGAAATGGGTATTTGCGTCATGGTCTGCACACCGCCCGCCACGACCACATCCATACAGCCAGACATAATCGCCTGCGCCGCAAAATGCACCGACTGCTGCGATGAGCCGCACTGACGATCAATCGTCGTGCCAGGCACTTCCTGAGACAGCCCCGCCGCCAACCACGCACTGCGTGCGATGTCGCCCGCTAGCGGACCAACCGTATCTACACAGCCAAAAATAACATCGTCGTATTCATTGTCGGGAATGCCGTTGCGCTCAACGATGGCCTTCAATACGTGTGCGCCCAAGTCTGCGCCGTGCACATGAGCAAGACCGCCTTTGCGTCGCCCAGTGGGGCTGCGAACTGCGTCTACGATGTATGCTTCTGCCATGTTAAATCCTCTGTAATTTGGTCAGACCTCGGAGCTCTGATGTCTGGTGCTTTTTTCAAAAATGTTCAGGCTGTGTTGGTCGTCCGACATCAGACACCTGACATCAGACTAATAAGCTATGCCGCAAACGTGTTCCCAGCGCCTAACTTCGCTTCATCACTAAACACAAACTCCGCAATGCGCTGCTTATGAAAACCCGCCGTGCCATAACTGCTGTTTAGCGCCCATGCGCGTTTCATGAAAATATGTAAATCCACTTCCCAGGTGTAACCCATGGCGCCGTGTACTTGAATACTATTTTTAGCGGCTAAATCGGCCACTTCACAGGCGACTACCTTGGCGTGGCTAACATTGTGCGAGGCACTGGATAAATTATTTGCCAGCGCATAAGCGGCGCGATAAACCGGAGTTTTGGCGTATTCCAATTTGTAAGCGATATTGGACATATGATGCTTAACCGCTTGGAAGCTGCCGATGGCAACACCAAACTGTTTACGATCCGTGGTGTATTGCACAGAGATATCAATCATGCGCTGAGCAACACCAAGCGCCTGTGCTGCCGCGGCTAAAGCACCACGATTAAGAGCAAACACAAGCAAGTCTTTTGCCTTTTGGCCGTCTGCTAATTTATGCGCAGTAGCGGCATCAAATTCGACGGCAAATAATTTGCGCCCCAAATCAATGGACTCGTTGTAGCGAAGCTCAACTGCACCCGCTTCCACCGCATACACCGCACCGGCTTTTTCGAGAATCAACAGATCAGCGATATGCGCATCTTCAACTAAATTATTTACTTCCAAACCAACCACGACCTTGGCTTCGCCGCTGGCGATTTTAGGAAGCCACTGCTCAGCAAAGGCAGAATCGCCAACTTCCATAATGGTTGGCACCGCAACCAGCGCGCTATGAACCAGCGGCTCAGCCAAAGCAACATAGCCCGCCTCCTGCGCTAGCAGAACAAAATCCAACTCGTTCATACCCAAGCCACCATGAGCCTCGGGAACAGTAATGCCAGTAAGGCCCATCTCAACAAACTGCTGCCACAAAGCATCACTGCGACCAGACTCGGTTTGCCATGCCGCACGAATTGATTCCGGCGTGATCTCATTAACCAGAAAATCCCTTACCGATTCCTGAAACAACAACTGGTCTTCGCTAAATGTAAAATCCATCAGTTCTTCTCCAAGCTCTCGTCATCTCGCTAACGAAATCTCTAAAATAATTTTTAATTTCCTAAAAATCCCACCCAACCAAGCAGCGCAGATTTTTGTGCGCTGGCAAGGCAAAAATGCGCGCAGGGCGGGAGCGTATATTTAATACGTGACCAACCGAGCACATTTTTAACGCAGCCAGCGTGCAAAAAGATCGCTGCGTTCAAAGATCATTTCCTTGGCATGCCTAATAGACGTTCGGCGATTATGTTTCTTTGTATCTCATTCGTTCCCGCATAAATCGGCCCCGACTGCGAGAACAACCAGCCATCTAACCAGCTACCAACTTCACCGGCGTCGGGTGCGTGCGGCACTAGCTCTGCCCGCGCGCCTAAAATTTTCAATCCCAGGCCGTGCATTTGCTGATCAAGCTCTGACCAAAATATTTTATTGGTTGAGGCTTCTGCGCCAATCTTGCCGCCCTGCATTAAACGGCAGGCGGTTTGATAGGTGGTTAGTGCATAGGCTTCTGCATCCATGTAGGCACGCAGGACCGCATCACGAACGGCGGGGTCTTGATCTGCACTTTCTTGATTGGCTTTGTATAAATTAACGAGACGTTTGGCGGTTTCTTGAAAACGCGCTGGTGAACGCAGCATGAGGCCGCGCTCAAATCCGGCGGTGGCCATGGCCACACTCCAACCTTCGCCTTCACCACCTAAGCGGCAATCGACAGGTACTTTGACGTTGTCGAAAAATATTTCTGCAAAACCGGGCAAGCCATCGAGCTGGGGAATCGGACGAACGGTAATGCCCTCGGATTCCAGCGGCACCAAAATAAAGGTAAGACCTTTGTGGCGCTCGGAGGCTGGATCGGTTCTGAACATACCAAAACACCAGTCCGCCCAGACGGCGCGGGTAGACCATGTTTTTTGGCCGTTAATGACGTAGTGACTACCGTCTTCACTCAGCGTTGCGGTGGAGCGAATCGCCGCCATATCTGAACCGGCATTTGGCTCAGACCAGCCCTGACACCAGATATCTTTACCTGTTGCCATGCCGTTTAAAAAGCGCTTCTTCTGATCGTCGGTGCCGTATTCCATAAGGGTCGGCCCGAGCAGAAAAATCCCGTTTTGGTTTACCCGCAGTGGAGCGCGCGCAGCGTAGTACTCTTCTTCAAAAATAAGCCACTGCAGCAGATCGGCGCCACGACCGCCCATTTCTTCTGGCCAGGTGATCATGCCCCAACGGCCTTCGTAGAGTTTCGCTTCCCACTCGCGGTGCTGTTGAAAACCTTCTTCGGTATCGAAGGACTTCAGCGGTTCAGCAGGCACGTTAGCCGCAAGCCAAGCGCAAACTTCGGCGCGGAATGCGGTTTGTTCGGGTGTATATTCAAGTTGCATGTTGATATCCAGTTACCGCGTTTATACTTTGTTACGGCGCGCGTCTGACGCCAGACGTCTGACTTGCCCTTTAAAATTTCGCATCGCGCTTTTCAACAAACGCGTCTTTGGCTTCCTGCGAATCTGGGTCGGCATAGGCCTCTTGGGTGAAGCCCTGCTCCCAACGGTATTTATCTTCTAAATTGCCGTCTTCAATACCGTTTAATGCCTCTTTAGCCAGTTGCACCATACGTGGCGATTTCGCAGCCATTTTGCGGGCGATATCGCGGGCGGTATCGAGTAACTGCTCGCGGGGTACCACTTTCTCTACCGCACCCAGGCGATAGGCTTCCTGCGCATCGATTGGCTCGCCGGTAAAATACATGTAACGCACTTTTTGGACTGGGAACATACGTTGTAAATGCGCGCCGCCGCCCATGGCACCGCGGTCTACTTCTGGCACGGCAAAAGTGGCGCACTCGGAAGCGACTAACACATCGGCTGCGCCGCTGATGCCAATCCCGCCGCCCAATACAAAACCGTGTACGGCAACAATCACCGGCTTGGGATTGCGGTGAATTGCTTTAAAGGTGTCGTAATTGCCTTTGTTTACTTTGGTGATCATTGCGCTATTGGCAGCAAGTTCTTTGATGTCGACACCGGCACAAAAACCACGACCTTCGGCGGCGATAATAATGGCGCGCACATCGGGGTTTTCACCCAGTGCATTTAACTCGGCAGCAATCGCCAACCAGCCAGCGCTATTAAAGGCATTCACCGGCGGGTGATTAAAAATTACTTCGGCAATACCGCTGTCGATACGAGTAGAAAATGGCTGAGACATGGTTATTTCCCCTGCGCCTGTAAACGCTGTAATTGGGCTTCGGCCTCGGCAACCAGACCGCTAATTAATTCTTCACAACTTAATAATTTATCGATCACGCCAGCGACTTGACCAGATGGCAATACGCCGTCGTCGGGACGGCCATCAACCATGGCTTTCTGAATAATCATAGGCGCGTTGGCCGACATAATGGCTTGCGCTGGCGTCAGGTCACCGTCTTTGCTCATGGCGATAGCCGACTTCAGCAAACCGAAAATACTGGCACCGGTAAACTTGCGGAAGGCCAAACCATTGCGCAGTGCAATCACTAATTTTTTAAGATTTCCCGCGCGCTCTAACTCCGCTAAAAAGCGATTTAGAATCATGCGCTGCTGAATACCATCGAGGGCTTGCGAGACAATAATATCGGCGGGGTTTTTACAATCTAAGTAGCGCTGCTTAGTCGCCTCCGGAACGGGACTTTCCTTGGTCAATAAAAAGCGCGTTCCCATCGCGATGCCATCGGCACCAAAGGCCATGGCCGCAATCAGACCGCGACCATCTTTAAAACCACCGGCGCCCAACACGGGAACCTGTGCGCCAACCGCGTCAACTACCTGCGGTAATAGCAAAGTGGTTGGCACCGAGCCGGTGTGTCCACCACCCTCGCCGCCCTGAACCGTAACCGCATCGGCACCCATTTCCACCGCTTTAACAGCGTGCTTGGGCAAACCAATCGTCGGCATGCAGACCACGCCGGCATCTTTAAGCTTGGCGACCATGTCCTTGCCTGGTGAACGGGAATAACTAACCGCCTTCACCTTGTGCTTAATGACCAGATCGACAATCTCGGCAGCATTGGGCTGATACATATGAAAATTGACGCCAAAATTTGCCTCGGTCAATGACTTCACTTTGAGAATATCGGCTTCCATTTGCGCAGGCGGAATCGTCGCCCCGGCTAAAAAGCCAAAGCCACCGGCATTGCCTGTGCCCGCCACCAACTGCGGATCGGCAACCCAGCCCATCGCGGTCTGGATTACCGGATAGCGGCAGCCGAGAAGTTCGGTAATTCGAGTATTAAGTAGCTTCGACATGATATTCAGCCTATGGCTTCATGGTTTGAGGACTGACGTCAGACGTCGGACGAAGCACCATCGTCAGACACCCGACTTCCGACGCCTGACTCACAGCCGCACTCCCGCTGGATTATCCTTCAACTGCTTGCTGCGCAGATTGTGCGGATCGATTTGGCGAATAACCGCTAATTGCTCTTCAGTGGGCGCCGCTGTCGTCGCTATCGTGTCTGGCACATGCACCTCGAAACCCGTATTGGCAACCACCTCGTCCACTGTGACACCGGGGTGCAAGCTCACAATCTGCATTTGGTGATTAGGGCCGTTGAAATCGAACACACCTAAGTTGGTGTACACGCAGCGCAAATCGACTTCGTCAAAGCTATAGCCTTTTGGCAGACGCTCTGGATTAAAACCGATGGTGCAGACAACATCGCACTCGCCTTCAATAAATACGCGGGGACCGTGAGCGGGCACCATGTAACTATTGGCGTGGCAAATAGAGTTACCGGGAAAACCACGCACGCCTAACATTTGCACTTTAGGCTTTTGGTAATCGCCGCCCATGGCAGAAATATTGGCCTGACCAAAACGGTCAATTTGAGTTGGGCCGCCAGTAAGGTGACGACGGCCACTCCAGACGTTGTCGAAAATCCGACTAAAACCCATCCAGTTTTCATTCATTTGCACAAAGTCAGCCGGACGCTTGCCAACCGGATTTGGCGCCGACAATATCCACGCCTCAGAATCGGTCATCATAATGCCGGGGTTGGTGGTCAACATGGCAAGGCTGGCAGCAATACGCTGCAATACGCCAATACCGGTCACCAGCACTTCGCCGTCGTGCTCGTAAGCCGCCGCGTTAGCGCAAATCATTAGCTCTGCCAAACTGTAATCGCTTGCAGGTGTGCTCATCATCAATTCTCCTTTCCCTGTTAGCCGATTAATAAACGGGTTGTGGCAATTTACGAATGGCATCTAGGCCGCCAACTTTGGCCTGATACTCATCCTCGCTGCTGTCTTTGATGTACTTATCAAAGTAAGCGGCAAAACCACCCTCTTTGGCAGAGGCGTTGTATTCCTGAAAATGCGGTATATCAAAACCGTAATCTGGGCTGCATGACGAGGGATGCGCGCCACCCGGCACAAGTGCAACACCTGTGGTGTAGTTGCGTTCCCAGAACACCAAGCGCGCCTGCGCCGGATCGGCAAAGGCCTCAGCTTCAACAATTTCTTCGCTGGTCACGAAGGTCTTGTCAGCTGCGCGCACAAACCAATCATCCATGTGGTGATCTGGCGCCGTGATTTGACACACACCGCGCACATCGGCGCGATTTACATGCACCAAGGCCACGTCTAATTTCAGCGCCGGCATCGCGACCCACTCTTTGTCATCGTAGGGGCTGTCGATCACTTTAATATCGGGGTTGAACTTGATTACGTCAGTACCCAAACCCACCTTGGTCGGAATGAAGGGACAACCCCAGGCCGCTGCGCGCAAGCCCAGCAACATCATGCCCTCATCAATTTCCATTACTTCTAAGTTGCCGCTCTGGCGCGCCGCACGGAAATAGGGCTCCAGGGGAATAAAATCCAAGGACACGAAGGCAAACACCAATTTGCGTACCTTGCCGGCTGCGCACAGCATGCCAACGTCAGCACCGCCGTAGGCGACGATGGTTAAATCCTTTAGGTCAGAATTCAGAATCGCGCGGATCAAAGCCATGGGCTTGCGACGCGGCCCCCATCCACCTATACCAATGGTCATGCCGTCACGTAACTGACCAACAATCTCCTGCAAACTCATTTGCTTGTTCACGAGCGCTCCTTGGGTTTTCAAAACAGCCTTATGTGTAATCACCCTAAAAAGCGGTAATCAGCACACGGGAATTACGGTATACGTAAATATAACACCAAATTATTATGCAAAACATCATTTGTGCTTAATTTTACTAATGTCTTAAGCCATTTGGGGTAGGCAAACAGTATAGCCAATGATTTTTGGCTTTCACGTCGTCCAAATGGCAAGGGTTGGGAGGGAGAGATCGGGAACTGGGAGTCGGAAGTCGGAAGTTAAAACATCAGCCCACATCGACAAAGCGCCCACCACACTCCGTCATACTCAGCTAAAACCGACGCACCCCACAACACCTCGTCATCCCCGACCCCGATCGGGGATCCAGAGTGAGCGACAGCGAATGCCTTTAACGTCAGGCATCCGCCCCCGACGTCCGACAAAACCAAACCTATACGCCAACGCTCAAAGCCCGAGACCTATGGATCCTCGATCGGTGTCGAGGATGACGGCTAGAAAAACAGATGACACTTAAGCGACTTTAAAAAGCAAAAACGAGAAGCCCCGCCGCCCCACACCTCAATGATCAAACTGCACCGGCTCTTTGTTTTTATTACTAATCACCACCGTACGCGCAATTTTGTCGTGCCAGCCCTGCTTGCGCCTATCTAGCCCAACCCAGATAAAGCCGAGCATCAGCACCATGGCCGACAGGTAGTAGCACACATAGCGCACCAGCCACTGTTTCAGCGTGGGCTTTTCACCTGTTTTGGCATCAACAATGGCCAACCTCAAAACCATCTTACCCGGCGTGGCGGATTTATAAATCCAGAACACCAGCACCACGATGGCGGGCAAAATATAGTTCACCACTACATTCACATTGCCAGGCACCTGCAGGGTCTCGAAAGACATGGTAGACATATGCATGCCCTCACCTTTCACACTGGACCACTGCGCGTCGCCAAAGCTAAGGGCAATAATCGGCAATATAAGCAAGCCGAAAAGAAAGGTATCGATCACCGATGCCAACACGCGCACCCAAAATCCGGCATACTCAAGTTGCTGTTCCGACGCTTGCGGGGTGTTTTCCATAGTCACTCCAAACTGGTTTTGTATTAAGGGCATCTCTATAAATTGCTTGCGGCCTCTGGCTTACGGGCATTTTCTCCAGTAAGGCGCGCGATGCAGGCGGGCTGGTTGCCCGTCGAAGCAGCGCAACGCCGCTGGGGGAAATGCCCGTAAGCCCCGAAGGGCGCGGCCTGAGCGGTGCCACGGCGGCGTTGCCTTGCTTGTAAAGGACAACCAGCCTTAACCTGCGCAAGGCGCCTTGCCGTGACACCGCTCAGGTTGCGCAGAGGCTACAATCAATTTATAGAGGTGCCCTTAAGGTCGACAATACACTGTATTCATTATGGCAGCGCTGATTAATCAGAGTTGCCTTAGATTGACGCACGCTAAGTAAAAAACACTAACAGTGCAAATTTTAGGGATGCCCAACAATGCCACTCAGCTCCTTGCAAACCTACGACATCGAAAAGGCCTTGGTGGCTGGCAGAAAACTTGATGCCATTAAAATGTATCGCGAAGCAACGGGCTGCTCCTTAGTTGAGGCTAAGGACGAAATCGAAAATATGCTCTCCAGCTTAAAATCGCTGAAGCCGCGATACTTCAAAGACGTCGGCGTACAGGCGGAGCCAGACCCAGTAAAACCCACGAGCAAGAAGAAAGCCTTTCTGATGACCTTCTTCTTGGTGGATACCCTGATATTCGCTGGCCTTGTTTACTATTTTGTATTTCGTGACGATGGCAATAACACTGCGGCAAACGTCGCCAATCAAGCAGCACAAATCACTCAACAAAAAAATAAGCAGACTGAAACCCAAACCCAAGGCCGCCCCAAATCAATTTCCCTGCCTGGCAATGTCGATACCGCAAGCTATACCGAATCACTGAGTGCAGACGATAGCTTCGATTCGCTTTACCAAGCCAAGCTAAACAGCAGCAGCTACATCAATAGAAAAAGCTCAGGCAATAACAGACGCTTTGACAGCAGTATCATCGAACGCAAAATCAAATCCGCCCGCAGCCTGCTCGCTCTGCAACGCGTCCCGCCGACAAATAGCTCGCTGACATTGATCGAAACAAGCGCTGCACCAATAAGTTTGGACGGCATTATCAATAGCGAAGAATGGCAGGACGCCACCGCGATTGTCCTTGATGCAGAAAACCAAACTACCCTGTATTTCAAAACCGATGGCGAATGGCTGTACATCGCCTGCGACGCACCGAGCGAAAAAAGCCAAGGCGGCTACGATCAACTGCGGGTGTACTTCCACGCCGGACTCAGCCCAAACCTGGTCAACGAGCGCATCCACATCGGCAAAGGTGCGGGGATCACCAGCATTCGACAAACCACTTTTCGCTGGCAGGGTGACCCACCAAAGAACGACAACGAACGCTGGAAAAAGTACGCCATCAATGACTGGGGACTCTACAACTACGCCTACGGCAGCTCGTCGATGAGCAGCGGCCATCGCCAATACGAGGCGGCCATACATTTAGGCGAAGCCGGTCTGCACAGCAATGTGCCCTTCACGGTATATGCCGAAGTTGAGACCGATCCACTAAAAGATGCTCAGGGGAAGTTTGTTGAACGGCAGTATTTAGGCGAACAGGGCAATGAGCGGAATCCGGCTTGGATGGTGTTTTAGCGTAAGTCGGCAATTAGCCCGCCCCCACCCAAAAGACATTCGCTCTGACACTCAATGTCATAAGAACACATATAGACGCCCCTTGCGGAGATTACACACGCGCCATTGGCTATGAATGGCTGGCCGGAATGGTGTTTTGCTTCGGCTGCACACGGCACCCCTCAGCAAAGGAATTCCGTATTATCTGTACTCGCAACTTTCCCTATGAGCTGCGACTCATTGATTGACGCGGTGTGCCGGTCTGCATAGAGTGGCGGGACTAATAATAAAAATTGATCATCCTGAGGTGCTACCGTGCGCTCGCTTCGACACCTGTCTCACTACCTGTTGCAACATTCCGTCCGAATTGTCATTTCGGTGGTCATCGCCACCTCGCTTTATAGCTGCAAGAGCAATAGCAGCTCCGGCGGCAATAACGGTGGTGAAACGCCGCCGGTGACTCAGGCGAGTTGCGGCGCCAACGATACGCCGGAAACCGGCGTGCAGGGGGATATTCCGCGTGAGGATCAAGACTCTGGCCGGTCGCTGTTAGGGTATAACTGCGGCCTGTCGCCAGTGTATCAATTTGAGGTTGCGGGCGCGGTGCAGGGCTATGACCACTGCGTGTATATTCGCCCCGCCACAGGGTTCAACCCGCTGCAGCAAAACGAAACCACGCCGATTGATGTCTACGATGTCAGCAATCCGACTGCGCCGATTTTTATCAAAACCTTGCTTACCGCAGCTGCCTCTGGCCTGGGGGGAACCTCGGAAACCCTGCGGGTCGCGCCTACCACCAACAACCCTGATGTGCCGCCGCTACTTGCGTCGGGCAGCAGTCTTTACGATATAAGCGACTGCGCCAACCCGTTACACAAGGGCGATATTGCCTGGCCGGCTTCGCTTCCCTGGCCGGTGGGCCTCTCCCACGATATTCGTATCAGTCATGCAGGTAACAGGGTGTCGGCCTCGCTTGGTATCGTCACCGCCGATATTACCGATCTTGATAACCCGGAAAGCTGGGCGCCAAAAAACTGGTCTTGCGCGGTAGCCGGACAATTCGCCACGATACACGCGATTCTGGAAGCAGGCCCGCTTGGGCTTTGCGAAATTGTGTCAAGCCTGGGGCTGGGTCTTCCGGAGGATACTGCTCCACAGCTCGCTCATGGGCCTGATCACAATGGCAATGGCACGCGACTCTATGCGGGAAATCAAGGGATTCCTGCAGATGTCGGCGATGCGAGTGGGTTTCTGGATGCCGGCGGCAGCTTCGAAGATGTCGGCGATACCACCATCCGCATTCTGGATCTGACGACTGAGCCACCCACGGTACTGGATCAGGCAGACGGTCCCGGCCACGCCGTTGACTGGTTCCGTTCTGCCGACGGCCGGGAGTATATTCTGCACTCCAATGAGTTTGTGTTTGTTCAGCAGGCAAGCTGCGCCCCGCACCCTCGCCCCAACTCACTGGGCTGGGCCTTCGAGGCTTTTATCACCGAGGTGACCGACGACACCTTAATCCGCCGTTCCATGCTGGAGTTGGATATCAACAAACCGGAGTTCTGTCAGGAAAAACTCGCTTCCGGCCAGGGCACCTCCATCGCCTACCACAGCGTTGACGATCACTTTAATGCCAAGCTGGCGATGATTAACTTTGGCGACGGCATCTTGCCTTCGCCAAATCCGCTCAGTGGTGCGGGTTTACGTGTGTTCGATATTCGCAACCCGTCGGAGCCGGAAGAGGTCGCCTACTTTAATCGCGGCAGCCTGGAGCACGCCGGCGCGTCCTATTACGACCACGATGCTGGCCTACTCTATATGCCGGATGCCTCTGGCGTAAGGGTACTAGAGCTGCAACCGCAGATCGTCAGCTATATGGGCCTGCCGCAGCCGAGCGACCCCAAATACCCTCGTTATCCAAACGGGCGTGCGGCGACACCAGCTGAGTAACGCTGCCGCTATGCTGGCGTTTACTGAGCGCTTGTTTTCAAGCTGGCACTTGTTCTCAGGCAAGTATCTAGTCGGTCTACTTGGCGTTGTGTGGCTAGCCAGCGCAAACAGCGCCTATGCCCATTCGTTTGGCCAGACCTACACCATGCCGGTGCCGGTGTGGCTCTATCTTTACGGAGCCGCCGCCGCGCTGGTAATTTCCTTTGTGTTAGTGGGCTATTTTGTCTCGACCCAGTCAATTGAAATTAACCGGCGCCAGTACTATCTTTCACGCCGGTGGACGCCCCGCCCGGCGATAGCCGGATTCTTACTGAGTAGTCTTCGCGGCCTGTTTGTTTTCTTGCTCGCCCTCGCCATCATTGCCGGTTTTATCGGCACGCAAAACGCCTACCGAAACCTGAACATGACCCTGTTTTGGGTGGTATTTGTACTGGGCTTTACCTACCTCACCGCCCTGTTCGGAAACTGGTTTGCGGTGCTGAATCCTCTGCGGGTAATAGCGGAATGGATTGAAAAACTCGCTGGCCGAAAACTACAGGGGCGCTGGCCTTATCCGCAGAAACTGGCCTATTGGCCGGCACTGATCCTGTATATGGGCTTTATCTGGCTGGAGTTATTTGGCCGCTCCACGCCCATGTCATTGTCCGTTGTATTGCTGGGCTATACCTTGATCAGCCTGCTCGGATCTTATTTACTCGGCAAAGAACCCTGGTTCAAATACTGCGAATTTTTCAGTGTATTTCTTCGGCTGGTGGCGAAAATGGCGCCGCTGGCGATTGACGCCCCAGACGGCAAGTTCCAGAAAGCGTATCTGCGAATGCCCCTTGCGGGGCTGCTTCAGCAAAAGGCGATTCCGCTGAGCCTGCTGGTGTTTGTGCTGTTTATGCTATCTTCCACGGCCTTTGATGGCTTGCATGAAACAGCGCTTTGGGTCGGTGCGTTCTGGAAGAACCTCTACCAGATGCTACTGTTCCCCATCTATGGCAGTGCCCCGCCAGTCACCCTACCGACGATACGAAAACTATTTTTGATTTACCAAAGCGGCGCCCTGCTGCTCTCGCCGTTGGTTTATCTGGTCATCTATGCCCTGTTTCTGTTTATTGCCAAGGTCTTGATCCGGCCGTCGCTGTCGCTAAAGGCTCTGCTCACCTGGTTTGCCTATAGCCTGCTTCCCATTGTGATTGCCTACCACTTCACCCATTACTACACCCTACTGCAGATACAAGGGCCACAGACGTTACGACTGGCCTCAGACCCATTTGGCTTTGGCTGGGACCTGTTCGGTACCGCGAAGATGGCCATCAATATCGTGCCAGATATGGGGGTCGTCTGGCACAGCCAGGTTTTGGTGATCGTAGCGGGACATATTGCCAGTGTGTATCTTGCGCATGTTCAGGCCATGGCACTGTTTCAGGATCGCCGCGCCGCCATTATTAGTCAGCTGCCAATACTGGTATTGATGGTGGTACTCACCACACTGGGCTTGTGGATTTTGTCCCTGCCACTGAATCCGGGCACGCTCGGTGGCTAGGGCGATAATCGGCATTTTCGCCAGTCAAAGGCGACTCTGGTGTTGAAAGAAAACCAAGAAATACAAGGGGTCAGGTCTTTGATTTATGGTTCTTTGGTAGGCTTATGAGCTATCGTTACGTGGTATCAGCCTGCAAGCTCAAGTCTCAATGACCTAACCATCACAATCTCTTCTCATCCTTGATAATTTGAACAAACAGTCGAATGAATTTCCTCCTCAGCGAACAAGGCTTAAATCATAAATCAAAGACCCCATTGCTTTCCAGAATATGAATCATTCTCGGCTTTCCCAATATTTCTTCTCCACAACATCCAAGTGCTTCTTATCCCAGCCTACTGCTGCTTCTGTAAGCCCTCCTGGCGGTATCTCTGAAGAAGTGCGTACATAGACAGTCTCGCCTGCAGCGATATTGACCAACAATTCCGCAGTGCTACCTCCCGGCGAGCCAAATGTATATACGCCAACATCAATATGATGCTCTCCTGGCGGAACCCTGGTGCTAATAGAGCGCCCACCTCTGAGTGACCCCACATAGTTTTCGTCTACATGAATCCGTAAGTCAGCTGCGAAGCCAATAAATTCGTACTTTGGCTTGTAAATATATATTGCCCCGCTATTGGTCTCATTTAAAGTTCCGTCAACATAGATCGCTGGCGACGCGCAACCAATCAACGCAAAAAATATTATTGTCAGTGAATATCGACCCATTTTAATTCCTAGTAAATTCATGGCGCCGCGCTCACCGGAAAATTAGGAGCGCAGCGAGTAATTTTTCCGAGTGCAGCGCCTTGTATACATTAGTCCGAATCTGACTCTAGCAATGGATTCTGGCTGCTTGATGGTAGCTCTTCTGCTCTTGCTTGGGTCTTCCAGGCTATTTGCGATAGTTCTTTGATTCTATCAACAAAAGGCTTGGCGTCTTTTCCAAATTTCCCAATCACGATACCTGCATCGCCTACTAGCCCCCAAACTCTATCTACATCACTCATTTTTTTATGCATTTCCGATTGCAACGCCTCTAAGCGCCTTAGCAAACGTCTTCGATGATCTTCTTCAAATAGTTCTGATTCACCTATCTGCTCTCTTAACTCATTAATGATTATTTGAATTCTTTTTAAATCACCATCAGTGAATTCATAGAAAAAACCTTTATCAAGTATTTTTTTCTTATTATCGATAGCAGACAAGAATTGGTTTCTTCTGTTTGAACCAACCTCATCGTCTATTAGTGGCTGAATGGCCTCCCTAATAAAAGCCACATATTTGATAAACTCCTTGAGATCATCTGTATTACTGTGCCCTACACTTGGCAAAGGAGGGAAGTTGATATGATTAAAGTACGGCTCTTCTTCAACATTCGCAATTATTTCAGCAATTAGCTCTAAAACCTGAGGATACTTTGTCTGAAGTTTCACAAATGACATTGATTCCAGTGTCTTCGCGAGATAATCTAACACTGATTCGTGGTTTCCTTTCTTCGATGCAGCAATCGACTGATTAACTGGCACCACTCCTGCATCACCTAAGATTTTATCAAATTGCCTTATTAGTTTTTCTACCTGTATCGCAGGGTTGCTCATTTGATCTCCGTCATTTCCTGCCATTCTGAATCCTTATTTATGTTGTATAACGCCCACATAAAGCGCGCGAGGTACGAGCGTCGCATTTGATGTGATTGTTAGCTGCATATTCAAATGCCCAGTTCTGGATTCTTCTGGGCGTATACATCTGCGTTGTTTTGTAGCTCAGTCCCAATATCATATCTCTCTTCACTCCATCTGCCGTATAGAGTACCTTCTCCAAGGTTCTCTGAGGTGTTCAAATGGTAGTTATATGTGTCGAGGAATAACTGCTCCAAGTATTTGGAAATCCTGTTTTCACATTCATAGAACGAAAGATGCAAAGTCTCTTCGGCCGGCCATTTCTCTTTTATATGCTTCTTGACCCTGTTAAGGGCAAGACCTTTTCCTACATAGACGCAGATCATTGAGCGGATGTTATGATCTTCGCAATGGCCCTTCTCAACCCATAAGTGATAGATGCCTGACTTACCCTTCAATCCGATGAGAAGTTCATTAATTGAAAGAAAATCGTCCTGGAACTCTTCGATCAAGTCGAGATGCAGTGAAATGCAAAAACCGCTTAGGTTTATTATTTCATCAGCAGAAACTGGGGTAGCTAGCTCAGTCTTGCATATACTGTCAAATTTATCGTAATCGTTAGTTAAGCAAGGAATTTGCTCTTCATACTCGCAGTAGTGCATGAGTCGTTCCTGATCTGTAGGGCATCTAACGAGGCTGTAGAAAAACTCCAGCCAATCCATTTCTTTGAAATTTACGCGCTCCTACGTGAAATTCCCGAAAATAACGCAACTTAATCTCCTCCGATTTCAAGAAATCGGCCTATTTATAAATCAAAAATCGACCAGAGCCGGGCCTTGAAAATTCCCGCTAGTAATTCTACAGCCTCAACGCCAAAATCAGCGGCGAGTTTACGAGTCCGCTGAATTTTCTTGTTCAATGATTTTCATACGATGAGCGACTTCCTTCTCTAACTCCATCATATGCATTTTCATTTCTTTCTGTTTCATTGAGGAGTTTTCTAGGTTATGTCTAACTTGCGCATATTCTTCAGAAAACGCAGCATAATGATGCATTATCGGCTCAATCTCTGGATTTTCTATATCACCACCCAGCAGTAGTTCCCTATGCTGCCGCATATCACTGCGCATTGATTCCAACTCCTGCATGCGCTGATTTAGCTTATGACGCTCTTCTTCATAAGCCATCATTCTATGCTTACCGTGTTCCAATTCTTGAAACAGATGGCTCATTTCAAGTTTTCGCCTTTTTAAATATTCCATTTCTTTCATGCGTCTATAAGCGAGTTTATCCCGGCGCTTAACTTCTCTAATCTCTTCAACTACCTCATCGCTTACTTTTTCATCAAGGTTTTCTCTAGCCAATTCGAGAAAACGATCTGCTTGATACATATGAAATGTATTTTTTGCTTTATCTTTAAACTCTTTAACCAATTCTGGGCGGGGGCCAACGGTTTTGCCCTTGAACCTTTCCCACCAATCTTCTTTTTTGTCATCAGTTACTAATACTATGCCCTTGCCAGACTCAATCGCTTTATCAATCACTTGAAACCAGACAATAAGGTCTCCATACCTCCTGCATTTTTCAACAAACACCTCACTATCGCTAGATTTTGATCCATCTTTAAAACCAGGTGGTATTTTTTGTTTATACCTTTCTTCGCCGTCTGTTATCAGTTCTAAAAGCTTTTCTTTCTCATAAGGCGCGCCCACTCTGCCTTCAAAAATCGATGCAATTGCTTCTTTTATTTCATCGTTTGATATTCTTTCTGTGTGTACAGATTTATTATTTTTTAGCTCTTCACAAAGTTCATCAAAAACTAGTCCTACTTTATTCATTGTGTCTGAACTAACAAAAGGGTGTTGACGAGCATTTTCCAAATCGCTTTTTAATGAAGCAATTAATTTGGTGGTATCATCATATGATTTTTCTTGCTGGTCGATTACAGATAAACGATTGTTGAAATATTCATCTGCTGCTCTATGTGGAAGCCAAACTCTGCTCTTAATTTTTTCTAATATCCGTAGAAACTCACTACGAGTCGTATCTGAGTATCGATACAAATTAAGCAATATATTGGCATCAAATACGAACAGTGACGTATCCCATACTTCTCTGAGACGTCTCTCACTTTCTTTAAAGTGCCCAGGAAACAAATCCTTCATACTATCTCCATCATTGAACGCCAAAAGCAGCCGCGCAGCTTTATCGCGTCGGCCTGCATTTTCTTGTTATGCCATTTACTCGCCATCTATAGGGTTTCGCAGATAGCCTGCCATGATCTCTAAAGCGACTTCTGGAGACTTATCGGCTATTTTATCAATGACCTCTTTACCTTTCTGTTTCCAGTAGGAATCCGTTAACTTGGCGTAAGGCAGGGACGCTTCTATTTCTCTTAGTTCTCGTAGTCTGTGTTTAACGCGGATATTTAGACGGAGATCAGTTCTATCACAGCTTTTGCTCGAATCGCCACCAACGAACCAGTGCCCGACCAAGTTGTTCTCTAGAAACGTAGACGTCTTCCTCTGCAGTATGGCGTGTTTTTCCATATTTTCTTCACCATCCGCGAAAACATCTGTGTGCGTATTTCTGTCATAGGGATGATCTTTTATTGCCGCTACCTGCTTCTGCCATTCTTCCCATTCACTAATAAACAATAGCAACTCTGAACGAACCCATTCTGTTCTCGGATTGGAAATAGTCAGCTTATCCATGGGCACCCCCAAAAGGCATAACGCCCGCATAAAGCGCGCGAGGTACGAGCGTCGCCTTTGATGCGTTTGTTATACATTTACTGAAGCTCCATTTGTGCATTTACAGTAGAAATCGGGTTTGAGCCCACAGCTATTCGTAATGGAAACCCTCGTACATCTAAAATATTTGTAGCCAAGTTAACGATTAAAAATAGACCATTATCATTTTCTATTGAAAGCCTAAACAAGCACGCCTTCTTATCAAAAAGGTTTCTACAGTTTGTATTTAGCTCAATTTCTGTGGTTGTTTCGGTAATTGAAGCTAAAGCTGGAGCCACAATAGCTAGAACCATATCTCTAATAGCAGCTCCTTCATCAATGCTTTTTGCTTGAGAAGCGAACTTTATAGCCTCTACAATATCTCCAAATGAATCATGTAACTCCTGCTCGTTCATCTCACTCATATGCGCCACTTCATGAGCCGCAGCATTTGGTTTCTCGTCACTTGTTAGTTGATCGGCATGTTGATAGTAGGATTCAACTGTTCCTTTCTTTAATATAAAACATCCCAATGACCCGAGTAATTCTAGTAACGAAGTAAGCCTAATCTTTAAGCCGCTCCATAGGCCTTCATTACTAACAACAACTTGTGATATATCATCCGCATTCATAAAAGTACAAAAAGCTGATCGCCTTTTTGCTATCGAGTCGTCCCTCTGCAAATCGCGGTTTACCCAATAAGGGTGATTCACCGCTTCCCCACTAATATCGCTCCAATTTGCATCAACACATTGCGTAAAATCTCTATAGGTATCCCTCGCAAATTGAACGGCACTTCTATGGCCAAGTGCTATGGCAATATCATCAGCTTGAGGCTGATTGATAAACGGAGAAATTGAGTCTAAACCGTCTGTTAAGGCATCTGCATCAGCTAAAATCGATGGTGTTTTACCAATTAATCGCATTAACTTAGTAACAACTGGCATTTGCCCTTTACCTGTTACAGGAAGTATTTGCGACCCTGCGGCCTCGGTATTTAAATCTAATACTCGGCTAATCCCTGAGCAGATAATTTGATCGCTTGGTCCTTCTACGAGCAAAGGCCTATTACAAAAGAGTGCAAGCTTATGCTCTTGCCCCATTCGGGCTAAAAGCGCTTTGATCTTTCTATTTCTAAACTCCTCAATAGTTGGGTCAATTTGGACTGCATCAGTATATATATCTGTACAAAAAACAATTGATGCCAAATCGTCTACCGATTGAAGGTGAATAAACTCAGTTGAGTGAGTTGATAAAAACACCAGCTTCTTTCCTGATGTGCTTGGATCACCTGCCACTTTTGAAATTTCTTGATATAAAAACGACTGCAATTGTGGATGTAGTGACACCTCGGGCTCATCAATTAGTACAACGCCAACTTCATCATCATAAAGACCGGCTAGAATTGACACCAAGTGTAGAAGGCCACTTGCCTCACGTGCCGAAGAATACTCACTTCCTTCAACATCGACTCTAGAAAAATAGACTTTTAGATTTCCACCGTCCCAATCTATACGAACATCTCTATTAAATAATTTTCTCAATCTCTCTTGGACTTTAATTAGTATATCTGGGCGCTCTGATAAAGTTGCAAAATCGCCAGTTACAGTTTCATTGGCATGCCTATACTGCATTGAATCTTTAGCGCCGTAAGTAGCCTGTTCGTATCGTGGGTTTCCGCGTCTGCCGTCATAGTCGGACCGAAAGTTCTCCATAGGGCCAAGCCGTCCAGCCGATACGTATCGAATTTTTTTGTTAGAAGCATATTGATTTATCGATGCCTTCAAGCCTCTAAAAATCTGTGTCTTACCTGACCCGTTTGGCCCCAATAGAGTTGTAACACCTCCATGAATGGTTATGGACTTCTGACCAATATTTTGAATATTTGATTGATTGAGGTTTAGTGTTATTTCTGTGGGGAATTCCATTTTCACGATTCTCTATGTTTTGTATAACAGTTTTGTTATAACGACTCAGGCCATATATCATTTTGGCCCCCTTATCACGGAAGTGGCTTTTACGTTGATTGGAAAATCGTTGGGAATTCAATGAAATATCGACCTCGCTATTAGCGAGCGCCCGACAAACGAAGACTAGTTCCCTTTATTTCTACCAAACATTCCTTTCCCCTGATCATATCCTGTTTTTTATGTTTTTCAATAAGTTAAGTCATTCTAAAATGTGTTAATGAGAATGGCTCTACTGTTCACAAGGGTTTAATCCTCGGGAACCGCTAATCTCAACAAAGACACAAACCCACTATAACCGAGTAGCAGTCACCGGCTGCGCCAATATCCACAGCCCAAAACACGTAAAAATAATCATCAACACCAGCATGGGCAATTGACTCAGCGTTGCCTGCCGACGCTGCGGAAATAGCGGCAGCGCTTCTTTATGGGCTAAGTACACGCTGAGCACGTGGCCAAAAAGGATTAAACCCACCTGCGTATGCCACACCCAATCCATATTGGGGATAACTGATTCGGGTCGCCAATGGGCGCTGCCGAATAAGTTCCAAGACCAGCCGAAGGGATCTGATATCAGTCGCCAAATCATTACGCCTTGGGTGCTGATCAAAGTGTAGTAATGGGTGATGTGGTAGACCAAGGCGATGGGTAAAAGTGAGTAGGTGAAATGTAAGGCGAGTGAGGATAGCGATGCGTGATACTTTGTTAGCCGACGTACGATTGCCAGAAAGAAATACAGTACGCCAAGGTAAAACAGCGGCGACAACACCAGCACGGTGGTTTCGAACACGCCATGCGCCGCTTTTAATACCGGATAGGCCTGCACAATATTTTGGCCGTTGTATTCCCGGTATATTCCGGCGATGTCTTGCCAAAAGAACGTTGCCCAGATATTGGTGCTGTGCAAACCGTCGAATGCGGTTGACGATAATAGAAACAAAACAAACAGCAGCTCACTCATTGAGGATGCTTTGCCAATTTGAAGACCCGAGAACGGCATGCGTAAAATCACCGCTGGGCGTGACTGGGATTCATCCCTTGCTTGAATAGAGATTGGCGCCATTTTGGAGATCAGCGCAAACAGAACCGCGAAAAATTCGCCCTGTTTAAACCAGCGCTCGCTGCCGATTAACCATGCGGCTACGACGTTCAACAAGCTATAAGCCAGCAAGACACTCGCAAGCCCTCGCGGGCCGCTTTCGCCAAATAATTCAAACCAAATAAATCCGATATAGAGCAACAAGGCCGGCCAATATTCTAGTTTTTCACCCCAGCGAAAGCGGCCAGAAAAATCAATTTTAAACACCGCCGCCAAACAAAGCACCATGGTTTGCCAGGGGTTTACTAGCGGGTAAAGATCACCCACCAAGGCACTAAAGTAGGCGAAGCCTAAAACAAATATGATCCAGAAAAAGGTCATATTAAAATTTAAAAAGGCATTCGCCGTGCCCCACAAACCGGTGGCGATACACAGCAGCAAGGCGAATAAACTCACTACTCGTAAAACAAGAATCGCGATGGGAGATATGACAAACAGGTTTTTTTCGCGCACAGGCTGGAGCGAGTCTTGCGCGGCGCGTTGATCGCTGGCGAACCACGCCACCAGTAAAAACGACAGCAGCAAGGCCGCCGCACTGCCCCAGGCGTATAACCAAAACGGCACAGGTAAGGTGTAAAGCGTACCAAAGGAATGCGACCACGCTGGCGCTGCAAACGCCGCTAGGCTAATTACTAGCAGCCAATACAGACGCCGCGTACTGGCGGTCTTTTGGCCGCTGCGCTTACACAACATAGCGGCAACTACCCGACTTAAAGCCCTGTGGGTTTAGGTGCAGTGGGCCCAGCACTGGGGGTGAATTCCAAGATTTGAAAACCCGCACTGTAGCCTGCTATCCAAATATGGCCGGTTTCAGGTCGGTAGCGAATATAGGTGGCGACGGCGTCCCAGCGATCGGCTGAACTGCCGAAGCCTTCCGACAGTAATACCGTGGGGGTATTTGGGTTTGGTGCCGGATGCCAGTAAGCAATTTCAAAGGGATTGGCGGGATCGTGAATGTCCCACACCCGCAGACCACCGGTGTAGTAACTCATAAACAAGGTGGTGGCGTTGTTTACATCGTCAAAGCCAACGTAGTGGGCAGAGTAGTTGGCGACGTCTATTTCAGTCTGTGGGCAGTTCTCTAATTTATTCACGTCGAGAATAATATCCGACACTCTGACCGGATTAGCTTCGTCGGTGATATCAATAATACGGCTGTGGGCCCAGGGACAAACTCCGGCGGTTGGCCATTCATCGCTGGAGTAAACGTAGGTGCGTCCGCCATTTTTGAACCAACGCGCGGTGTGCGAACCGGCCGTTGGCGCTTCGCCATCCAGTAAATTACTCCAGCCCACAAAGCCAATCTCTGGCGGTTGTGTGCCAAACAGGAACGGTGATGCTGGCGTGGTACGATCCTGGAAGCCACTCACATCTAAAATTAGAAGACCGTTTTGCCCCACCGCTGGCCCGTTAGGCAAACCCAAACCCAAAGACACAAAACCAAAATTGGCCTGATAAAGACGGGTGCCCTCTGGATTTAAACCGCAGTCGTGCGAGGCGGGAGAATAGAGCTGAATCAACTTCGGCTCTTCTAGATCGGTCAAATCGATAACCGCATTACTCTGTGCCGAACTGGTGGCATAGGCCGTAAAGCCATCGTCGGTGATACACATGGCGTGACCCATAAATGCCAGACCTTGGTCGATACTGCCAATACCACCGGGTAAATCTGGCAGTGGCGGCAGGGTGATACCCAAGCCGATATTGACCGAGGCTTTTAGTACAGGCTTGCGGCAATCAATCGCCTCGTAGACATCAAATGCCGTGCCGCCACCCCGTGTGGCAACGATAATACGCCGCGCCTGATTTGCCTGAATAGATTCGTGCGGGGCAATCATGGCGGGGCTTTGCAAGATATCGACTAGCTCTGGATTTTCTGGGTCTGAGGCGTCGATGACCGCCATGCCGTTTAGGGCACTGAACTGTGGATCGATATAGGGAGACGACGCCGGCCCAAATATTTGCCCCGGCGAGGTGGTGGTGATGTAGGCGCAGTCATCTAGCCAGGCCATAGAGAAGTTGGCGCCGCGATCTAGAATCGTATTCTCGCCGACCAAGCGTAAACCTTTGCGATAGCCCTGCGCCGCACGGCCACTTAATTGGTCGGCAATCGGCACCTGACCCTGTAAACCGGTTTCGAGCAGATCGTCATTTTCAATTTCTGAACCGCCACCGGAGTTTGAACCAGAACCAGACCGAGGCCCACTGCTGCTGCCGCCACAACTGGCTATGCACACAAGGCCTATCGCCAAAATTAAGGGTGTAAGGAAGCGACGGATTTGTCTTGGGTTCATATGAATTCACTGCCTGTTCTAATTATTATGTTATTTAAGGCCTTTTCACGAGCCGGAATATTGTTCTCTGGCAAGGAAAAATCGCACGAACCGTAGCGTAGCGTAGATCACGCACTTGTGCGAGTGGCCAACAGGGAACGGTAAATGAGTGAGTTTATTCCCATAAATGACCGATTGCGTAGAGCCTGCCCTTCATGCCCTGTGGGTACGCGAGATTCGATGTTCAGAGACAAGCCTTTACGCCATTCCTGACTCATATTCTGTTTGATCTCTCATCAAGGCAAAGCTCTCGATGTATAGATCTAGCCCGAGGCGACTGGATCCTCAATCGAGTTGAGGATGACGACGGTGGGTCGTTGAGTATGGCGGTAGTGGGTCGTTTAGAATGGCGGTAGTGGGTCGTTTAGAATGGTGGTGGTGGTGAGTCTTAGGATGAGGGTTGGCAGGTTGACGATAGCGGCGCCACACTACGTCATCCCCGACCTCTCACTACTACGTCATCCCCGACCCCGATCGGGGATCCAGAGTGAGCGGTACAAACCGAGCACATAGGTTACAGATTAGCCCGACCAGATAGGTAACACTTC